>CAZBRE010000049.1:0-27502 GCA_964494065.1 uncultured Alphaproteobacteria bacterium
GTGCGGCTCGGGCAACAAATACAAGCACTGCCACGGCAAGGCGGCTTAGCGGCCTCCATCCACACCCTCGATGTCACCCCGGCCGTAGCGTCAGCGGAGAGCCGGGGTCCATGCATTGATTCCTTCAGGGGCAGCGCACGTCATGAGCATGCGACAATGCCTGCATTGAGGGCAGAATGGACCCCGGATCAAGTCCGGGGTGACATTGAAGTGGGAGTGGCGGAAAGTGGGCGGGCACCGACTCTGACCGGAGCTGCCGCATGTCCGCTTCATCCAAGATCAAGACCAGCGTCGCCGACGCCGTCCTCACCATCACCCTCGACAATCCGCCCGACGGGCTGATGACCGATGCGATGGGTGCGGCGCTGCTCGGCGTCGTCGAGGGCGAGGCGGCCGATCCCGGCGTGCGTTGCCTGATCCTGACGGGAGGCGTCGAGGGCGTCTTCGTGAAGCATCATTCTGGCGACGATCTGCTCAAGCTTTCCAAAGGCTTGCGCGAGCGCGGCAAGACCTTCGATGAGACCAGCCGGGTCGACGACCACGTGATGAACCGTCTCGCCCGGGCGCTCGAGGCGCTGCCCAAGCCGGTGATCGCGGCGATCAACGGCCATGCCATGGGCGGCGGGCTCGAGCTCGCCATGGCCTGCGACATCCGCCTCGTCGAGCACGGCGAGTTCTCGATCGGCCTGCCCGAAGTGAATATCGGCCTGCTGCCGGGCGCGGGGGGCACGCAGCGTCTGGCGCGGCTCGTCGGTTTGGGCCGGGCGCTGGAGATGATCCTGCGCGGCCGCACCATCGCGCCGGCCCAGGCGGTCTCGATGGGGCTCGCCCACGAGCTGGTCGAGGATGCGATGGCGCGGGCGAACGAGCTCGCGGCCGAGCTTGCCGCCAAGCCGCCGCGGGCGCTGGCGCATGCGAAGCGGCTCGTGCGCGCGGCTGTGCCGCCGATCGACCCGGAAACCCTGCTGCTCGAATCGCGGCTCTTCCTCGACCTCGTGGTGCAGGACGAGGCGCATACGTTGCTAACCGAAATGGTGTCGGGCGAGCGGGATATCCGCGACGGCTGACGAGGCTAGCCGGCCCGGTTCGCGCGCACGAAGGCGGCCATGTGGAAGGCGGCCTGGGCGACCGCGTAGTGGTGGTCGCGGCCGACCGGACAGGCGCGGCGGGCGGCGCAACCGTGGCTCGCGCAGTCGTTGCCGGGCGTGGTCTCCAAGTAGTCGACGCAGGCCGGGACGTCGTAGCCCTCCGTCGTGAACGCGCCGACCGGGCAGGTCGATAGGCACGGCTTGTCGGCGCAGGTGTTGCAGGGGCGAGGGCGGTCGTCGGGCGGCGGCAACTCCAATTGGTCGGGCAAAGCGAGCGCACCGCGATAGGCATGCCAGAGCCCGTAGTCGGGATGGATGAGCATGCCGATCGCCGAGGGTTGCACGGGCTCGGCGCGCTGGGCCCAGCGGATGAAGGGGAGATAGGGCGGGCCGCCCGGCAGATGCGCCGCGCCGCCGAAGCGGTCCGCGATCGGGCGCAGGACCTCGCCCGACCAGCGGTCGAGCGCGTCGGGTCCCAGCGTTTTGGACTTTTCGAAGGCCTGCCACATCGCAGGTCCCACATTGCCGGCGAGCACGAGCGTGCCAGCGGCGCGGCCGTCGGGCAGATCGGGAACGCCGTCGTCAGCTTCGGGATGGAAGGCGCCGCGCGGGGTTAGGCCGGCGTCTTCAAGTGCTGCCTCGACATCGTTCAGCGTCGTGAGAGCCACGTGGGCGCCACTATGTGGCCGCCGGGAAACGGCGGAAGGTGGCGGTGCCGTCGCGCTCGATCTGGCGGACGAGATCGACCTCCCATTCGAGATATTCGCGCATGTGCTTTTCCGGCACGTCGTCGTCGTGGTCATAGGGCTTGTACCAGACGTCGTCGTTCGCCGAAGCGAGATGTTCGAAGCCTTCTGTGAGGGGGAAACCAGCGTCCCGCCACGCCTTGGTGCCGCCGTCGAGAACGGTGACCGGTTTGCCGGTCGCCTTGACGAGATCGACGGCGGACCAGCGCGCGTGAACACCGTCGGGCGAGGTGGCGACGTAGGACGCGGCGTCCGGCAGCTTGGCGGCGTCCTCGGGCAGGCGCGCGCGGACGGCGAAGGCGGCCCCCGGGATATGCCCCGCGCGGTACTGCAGGCTGGTGGCGAAATCGACGACCGCGCAATCGCCTGCGTCGATCGCTTGTTTCAATGTCTGAGCATCGATCGTCTCGGCCGCAGGGACCTCGGCGATCGCGGGTGCGGGTCCGGTCGCGAGGTTGCCCGCCAGGCCGTTCGCCAGCACCGCCACCTCGGGCCAGCCCATCTGGACGAGCCACGACGCCGTCATGGTGGCGCGCACTTGCGTATCGTCGACCAGGACGAGGCGGGCGTTCCGCACGCCGACATATTCGTCGGTGCTCTGGACGAGCTGGCCGCCGGCGGCGTGGCGGCTGTCGGGGCGGTGGCCGGCGGCGAACTCTTCGGGCGAGCGGACGTCGAGGACGAAAAGGCTGCGCTCGTTCGTTTGCGATTGCCAACGCGCGAGCGCCGCCTCGTCGATCGTCTGGATGCCGAAGCGCCTGGCGACGGCGGCGGCGCGGGCTTGCGCGATCTCCGCGGCCGCGGGCGAGGGTTCGGGGGCGCGCCTTGTGGCGCCGCGCTCGACTTCGAAGCCGGCGAGCTCCCAGCCCATCGTGCCGTCCTTTAGTGCCACGACGCGGTTGGGGATGCCGGCGTTGATCAGCGACTGGGCGCCGATGATCGAGCGCGTGCGACCGGCGCAGTTGACGACGACGGTGCGGTTCGGATCGGGCGCGAGGTCGTGGACTCGGTGGACCAGCTCGGCGCCCGGCGCGTCGATGCCGCCGGGAATGTTCATGCGGTGGTATTCGCCCCAGGGCCGCGAATCGAGGATCACCAGATCCTCGCCCGCCTCGACCATGCGCTGGAGTTCCGTTGCCTCGATGCGCGGCGTGTCGTCCTCATGTTCGATGAACTCACCGAAGGCCTTGGACGGCACGTTGACGCCGCTGAAGAGCTCGAAGCCGGCGCGCTGCCAGGCCGTGATCCCGCCGTCCAGGATCGAGATATCCGAATAGCCCATCGCCTCGAGGGCGGCGTGCCCACGCTCGGCTAGGCCCTCGCCGTCGTCGCACAGCACCGTGCGGACCGAGCGGCGCGGCGCCAGGCGGCCGATCCGCGCCTCCAGATGCGAGAGCGGCAGGCAGACCGCGAAGAGCAGATGCGAGCGGCAGTAGACACCCTGCTCGCGGAGATCGAACAGCGCCAGCTCGCCGCCATCGGTGAGCCAGGCGCGCAGGTCCTGGGGGGTGATGGTTTTCATGAAAGCAGTCGCCTTTTGGGACGGAAGCGATCTATTCCGCAAACACTACACTGTCACCCCGGCCGGAGCGAAGCGTAGAGCCGGGGTCCATACGGCGGGTGCAAGATACTCAGCGGTCTGAAGTGGTCGCATGACCGTATGGGCCCCGGATCAAGTCCGGGGTGACAATAATTTATCGGATTGCGAAGATCTGGCCCCGGCGCCTCAGCCGTCGCCCGGGTCGTCCATCACTTCGGGGTAGCCGGGGAAGGTCTTGTAGGTGCCGGCTTCGACGTCGAAGGCGATGCGGCCCTGCATCTCCTCGAAGCCGCTTCCGTAGAGATGGAGATGCAGCGCGGGCACGTCGCCGCGCACATTGATCGAGTGAATGTCGTCGGGCATGTAGGCGATCGCCGTGCCCGGCTCGACGGTGAACTCGTGGTCGACCTCGACGGTGCCGACGCCGTCGACCGAGCCGTCATCGGTGCGGCGATAGATCCACTGGTGCTCCTCGCCGTCGATGCCGGCGATCACCGCCCAGGTGGTGTGATCGTGGGGCGGGGTCTTGGTGCCGGGCTCGCCGCAATTGATGTAGAGCGCGAAACGGTGGCCGTCGTCCTCGGAAAGGCGGTAGATGCGGTCGTCCGGCCGCGGCCCACGCGACTTGAAGACCTCACGCGGGAACAGCTCGCGGCGCTTGGCGAGGCCGACCATGACTTCGCGGATATCCTCCAGCGCCTCGCGGGTGACGCCCTTCTCCGCCTCGATCGCGCGGGCTTTCACGATCGCATCGGCGACCGCGGCGCGGCGCTCGGCGGCGACGGACTTGGTTTCGACTGTGGCTTCGGCTGTGGCTTGGGCGGCTGTGCTCATGGGATCGGGCCTTTCCTTGAACAGCGTGTTCACACCCCCGGCTTCGGCACTCTGTCCAAATAACGCAATAGATGGACCAGCGTCGATAGTTTGTCGCGCTGATAGGCCTCCACGTCCATGCTCCGGAAGTCATAGTAGCCTTGGCCTTCGCGCATACCTGTCTTGCCGTCGGCGATCATCTGGTCGAGCTCGGGCGGCGGGGCGTGGCGCGGCGAGTTGAGCGCCTTGGCGAGGTAATGCCCGGCATAATAGACGATGTCGACGCCGCCCCAGTCGATGAACTCGACCGCGCCCATGGTCGAGTAGCGCGGGCCGAAGCCGTTCATGATCGCCTTGTCGATGTCCTCCGGGCTGGCCACGCCTTCGTGGACCATGCGCGCGGCCTCCGACAGCATGAGCGATTGCAGGCGCGGGATGATGTAGCCGGGCGAGGCGGCGCAGCGCACCGGCACCTTGCCGATCGCGGTCAGGAGATCCATGAGCCGCTTGGTGACCGCCTCGTCGGTGGTGGGCGAAGGGCTCACCTCGACCAGCGGGATCAGATAGGCGGGGTTGAGGAAATGGGCGTTCAGGAAGCGCTCGGGATGGGCGATCAAGACCTCAAGGTCAGTTACCAGCATACTGGATGTGGTCGAGGCGACGATGGCGTCGGGGCGGGCCATGCGGCCGATCTGCTCGAAGGCCGAAGCCTTGGCTTCGCGCGTCTCGGGCACGCCCTCCATGATCACGTCGGCGGCCGCGAGCACCTCGCCCGCATCGTGTGGCCCCGTGAAGGCGATGAGGTCCAGAATCGGCTGGACCTGCGGGAAGGTCAAAACGTCGAGCGAGGTGAGGAAGTGCAGGTTGTGCGCGACCTCGTCGCGGCACTCGGCCTCGATGCGTGTGTAGTCGGCGGCCTCGCGCGGCTTCAGGTCGACGAGGGTGACGGGATAACCGGCATAGGCGAAGCAATGCGCCATGCCGCGGCCCATCCGGCCGGGACCGACGAGGGCGATGGCGGGTTTGTCGTCGCTCATGATGCGGGGCCGTTCTGAAGCAGGGCGGCGAGCGCGGCGCGGTCGAGATCGGCGATGCCGACGGTCTCGAAGGTGCGGCCCGTCTCGCGGAAGTCATCACCGCAGATCGCCGAGCCGAGCGCCAAAAGCCCGCGTGCAACGGGCACTGGTGCGCCGGCATACTCGCCGGCGGAGACCAGGAAGGCGAGGCCGAGGGCGACGTCCTCGACCATGTAGCGGTGCTCGGTGAGGACGATGTGCTCGCGCCAGTCGCCCGAATCGGTCAGGCGCTCGTGCGAGCTGTCGCCGTACATCCACTCGTCGCGGGCGTCGTCGTAATGATCGGCGAGCGGGAAGTGGGGCGCGCCGTAGCCGAGCGCCTCGCGGACGGCGATACGTTCGGCGTCGAGGGCATCGGTGACGCGGCGGATCGAGGGCTGCGTGCCTTCGTTGTGGATGTCCCAGGCCTCGAAATGTTCGAGCGGGCCGGCGTTCATGATGATCAGTGGCGGGTGGATGATCGGCCCGGCATTCATCAGCGCGCCGGCGAGCGCATCCTCGATCGGCTCGATGGCCGGAAAGGCCGCTTTGATGACGGAAAGCGCGCGCGCGCTGTCCTTCGCGGGGATGACGCCGGTGGGCAGGCGGGTCGCGCGGACGCTGACCGCGACCTCGGCGGGGCCGTGCTTGCGGCAGAGCCAGGGCAGGGTGCCGGTCTCCGCGCAGGCGACGTTCGCGGTGTTGCCCGCCGCGCGCATCGCCTTCAGGAGCAGGTAGCTGCCGAAGGTGCCGGGGGGCAGGAAGACGACCTGGCCTTCGGTGAGGAGCGGCGCGAGCTGCGGGAAAAGCCCGGTCTGGGCGGTAGCGGGCAGCGGAATGACGATGAGCTCGGCCCCGGCGACGGCTTGCGAAAGCTCGGTGGTTGGCATGGCGATGGCGGCTTGGCGCACGCCCTTGGCGTCCTTGACCGTGACCGTGCCGCTTTTCAGCACCGGCGCGAAGGTACCCGCATCGCGCCGCCAGAAGCGCACCGTGTGGCCGGCTTCGGCCATATCCGCGGCGGCGGCGTAGCAGCCATGGCCGCCTCCCAGTACCGCAATCTCCATGGGCGCGTTCCCGATCCCGCAATCTTTGTTTGGTGTCCAACAAAGCTAACGGAGTCGGCTACGCCCTGCAAACCGGAAAGGGAATTGTGCCGTCGAGAAATTCGGATAGGGACTCAGCGGCTTTGCGCCTTGGCCCACCAATCCTTGGGCGCCAGGCGGCGGCCGGCGCGCAGGCGGTCGTCGATCCACAGCGCCACTTTGCGAAAGCGCGTGCCGGCGAGACGGCGCCACAGGCGCCAGACCAGGCGGCTGTAGTCCTTGTTGTAGGGGCAGACGCGCATGCAGATCGCGCAGTCGCTCTGCAGCTTGACCCAATAGCCGAAGCATTTCTCGCAATCGGCGGTCCATTTCTTGACGCCCTGGATCGAGGAGCGGTTGACGACCGTGTCGTTCGGCGGGCCGAAGGGCAGGGCCTTGGGCGGACAGGCCTCCGCACAGCGCTCACAGATGTCGCAGAATTCGCGCACGCCGAAGCTCTTTGGTTTGTCGTGGGCGAGCGGCAGGTCGGTGAAGACCTTGGCGAGGCGCAGACGCGGGCCGAATTCGGGCGTGATGACGACCTGGTTGCGGCCATATTCGCCGAGCCCCGCCTTGACCGCATAGGGGATCGCGAGCGCAGTATCGTTCGCCGAGGCATAGGCGTTGTAGCCGAGATAGCGGATGTATTGCGCGAGGAGCTGCGACATCGCGATCTCGTGGCTGTAGATCTTTCCAGCCGCAGCGCCGGCGAGCGCCGAGGGCATGGTCGCCATGAGATCGCGGTCCATCCGGTGGCCGAGCACGATGACGTTGGGGAGACCCTCGACCGTGTCGTTGGGCCGGCCCCCCTTGGTGCGGAAGTCGTATTTCTCTGAATAGTGCCAGCGCTCGTCATAGCCGGTGATGCCGCAGAGGTCGGCGCCGAACGTCCTGGCGACCTGCTTGATCTCGGCCGCCTGGGCCTCCGGTGATTCGATCTCGACCTTGGTGTCCACCGGCGGCGTATAGGGCGTGATCTCGTCGAGGAAGCCTTCGGACCGGCCTTCGGCAAAGCCGCGGCTGGCGTATTCGTTGGCCACGGTCCAGGCGGCGTTGCGGAGCGCGAAGTCGCGCTGGCGGTAGCCGTCGCCCTTGCGCGGGGTGACGGTGTGGTGGGAGGCAAAGAAGCGCTTGGCCGCGTCGCTCTTCACCACGGGATCCCAGCGCGAGCGGCAGTAGATGTCGTTCTTCTGGCTGAAGCGGGCGAAGTCGGCGGTCACCTCGATGCCGGCTTCCGCATCGCCAGGCCTGGGACCCAATCCGACACCGCCATCGTCAGGCGCGCGGTTGGCCGGCCAGCCGGGCGGGATATCGGCCGATTGCGGCGTGCTCTGATTCTTAGCCATCGTCGTCTCCCGCGATGTTGGGATCGGCATGATAGCAGTTTTTAGTACGAATACAGACTAGTTTTTTGTGTTTCTGGCCAATAGGTTACTTGAAAGTTGTCAGGACTTCTGGGGGTTCTTCTCGCTCATCGCCCGCAGCCAGGCGGCGATCGGCTGGAAATCGCCATTGTCGTCGAGGTCGCGCGTTATACCATCGAGTTTCTCGATGATGCGGACCACGATCGGCTCGAGCGTGCGGGCCTTGCGGGTCAGGAAAAGGCGCGCCGCCCGGCCGTCCTGTGGATCGGGCCGCCGCTCGACATAGCCGTGCGCCTCGATGCGGCGGACGAGGGTGGTCAGGGTCTGCTTCGTGAGCCCCGAGCGCACGGCGAGCTCGCCGAGCCGCAACCCGTCCTCCTCGAACAGCGGCACCAGCACCGCGCCGAAGGAGGGACGGATGTCGTCGACGCCCGCCTCGCGCAGCATCGACAGCAGCATGGCGTTCCAGCGCCGCGCCGCTTTGTTCAGCAGATATCCGGTTTCGTTGCGCCACTGCTGCGTCGCCATGGGCGCGACCTAGGACGCGCGGCGATTGTATGTCAAGCGTGCCGGCTATGCCTTAACTTGTTGGATATCAAACAAAATTGATTTCAAGGGGACCGTCGGGTAAATTACCTTTCGATGGCATTGGCGGTTCGGCCATAATGGCGCGATCGGGGCCGGAGTGGGCTTCAAGCCCACCTGAGCGATATTGGCCGAAACGAGCCATGCGCCGATGCAAGCAATGGTCCAAAGGCGGGCCGCACGGAACTGGGAGGTTATCCAATATGGACTTTAAGAAACTTATCCTCGCCGCCGCGGGTGCCGCGGTTGCGACCGGACTGGGCGCGGCACCGGCCGTGTCGGCCGAGGTGACGCTGCGCGGCGCCAGCTGTTTTCCGATCGGCAGCCCGCCGGGCCGCCCGTTCGAGGCGCTGGTCAAGGAAGTCAACAAGCGCGGCAAGGGTGTCGTGCAGATCAAGATGGTCGGCGGCGCGCCGGCGATCGGCAGCCCCTTCACGCTGACGCAGAAGATGTCGCGGGGCGCCTACGACGTGGTCGGCTGCACGGAAGCCTATTTCGGCAACGTGATGCCGTCGGCGCCGGTGCTGCGGATGCAGGAATACTCCTTCGCCGAATTGCGGCGGCGCGGCGCGATCGCCTATGTTCAGAAGATCCTCAACGCGAAGGGCATCCACTACGTCGCCCGGCACCACGACTTCGGGCCGTTCTTCCTCTTCCTGTCCAAGCCGATCAAGGGCCCGAACCTGAAGGGTCTGCATCTACGCGTGTCGCCGGTCTACACGGCGTTCTTTACCTCGCTGGGTGCGACCGTGCAGCGCTCGAACATCGCCCAGGTCTACACCTACATGGAAAACGGCACGGTTCAGGGCTATGGCTGGCCGGCGCTCGGCTGGGTGCCTGCCTGGATCAAGGTGACGAAGTACCGGGTCGATCCCGGCGTCTATCATTCCTCGCTGCACACGCTGGTCAATCTGCGCAAGTGGAAGTCGCTGACCACCGCGCAGCAGGACGTGATCACCCAGGTCGGTCTTGCTTTCGAGGCGAAGGCGGAAACCGATACGCCGGAATTCAAGGCGATGATGAAGAAGCAGACCGACTGGTCGATCAAGAACGGCATGAAGATCATCACCTTCACCGGCGCGGACCGCGCGAAGTGGGTCAACGCTGCAAACAATGCGGGCTGGGCAGAAGTGAAGAAGCGTAGCCCGCGGCATTGGCGGAAGCTGAAGCAGCTGTTCACCAAGGGCAAATAGTCGACTGTCCGGTCGGCGGAGATGCTTAAATCCGGTATCTCCGCCGGCTGGACGATGCTCGGTGCGCATACGCGTGGACGGTTGAAGTGTTTCAGGGTTTGCCGGACGGCAGAACCGGAAAACGGCGCGCGACTCCGGCGATCAACGGGAGGAGTCGACCCATGACGAAGTTGAAGCTGCTAGCGGTCGCTGCGGCAGGCGCAGCAACGATGGCCGTAATGACCGCCGGACCGGCGCGATCGGCGGAACTTATCCTGCGCGGCGCGAGCTGCTTTCCGATCGGCAGCCCGCCCGGACTTGGCTTTGAGAAATACGTGAAGGACGTCAACGCGGCGGGTGCCGGCGTCGTTCAGATCAAGCTTCTTGGCGGGGCCCCGGCCATCGGCAGCCCGTTCACGATGACCCGGCGCATGGCGCGCGGGACCTACGATATCATCGGCTGCCCGGATGCCTATTTCGGCAATGTGGTGCCGGAATGCGAGGCGCTCAGGCTCTCCGACTACAAGCCCTCGGAGATGCGCAAGAACGGCGCCTATGCCTACATGCAGAAGGTCTTCAACGCGAAGAACATCTACTTCCTGGGCCGCCAGAGGAGCGACGGGCCGTTCTTTCTGTGGCTCAGCAAGCCGATCACGAAGCCCGACCTGACGGGCCTGCATCTGCGCGTCTCGCCGGTCTACACGCCCTTCTTCAAGAGCCTGGGCGCCACGGTGCAGCGCTCCAACATCGCCCAGATCTACACCTACATGGAGAACGGCACGGTGCAGGGCTATGGCTGGCCGGCGATCGGCTGGGTGCCGCCCTGGATCAAGGTGACCAAATATCGCGTCGAGCCGGGCTTTTACATCGCGGCCCTGCAGCTCATGGTGAACCTGGAGAAATGGAACACCCTGACGAAAGAGCAGAAGGCGGTGCTGCAGAAGGTCGCCCTGGAGCACGAGCGCGCCAACGAGGACCATGAGGGCCGGCTCGCCAAGGCCAAGGCCTGGATGGCGAGCAAGGGCATGAAGACGATCAAGTTCACCGGGGCCGACGCAGAGAAGTGGACCAAGGCTGCGAAAGATACGGGCTGGGCCCAGCTCATCGAACGCAGCCCGAAGCACGGTCCCGTGCTGCAGCGTATGATGCGGAAGAACTGAAGGACGTGCTTGCGTTGCGGGGCGGTTCGAGATACGAGCCGCCCCGCTTATTCTGAGCTCATGGCGTTCTGGTTGTGGCTCTGTCGTTACGGTTCTGTTGTCTAAGAGGAAAAGACCCGCACCGTTATGCGCAACGCTCTCGACCGATTTGAGGTTTGGTTCAATGCGTTCAACACGTTCGTCGCGGGCGTGGTCGCGGCCTCGATCGGCGCCTTCGCGATCCTGATCCCCTTCGATCTTCTGCTGCGCAAGATGTCCTGGGGCAATTTGCCGTGGCTGGGCGAGGGGATCGAATATGCACTCTATGTCGGCGTCTTCCTGTCGGCAGCCTGGGTGCTGCAGAAGGGCGCCCATGTGCGGGTCGACATCATCGTCGCGGCGCTGCCCAAACGCATTGCCGTACGCATGGAAAAGGTGCTCGATATCGTCGGCGCCGTGCTCTGCGCCGTGCTCTGTTACTACGGCGTCACCGCCGCAATCGTCGAATATGTGGACGAGACCCTGCCGGACAAGGATCTGCGCATCGACAATTGGTACATGATGGTGACCTTCGCGCTCGCCTTCGCGCTGTTGACGATCGAGTTCCTGCTGCGCGTCCGGCGTGCCGGCGATGCCGGCGACAAGGCAGGGTTCTAGGCGGTGGCTTGGTACAACGCCATGCTGCTGCTGCTGGGGCTGGTCTGCCTGCTCCTATTCCTCGGCCTGCCGGTCGCCTTCGCCTTTTTCGCCGCCAACCTCTTCGGCACCGCCTTCTTCATCGGGCGCATGGCGACCGACGGCGACTGGTATTCCATGCAGGTGGCGCTTCAGAGCATGCCGATGGAGTTCCATCTCGCGATCAAATACGCGCTGACGCCCATTGCGCTGTTCTTATTGATGGGCGAGATCCTGTTGCAGACCGGGGTCGCCTTCAAGGCGATCGGCGCCATCGACCGCATGATCGCGCGCATTCCGGGGCGGCTTTCGGTGGTCTCGATCATCGGCGGCACGGTGTTCTCCTCGCTCTCCGGCTCGACCATCGCCAACACGGCGATCCTCGGCAGCGTGCTGCTGCCCGATATGGTGAACCGCGGCTACAAGCCGGCGATCTCGATGGGGCCGATCATGGCGGTGGGCGGCATCGCCATGCTGATCCCGCCCTCCGCGCTCGCCGTGCTGTTGGCGAGCCTCGCCGAGCAGTCGGTGGCGCAGCTGCTCATCGCGGGCATCGTGCCCGGCATCCTGATGGCGGTGCTGTTCTTCGCTTACGTCGTCGGGCGCTGTTGGATGAACCCGTCGCTGGCGCCGGGCTACGATCCCGACGAGAGCCATCTCGACAAGCCGATCACCCTTGCCCTCAACCGTAAGGGCCGGGCGCTCTTCGAGCGAACCTACGAGGGGCGGTATTTGCGGACGGTGAACCGGGTCCTTCCGTTCGCGCTCTACATCTTCCCGCTCTTCATCATCTTCGTCGTGGTCGTCGGCAGCATCTTCTTCAAATTCTGCTCGCCCACTGACGCCGCGGCGCTGGGCTGCCTTGCGGCGATCGCGGCCTGCTACTTCTTCCGTCTCTTCAAGAACAAGATCACCATCACCGGCATCGACGGCGCCGACTTCAACTGGCGCGCCATCGCCAAGGCGCTGATGGAGACGGCGAAGATCAACACGATGATCCTCTTCATCATCGCGGGCTCGCTCGTCTTCACCCAGGCGCTGGCCGTCTCGGGCGCCACGCGGGGCATGCTGGAGGCGCTGTCGACACTTGAGCTTACCCAGTTCACCGTCGTGCTGATGATGATGGCGGTGCTGCTCTTCCTCGGCGCCTTCATGGATCAGGTGAGCATGCTGCTGCTGACGCTTCCGTTCTTCCTGCTCGGCCAGCACTCGCTGCAGGTGGTGTTCAACATCGACGTGATCTGGCTGATGGTGCTCATCCTGATCACCATGGAGATCAGCCTGCTGACCCCGCCCTTCGGGCTCTTGCTCTACGTGATGAAGGGCGTGGCACCCTTCGAGGTCTCCATCGGCGCGGTCATCCGCTCGGCCCTGCCGTTCATCCTGATCGAGCTCGCGGTGCTGGCGCTGCTGATCGCGGTGCCCGAGGTCGCGACCTGGCTGCCGTCGAAAATCGAGTAATCCGAAACCAGGGGCGGAGTCTGTCCGCGTTTCGCCAATTCTCTGCGGATCACCTCCGGTCACGCGGTTTTCGGTATCTAATACCCGCATTCATTGCGTAGACTCGGCCGAACGGAGCGCCGAATGAAACGCCCCATTGAATCCCCAATTAGGCCTATGAGGCGTTCGCGCCGATGCTTGCCGTTGGCCCGCACTATTGGCCGCTATGGGAGGCCATGATCGGTCGATTGCTGCGAAGGTTGGTCATTCCGCCGGGCCTGACGGTTCTGTTGACCGCCGCGCTGCTTGTCGCGGTATCGGCTTTGCCGGCGCTGGCCGCCGAGGCGTCGTCGCGCATCGATGAGGCGAGCAAGCGCGCGCTGTCCGACCGCGCGATCCAGAAGACCTTGCCGGGACTGACCGGCGGCGCCCAGCGCCCGCAGCCCGATCCGCGTCTCGAGCCGCCCCGCCGGCCGCAACCCGCACCGCGATTGCCGGAGCGAAGCGGGGCGAGCGGCCTGGGCGGCTTCAGCGAGACCGTGTTGTGGGTCATCGCGATCGTCGCGGGGCTGGCGCTGCTTTATTTCGTGCTGCGCGAGGTTTTGTCCTTGCGGCTCGGCGCGGGCAAGAAACGCTTCGAGGCGAGCGACGCGACCGTGCGCGCGCGGGTGAGCGGCGGCGACGAGGAAGCGGGGCCGGCGAGCCTGCTCGACAAGGCCGACGAACTGGCGGCGCGCGGCGCCTTCGGCGAGGCGATCCATCTCATCCTGATGCACAGCCTGGGACGGCTCGAGGGCGTCAGCGCGCGCGCGGTCGGCCGCTCGTTGACCGCGCGCGAGATCCTGCGCGGCACGCCGATCACTACACGGGCGCGCGGCTTCCTCGGCACCATCGTCGGCGCCTCGGAGCTGACCCATTTCGGCGGGCGCGATGCGGGCGAGGCGGATTACCGGAGCTGTCGCGAGGCATTTCAAGCCTTTGCCAACGAGACCGGAGCGCATGCATGAGCGCAGATGTCCGCGCGTCGGGGAGCCCGTTCTCGCGCCAGGTGCTGTTCTGGCTGGTCACCGTAGGCGTGGTGTCCTTCCTCGGCTCGATCGCGCTCATGGTCGGCGGGGGCGGCAGCGATCCGGGCACGCGCTTCGGCGGTCGTCCCGATGCCGTCTCGGCGATCGGCTACAAGGCCTTCGTGCGCACGCTCGAGCGGCTCGGCGCGCCGGTGGTGGTGAGCAGCTTCGGCTCGGCCGCCAAGGCGCGCGGCGGGGTTCTGTTCGTCGCCGAGCCGCAGCTTTCGGGATCGCGGGCGGGGGCGTTCCTCCGCTTGATCGCCGCGCCGCGGACAATCGTCGTCCTGCCGAAATGGGAGGGCCGGCCGGCGCGCAGCAACAGCCACTGGGTCGGGCGCGTCGGCCTGTTGCCAAACGCCCGGATCGACGCGGTGCTCAAGCGCATTGCGCCCGATGCCAGGATCGTGCGGATGGCCCGGCGCCCGGGCTTCTATCCGAGCCGCTTTTCGGCATCGCCCGATCTGCCGCTGCCCCAGCTCATCCGCTCGCAGCGCCTCCAGCCGTTGATCGAAAGCCCCGAGGGCATCCTTGCGGGGGTGATCATTCTGAACGGCCGGCGAGTGCTGGTCGTCTCCGACCCGGATATCTTTTCAAATCACGGGCTCGGCCGCGGCGGTAACGCGGTCATCGCCGTCGGTCTGGTCAACGCGATGCGGCCCGGCGGCGGCACGCGCGGGCCCGTCGTTTTCGACACGGTGCTGCAGGGCGTGGAGAAGAAGCCGAGCCTGGTGCGCAGCCTTTTCGAGCTGCCCTTCGTCGTCGGCACGGTGAGCGGGATCGTCGCGCTCATCGTCGTGCTCTGGGCTGGGGCGGCACGCTTCGGTGCGCCGCGCCGCTTGCGCCCCGTCTTCGCGACGGGCAAGACAACGCTGATCGAGAACGGCACGCGGCTCCTACGCTTCGGCGGGCATCAGCGCGAGATCCTCGACCGCTACCGCCGGGCGGTGCTGGCGGTGGTGACCTCGGCGGTACACGCGCCGACGGGCGACGGCAAGACGCGCGCCGATTGGCTCGACCGGGTGGGCGGGGTGCGCGGCACGGCTGAGCGCTGGAGCGAACTCTCCGCCCATGTCGACGGGCTCGTGAAGGACAAGAATGCCTCCGACCGCCGCCTCGTCGATGCGGCGCGGCGGCTGGAAAGATGGAAACGGGAGATGGTTGATGGAACTTGACGGCATCCAGCGTCTGGGTGAGCGCATTCGCGGCGAGGTCGGCAAGGCCATCGTGGGCCAGGGCGAAGCGCTCGACCTCATGTTCGCGGCGCTGATCTCGCACGGCCACGTCCTGTTGGAGGGCGTGCCGGGAACAGCGAAAACCATGCTGACCCAATGCTTTGCAGCGACGCTTTCACTCGGTTTCGGGCGTATCCAGTTCACCCCTGATTTGATGCCGGGCGACGTGCTGGGCACCAACCTCTTCGACTTCAAGACCAACGAGTTCAGCCTCACCAAAGGCCCGATCTTCACCGAGGTTCTGCTGGCCGACGAGATCAACCGCACGCCGCCCAAGACCCAGGCGGCATTGCTGGAGGCGATGAACGAGCGCACCGTGACGATCGACGGCAAGACCCATTCGCTCGGCGAGAGCTTCATCGTGATCGCGACCCAGAACCCGATCGAGCACCAGGGCACCTATCCCTTGCCCGAAGCGCAGCTCGACCGCTTTCTCTTCAAGCACATCCTCGACTATCCGGCGCGCGACGAGGAACGCGCCATCGTCGTCCGCCACGGCCACAAGGCGACCATGCCCGACATCAAGAGCTTCGGCATCGAGCCGGCGGCCGATGCGGCGGCCCTGGTCGAAGTGCGCGCGGCCGTGGCCGAGATCCGCCTCGCCGACGATATCGTCGACTACATCGTCGATCTCATCCGGGCGACGCGCGAGCATCCCTCACTGCAGTTCGGCGCGAGCCCCCGCGCCGCGACCATGCTGGCCTCCGCCGCCCGCGCCTATGCGGCGATGCAGGGCCGCGACTACGTGATCCCCGATGACGTGAAGCTGCTTGCGCTGCCGGCGCTCCGGCACCGCGTCGTGCTGGCGCCGGGGGCGGAGATCGAGGGGTTGGACACCGATCAGGTAATCGCCCAGATCGTCGAGGCGACGGCGGCGCCGCGCTGATGATGCGGCCGACCGGCAGAGCGGCGGTGTTGGTGGGTGCGGCGGTCCCCGTCGCCCTCGTCGTCGCCGTGGTGTTCCCCGAGGCCTGGCCGTTCGGGCTGGCGTTCCTGGCGGGCGGACTGGTTTCGATCGGGCTCGACGGGCTCATGTCGGTGCCGCCGCGCGCCATGGATGTGCGCTGGAAGCTGCCTTCGGTGCTCTATATCGGCTCGAGCGACCCGATGCTGGTCACGCTGACGCCGGGGCAGGCGGGCCGGACGGTGCCTGTGGAGCTGGCGCTCGATGCCGGACGGCTGCTGGCGCCGCCGCAACGCGTTCGCGCGACGGTCACGCCGGGTGCGGAGTCGGAGATCGGCATTCGCCTCGCGCCCCGCCGGCGCGGCATGGCCGAGGTCGACCGGCTGTGGCTGCGCTGGCAGGGGCCGATGGGGCTCGTCTGGCGGAATAGCGAGCACGCAATCGAGGCGGAAATTCCGATCCTGCCCAATATCCGCGCCGTGCGCTCGGCCGCGATCCGCTTCTTCGCGCGCGACGCGCCGACCGGACAGAAGGCGCAGAACCAGCACGGCGACGGCTCGGAGTTCGACGCCATGCGCGACTATGTGCCGGGACTCGACCGGCGGAGCGTCGACTGGAAGCATTCGGCGCGGCACCGCAAGCTGGTCTGCAAGGAGTTCAAGGCCGAGCGCAACCACAACATCGTGCTCGCCTTCGATACCGGATACCTGATGAGCGAGCCGCTCGACGGCGTGGCGCGGCTCGACCGGGCGATCAATGCGAGCCTGCTGCTGGCCTATGCAAGCCTGCGCGAAGGCGACCGGGTGGGGATTTTCGGCTTCGACGGGCAGGTGCGGCTCTACACCGAGCCGGTGGCGGGCCTGCAGAACTTCACCCGCGTGCAGCACGCCATGGCCGAGCTCGAGTACCGGCCGGAGGAAACCAACTACACGCTCGGCCTGACCCATCTGACGGCGCGCCTGAAACGCCGCTCTTTGGTCGTCTTGATGACCGATTTCATCGATACGGTGACCGCCGAGATGATGGTGGAGAATCTTGCGCGGCTGACACAGCGCCATGTCGTCATGTTCGTGAGCTTCGTCGATCCGGCCCTGGCCCTGATGACCGATGCCGAGCCGGCGAGCATCGATGCGATGGCGCGGGCCACGGTGGCGGGCGACTTCGTGCGCGAGCGCGCGGTGGTGATGGAGCGCCTGGCGCGCCTGGGCGTGCATTGCCTCGACGTGCGCCATCAGGCGGTCAACACCGAGATGATCAACCGCTATCTCATGATCACCCGCCGGGAGCTCATCTGACGATGGCGACGGTGCACACACCTGCGGGCGAGCGGAACCTGCCAAAGGAAATGCCGGCGAAGGCCGCCGGAGAGATCCACGCTGGCGGCTCTCCTATCTTTACGCTCAAGAGCACGGCCTTTCGGGCCGAGCGCGAGCCGGCCTGGCGGCGGCTCGAGGCGCTGATCACGCGGGCCGAGAAGGGCGGGCTCACGAGTCTCGATGCGCGCGAGCTGCTGCGGCTGCCGATCCTCTATCGCGCGGTGCTCTCGTCGCTGTCCGTGGCGCGGGCGATCTCGCTCGACCGCAACCTGCTCACGTATCTGGAGAGCCTGTCGGGCCGGGCCTATTTCCTGGTCTATGGCGGGCGCTCGAATGCGCTCTCGGCGATCGGCAAATTTCTCGCGGTGACGCTGCCCGCGGCGGTGCGTGCCGCGCGCTGGTATATCGCGCTCTCCGCGCTCTGCATGGTGCTGGGTGCCGTCCTGGGCTATGTGCTGACGATCGGCAATCTCGACTGGTTCTACACCTTCGTCGGGGACGGCATGGCGCAGGGCCGCAACCCCACTGCCGATACCGAGACGCTTCGTGCGCCGCTGTTCAGCGACGGGCGGGGCCTTGGCGAGCGGCTGTCGGCCTTTGCGAGCTTCCTCTTCACCCATAATGCGCGGATCGGCATCATGGCCTTCGCGCTCGGCTTCGCACTCGGCGCGCCGACGGTATTGCTATTGTTTTTCAACGGCTTGACCCTGGGCGCGTTCATCGCGCTTTACGACAGCCGCGGTCTCGGTGCCGACCTGATGGGCTGGCTGCTGATCCACGGCGTCACCGAGCTCGGCGCCATCGTGCTGTGCGGGGCGGCCGGGCTGATGATCGGCCGGGCGGTGATCTTTCCCGGCGAATATACGCGCCTGCAGAACCTCGCCCGCGCCGGGCGGCGGGCGGCGGTGATCGTGATCGGCGCGGTGCTGATGCTGTTCGTGGCGGCGTTGCTCGAAGGCTTCGGCCGCCAGCTCATTCTGGTGACCGAGCAGCGCTTCCTGGTGGCGGGCGTGACTGCCGTCTTGTGGGCGCTCTATTTCGTGCGGGCCGGGCGGGGGGCGTCGTGACCGGCTCGGACAGCATGATGCAGACGGCGCAGTCGATCGGGCCGAGGTCGCGCCTCAGCCGCCGGATCGAAACGCCCGAAGGGGTGATCCTGCCGATCGAGCTCGGCCAGCGCGGCGAGCGGGCGGTCGCCTTCATCCTCGATTTCCTGATCGTGATGGGCATCATCATCGCTCTCTATCTCTTGCTGATCGTGGTGATCCTGGGCGGCAAGTTCGGCGGCATCGGCTGGCTGTTCGCGCTGGTGATGCTGGCCTCGTTCTTCATCCGCAGCTTCTACTTCGCCTTCTTCGAGCTGCGCTGGCAGGGCAGGACGCCCGGCAAGCGCACCATGGGGCTCCGCGTTATCGACCGGGCCGGCGGACCATTGACGCCGCAGGCCGTGCTGGCGCGGAACCTGATGCGCGAGGTCGAGGTCTTCCTGCCGATCACCGTGCTGATCAGCGGCACCTTCAAGGGCGAGATCTGGGAGACGCTGGCGACCATCGGCTGGCTCGCCGTTTTCATGTTCATGCCGCTCTTCAATCGCGACGCGCTGCGGGTGGGCGACATGATCGCCGGGACCTGGGTGGTCTCAGCGCCCAAGGCGCTGCTGCTGCGCGATCTCGCGCATGGTGAGGCAACGGACGCGGCCGAGGCGCCGGCCTCGACCTATTACAATTTCACCACCAAGCAGCTCGACGCCTACGGCATCTACGAGCTTCAGACGCTGGAGGGCGTGCTGCGCGACCAGCGGCCGACCGCGGGCGAGGTCCGGGCCGAGGTCGCCAAGCGCATCCGCAACAAGATCGGCATGCCGCCGGCCGATCCGGCAAATCCGGATACCGAGCGGTTCCTGGCCGAGTTCTACACGGCGATGCGCGCGCGGCTGGAGCGCCGCATGCTGTTCGGCATCCGCCGCCGCGACAAGCACGATAAACGGTAGGTCGCATCGCATTCGTTTGACATATCGAAGCTAGGGATCTCCCTCCCCCTCTTCAGAGGGGGAGGGAATGGTTTATAGCGCCTGGTTGGAAAACGCTTCGAGGGTGTTCAGTCGAAGACCGCGGCGATCTGGTCGATGCCGATGCCTTCCTTGGCGACGCGCAGATCGTGATAGGCGACCGCGGCCATCACCGCGTTGAGCGCCGTGTAGAGCCCGGTCGTGACGATGCCGACCAGGCCGCCGACGATGGCCATCGCCGTTGCCGAGGCGCCGAAGGACGAGAGCGGCACGGTGATGACGTTGGAGAGCAGGCTGATCCCCCAATTGACCAGCATCAGGAGCACGATGATGCCGAAGACGCGCCAGCGCTCGCCCTTGGTGAGGGCCATGCTGCGGCCGAGGCTCGCGGTCACGCCGGGGCGCTCGACGACGCAGGCGGGGATCGCGACCCAGAGCATCGTCATCACCATCAGCATCGGGATCAGCGAGAGGAGGACCAGAATGATCAGCAGCCCGCGGCCGCCGAACGCGCCAATCAGCATTCCCGGCAGGACGGTCCCTGCGAGCGCCAGCAAGGTCATGATGGCCACGCCGAGCACCGGGAAGAATTGGGCGAAGCCCTGGCGGAGGCAGCTCCCCAGCCCGGGCCTGGCGCCGCGCAGGGCTTCGAAGGTGCCGTAGGCAATCCCGGCCGTGGCGACATAGGCGAGGAGGAAGACCAGCACCAGCGCCGAACCGATGAGCCACATGAGCTGGTTGAGCTGCATCGGCGTCGTGGTGACCAGGGCGATGATGGCGACGATCGGCAGGAACATGATCATCGCTGCCCCACCGAAGGGGATGAGGTGCTTGAACAAGAGGCCGAAGCCCCGGCCCAGGACCGGCCCGACGCGAAACGGGGTTGCTCCTGCGGCTTCGGCCATGGCGGTGCTGCTCTTCTTGGTGTCTTGCCCGACTAGTCGAAGACGCGCGCGACCACGTCGGTGCCGATGCCTTCCTTGGCGACCCGCAGATCGTGGTAGGCCGCCGTCGCCATGGCCGCGTTGAGGGCATAGTAGAACGCCATGGCGAGCGAGATCAGGACCGGCGCGCCCAGCACGGAGCCGGTCAGCGTGACCGCGAGCGCGAGCGCGCCAAGGACGAGCAGCACGCCGACCCCGACCGCCCAGACGATCGCCAGGATCGCCAGCACGCGCCAGCGCAGACCGACGGTGAGCCGCACGCTCCGCCGGATCGCATCGCCCACGCTCATCTTCTCGACCACGCAGGCCGGGATGGCGACGAAGAACAGGACCAGCAGATAGATCGGCGCCGCTAGCAGCGCCAGCGCCAGGAGGATCTGAAGGCCGCCCATCGGGACCTGCGTCGTGATCAGCATCGGCAGGGCAGCGAGCACCACCGCCATGCCGGTCACGATGCCCGTGCCGACCACCGGCATGATGACCTGAAAGCCGCCGGCGATCGCGTCGCCGACGCTGATCTTCCGGCCGCGCATGTCCTGGAAGCTGCCATAGACGATGGCGGCCATCATGAGCTGGGGCAGGACAAAGCCGACGATGAGCTCGAGGATCACGGTGCCGACGGACTGGGTCGGCAGATAGCCCAATGCCTGGAGTGTACCCACGGCGGCGTAGGGGAGCATCAGCACCACGGCGATGCTGCCGAAGGCGACCGTGTTGCGGAACAGCAGCGAGAAGCCCCGCCCGATGACGGTGCCGAAGAGGAAAGGGGTTGGGCTGGTGGTGCTCATCGCCTGTCGCTTTCTGTCCGCCGGCCATACGATATGGGGAGGATATAGGACGAAACCCGAAGGATATCAGGCTTTCAGGGCTTCGCGGAGATCGGTCTTGAGCACTTTGCCCATGGCGCTCTTGGGCAGCGCGTCGACGAACTCGATCCGGCGCGGCAGCTTGTAGCCGGCGATGCGCGGCCGGCAATGCTCGATCAGGGTCTCCGCGTCGAGCACGGCGCCGGGAGCCGAAACGACGACGGCGGTGACGCTCTCGCCGTATTTGGCGTCGGGCAGGCCGACCACCGCGCATTCGTGGACGCCCGGATGGGTATAGAGCGCGCTCTCGACCTCGGCGCAATAGACGTTCTCGCCGCCGGTGACGATCATGTCCTTCAGCCGGTCGTGCAGATAGACGTAGCCGCGCTCGTCGATGCTGGCGACGTCGCCCGTATGCAGCCAGCCATCGCCGAGCGCGGCGGCGGTCTGCTCCGGCAGATTGAGATAGCCCTTGGTGATGTTGGGCCCCTTGGCCCAGAGCTCGCCCGAGGCGCCAGGGGGCATGTCCCCGCCATCGGGGCCGACCACGCGGAGGGTGACGAGCGGGTTGGGCTTGCCGACGGAGGCGAGCGCGGGATCGTCGTTGGTGATCGCCCGGCGCAGCTCGTCGGGATCGAAAATCGTGAGGTCGGGCGCGGTCTCGGTCAGGCCGTAGCAGTTGCTGATATCGATCTCGGGAAAGGCCTTGGCCACGCGCTTGATCCATTCGGCGTCCATCGGCGAGGCGCCCCAGCCGAGGAGGCGAAGGCTCGAGACGTCGGCGTCCGCAAAGGCCGGATCGCTCAGCGTCATCATCAGCATGGCCGGGACCGCGATCGTCGCGGTCACCCGGTCGCGGGCGATGCAGTCGAGAAAGGCGGCGGGCGAGAAGGCGGGCAGATAAGCGTTTGCCCCGCCGACCAGCACCCAGGCCGTGGCCAGCAGATCTGCAGAGTGGAACATCGGGGCGAGGTGGAGATAGACGTCGTCGGGCCGCGCGCGTAGCCCGGCGGCGAAGCCGAGCTGGCTGGTGATGACATTGGTGTGCGAGATCCGCACGCCCTTGGAGCGGCCCGTCGTGCCGCCGGTATATTGCAGGATCGCGTCCTCGTCGGCCGCGCTGGGGGCGATGCCGACGGGCTTTGCCGCATCGAACAGTGCATCGTAGCGGGGCAGATCGGCCATACCGTCGGGGGCATCGCCGCCGAAGCAAACGAGCTTCTCCCGCCACGGCGCAAGCTCGGGCGCGTCGTAGACGGGCAGGAACTCCGCTGCGACGAAGACCGCTTCGCATTCGGCGTCGGCGAGGATATGCGCGATCTCCGGGGCGACCAGGCGCCAATTGATCGGCACCGGGATCGCGCCGCAGCGAAAGCCCGCCCATTTCAGCTCATCGAAACGGGCGGAGTTGGGCGCCTGGATGCCGAAGCGCCGGCCCTTGGCGAGACCCAGCCCCGCGAGAACCCCTGCCGCGACGGCGACCCGCTCGCCATACTGAGCCCAGGTCAGGTCGCCGCCGTTCCCGCGATCAACGATGGCCGGCCGCTGCCCGTGATGGCGGACCGTACGATCGAAAATTTCCGCAAGAGTGAGAATGCCGCCGTCCTCCGACCCGCGATCCCAGGCCGGTCGTTCCGGCCGGCGCCGATCTTAGCCGGTTAGGGCGAAGGCGAGTAGATCGTCTGCCAATCGTAGTCCCGCTCAAGCGCCTCGTTCGACAGCTCCTGGTCGGTGTCGTCCGCAGCGGTGTGGCGGGCGCTCACCAACTGGCATTGCTCGCCCAGTCCTTCGATGCAGGCGCAGACTTTCTGTCCCGGCCGCAGATAGACCGGCGGCGACAGCGAGATACCCGTTCCGAATGGGGTTCCGGTCATGATCACATCGCCGGTCTGAAGGCTCATGAAGGCGCTTACCGCGCTGACAAGCTCGGCGATGCCGAAGACCAGGTGCGAGGTGTTGCTTTCCTGGTAGCGGCGGCCGTCGACCTCGAGCCAGATATCGAGGTTCGCGGGGTTGGGGATCTCGTCGGGCGTGACAAGCCACGGTCCCAGCGGCGCGAAGGTGTCCCTGTTCTTGCTTTTCGACCACTGCGGCAGGGCCTTCACCATGTCGTCGCCCGAACGCCGCTCATAGATGCGCTCGGAGTAGTCGTTGACGATGCAATACCCCGCAATGTGGTCGAACACGTCGGCGACGGCGATGTTGTGGCCGGGCCGGCCGATGACCACCGCGAGCTCGACCTCCCAATCCGTGTTCTTCGAGCCCGCCGGCAGGACGAGGTTGTCGCTCGGACCGCATATGGCGCTGGTGGCCTTCAGGAAAATCGCCGGCTCCTCTGGCGGCGACATGCCGATCGCGTCCAAAAGATCGGTGTAGTTGAGACCGATGCCGACGATCTTGCCAACCGCGGTCACGCAGGGACCCAGACGCACATCGCCTTCGACGATGGGCAGCGTGCTTGGGCCGGCGCTCCGGATGGCCGTCAAATAGTCAGGCAGCAGCGACTTGCCGCCGATATCGCAGACATGGGCGGACAGATCGCGCAAGCGGCCGGCAGGGTCGATCAGCCCGGGGCGCTCGCGGCCCGGCTCGCCATACCGTACGAGCTTCACGCGTCACCTCTTACGGGGCGGCGGCCGGCGTGGGTCGCTAAGGCAGTGTCCGTGCGGCGTCTCGTGACGCGTCTGACGATAAGTCTCACGATATGACTCACGAGGGCATTCCAACGATCGCTTCGATTTCAACCTTCATGCCTGGGATTGCTAGGGCGGCAACCCCGATCAGGGTGCTCGCCGGGCGGGCATCGCCGAAGAATTCCTGGCGCACGGGATTGATCGCCTCGCGGTCGTTCACATCGGTCAGATAGACCGTGACTTTGAGGATGTCGGCAAAGCCCGCTCCGGCAGCCTCGAGGATGCGCTGGAGATTTGTGAGGACCTGCCGGGTTTGTGCCGCCACATCATCGCCGCCGATCAGGTTCATGTCGGCGTCCAAAGGCCCGCATCCCGAGACGTAAAGCACATCGCCGAACCGCACGGCATCTGTGTAATGGCTGATCGGAGGGTTCAGACCCTCCACCGTAATTTCCTGTCGTTTAACCGTCATCGACCGTTGGGCGTGCCATCTGACGCTGTCGTGACCGAACTATGAAGATCGACTGTGCGTCTGTGATCAGCGTTGGCTGTACCACTTCGACGCGAACTGAAATGATGCCCGGTCGAGTGGATACATGTATCCATCTTAATGACATGTATTTACAACTGTCCAGTGATGATTATGCGTCGTACCGAATTTCGGTCGATCTCGGCACCGAAATCTCGATTGCGAGACGGCTAGATAGCGACAATCAGGTCGTTACCGCATCAAGCGCGCGACGCTCGGGAGTTTCCTAGCGACACCATGCGAGCGGCCATGTCACGGCCGACCGACAGGACATGGTTTCGCACTTCCTCCTCGGCGCCGACGGCATTGCGCGCCTGCATCAATTGCAGCATCTCCGCATGGTCGTGGGCGTGGTAAGAACGCACGCCATTCGCCAGGAACTGTTCGGCGGCAACGGGTGTCAACAGCTCGGTGACGCGGCTGACTTCACGGATCAGGCGCGGCCGGTCGCATTTGCGATGGAGCCCGACGTGAAACTGCCGGTGCAGGTCGAGCCATAGCGCCGGCTCATCCTTCGCCCGGTCCATGCGGTCCTTTGCCAGAACCAGTTGCTCGATATCGTCGTCCGTGACGCGCGGCACAGCGAGACCGACCGCGAGACCTTCGAGCGCGGCGCGGATTTGAAAGTACTCCTCGACTTCCGTGGGCGTCAGATCGATGACAGAGGCGCCCCGGTTCGGGCGCATGACGACAAGCCCCTCGGCATCGAGGTGCCGTAGGGCCTCGCGCACCGGCATTCGGCTGACGCGCAGAGCATCCGCGATCTCAGCGAGATTGATGCGCTCCCCGGGCCCGATGGCGCCCGTGAGGATCCGCCGCCTAATGTGACAATAGGCTTGGTGCTGCGCTGTGGAGCTTGGCTCGACAACGGTGTCAAACGGGACAATTCGTGCGTCGGGACTCAAGAGCTTACGTCCTCATCCGTTCCGTTATTCGAAATCTAATCCGTGCCTGGCTCGCCGACAATTCATACCCGCCGTGCAATTGACGAGAACCCAGCAACTGGTGCGCTCCCGGGTTCAACGACCGTTTGCGCCGTCGCCTTTTCAAAGGGTAATCTTACGCTTGGCAATGGAGCAAGGCGATTAGATGAGCCGGGACACCATGCACCTGCAGAGTGACGCAAACCTCGCGTCGGCCCAAACGGCTCATCAAGAAGCGTACGCCTTCATCCGCCGGCGGATTCTCTCCGGTGAATTCCGACCGGGATATCGCATCAATCCGGTCGAAGTTGCCCGAACCCTGTCCATCAGCCGCATGCCGGTGCGTGACGCGCTGCGCCAACTCGACTCCCAAGGCCTGGTGGTCATGCGCCCGAACCGGGGCGCCACGGTGGCCGACCTGACGTCCGACGAGGCGGAAGAGTATCTTGAGATCCGCGCTGTGCTCGAAGGCCTGGCGTCAGGATTGGCAGCGCCCTGGCTGACCGAAACGGACCTCGATGACTTATCGGCCGCCAAGGATCGAATGAACGAAGTGCGGGATGATCAAGCCCAGTGGATCATTCAGCATCGCCGATTCCACCGTCTGGTCCAGAACGCATGCGGCCGACCGAACCTCGTCCGCGAGATCGCCCGTGTCGCGGACTTGCTGTCTCCGTGTATCGGGAGCTATCTCGCCGTGAAGGGCTTCGACGAGTTCGCAGACTACGATCACGAGCTGCTGTTCGGCGCGCTGTGCAGCAGCGATGCCGAGACGGCCGAGAAAGCCACGCGAGAACACGTAATGATGACCGCGCGAAACATCGTGCGATTCATGCGCGAGCGCGACCAACAGTCCTCGGACACAGTCTCGACAAGGCCCGCCGCCATCCGTTGACGCGGGGCCGGCCGATTGATTGGCCGATGGAACGGGCGACGCATGGCGCCGCCCGGCGTCTCGTCTACCGCGCGGTGAGCGCGCCGTCGAGGACCGTCGTGTCGCCGTTGGTCGCGGTCACCTTGCCGTCGGCGTCGCCGGTGATGGTCAAGGCGGTGTCCGGAAAAACCGGGGCGGTGATGCGCGCCTTGAAGCCGGCGATCGCATCCAGGCCGTTCTCGGCGATGGCGGCATCGAGCGCCAGGGTGAAGGTGAGCGGGCCCTGGCTGATGACCGCAGGCAGCTTGAGCTGCTTGGCGAAGGTCAGGTCGTAGTGGACCGGGTTGAAGTCGCCCACCGTCGCGCCGTAGCGCACGAACTGTTCCGTGCCCATGACGGGCGCCTGGATCGTAAAGGATTTCATGCCGCGGCCTCCGCTGTCTTCCCGCGGCCGGCGCCGCCCAGATGGACGAAGGTCGAATACTGACGCTGGATCTCTTCGCCGCCGGGGGTCTGGAACAGCGATTCGATCACGGCGATGCGGTTCTTGCCGCGGTCCTGGACGTCGGCGAGGGTGACGGTGACCTCGACTTCCTCGTCGGGCTCGAAGGGCCGGGCCCAGGCGATCTCGTGGCCGCCCATCAGGGTCTCGTTCAGGACCATGCCCATCTTCTCCAGCACGTCGAAGTCGCGGGCGATGGTGACGCCGAAGAAGAGCGCCACGCGCGCCGTCTCCGCTGCGGTCGGCGTTCCGAGCGTGGCTTCGAGATCCTTCATGTAGGCGGCATAGGCGCGCGTCTTGTGCGTCTTCAGCACCTTGCCTTTGAGCTCCGGTATCATGCTTCGCCTCCCCGTTCGTTCGCCCTAGGCCAGCACATCGCGCAGGGATTGCCAATGCCGCACGCGCATGGCGCATCTGTGACGGGACAGGATCAGCGCAGCAGCGTGTAGGGGCCGCCGCGCTCGAGCGCCTGGGTGTAGGCGGGGCGCGCGTGGATGCGGGCGAGGAAGTCCATGAGCTTGGGGCGGCTCTCATCGAGCCCGGCGCGCGACGCCGCGCCCTCCAAGGGGAAGCTCATCATGATATCGGCGGCGGTGAAGTCGTTGCCGACGAACCACGGTGCCTTCGATATCTCGCCTTCGAGATAGTCGAGATGGAGCTTGAGCT
Source organism: uncultured Alphaproteobacteria bacterium (assembly GCA_964494065.1). Taxonomy (GTDB): domain Bacteria; phylum Pseudomonadota; class Alphaproteobacteria; order JAPULJ01; family JAPULJ01; genus DATKZM01. The sequence continues at coordinate 27,107 of CAZBRE010000049.1, forward strand.
GCGGGTCGACGACGGTGGCCTGCACCTTGCGGGCGATGGCCTTAGCGAAGGGCCGGATGAAGAACGGTGCCGGCGCGCTCTCCATGCGGCCGAAGATGAGCTTCAGCAGCAGCGGCGACATGGCGGAGCCTTCGGCATAGTGGAGCCAGTAGGTGTAGCGCAGGCGCTCGGACGTGCCGGCGGCGGGGGCGAGCTTGCCGCCGCCATATTTGTCGACGAGGTATTCGACGATCGCGCCGGTCTCCGCGAGCACGAGATCGCCGTCGGTGACGATCGGCGATTTGCCGAGCGGGTGGATGTTGCGGAGTGCTGCGGGCGCACGCATGGTCTCCGGATCGCGTTCGTAGCGCTTGACCTCGTAGTCGAGGCCGAGCTCCTCGAGCAGCCAGAGCACGC
>CAZBRE010000050.1:0-27333 GCA_964494065.1 uncultured Alphaproteobacteria bacterium
TGCCGATGAAAACGGCGAGGGTCAGACAGATACTCATGGCCGGGCTCCGGCGCGACTAGGTGATCGTTGCGCCGGAGCATGGCCCATGGGCGCTGAACGGAGCCTGATTGCGCCGTTCAGCCGGGGTTCATGTTCGGGATTGTGAGGACCCGCGCGGAAAGCCTGCGCTTATGCGCGCCAGTTCCAGCCCGCCGGCCGGTCGCGCCGCGACGCCGACATGACGATGGCGTCGATGTCGCCACGTTTGATGCCGATGTCGTTCAGCGTCCGGTCGTCGAGCGCGTGGAGCAGACGGATGGTGCGGCGGCGGGCCGCGGCGCGGCCCATGGCGTCGGCGAACCGGGCGAGCTTGACGAATGCGGTCTCGACAACGCTCGGCCCGGGCAGATCGGGAAAGGTGCGGGGGCGCGCGACGCCCCCGCTGAGGTTTTCGGTCTTGTTCATGTCGGGATACTCCCGGGTGGAAAACGCTAGGCCGTCGGTTGCGGCACGTAGCGCAGATAAGGCCTCGGCGCGATCCAGCCGTCGGGGAACTTCTCCCGCGCGGCCTCGTCGGACACGGCCGGCACGATGATGACGTCCTCGCCCGCCTGCCAGTTGACCGGCGTGGCGACCTGGTGATGCGCGGTGAGCTGCAGCGAATCGATAACGCGCAACAACTCGTCGAAATTGCGGCCCGTCGACATCGGATAGGTGATCATCAGGCGCACGGTCTTGTCGGGCGCGATCACGTAGACGTTGCGGACGGTCTGGTTGTCGGCCGCGCTGCGGACCTCGGCGCCGCCATTCGCGCTTGCCGGCAGCATGCCGTAGAGCTTGGCGACGGTGAGCTCGGGATCGCCGATCATCGGATAGTTCACCGCGACACCCTGGGTCTCCTCGATATCCTTCGCCCAGGCGGCGTGCTGGGACACGGGATCGACGCTGAGGCCGATGATCTTGACGTTCCGCTTGTCGAACTCGGGCTTGATCTTGGCCATGTAGCCGAGCTCGGTGGTGCAGACCGGGGTGAAGTCCTTGGGATGCGAGAAGAGGATGCACCAGCCGTCGCCGATCCAGTCGTGAAAGTTGATCGTGCCGTCGGTGGTCTCGGCCGTGAAGTCGGGGGCTGTGCTGCCAATCGAAAGGGTCATGTCTGTTCTCCGTAGTTTGCGTATCGTTGCTGAGAAAAAAGCCCGGCCGCGATCTTCAGGACCCCGGCCGGACGGTTGTGGAAATACGCGACTATGCGCATGGGCGCTTGACGCAAATCTGGAGAAACGGTGTAGAAACCATGGAATGTTTCCGTGATTTCACGAATATCGCCGGAATCGGGGACAATCCGTCGGCGAGCGGGCAGCGATGATATTCACGATCAACGGCTGCGAGATCGACACCGGCGCCTATGAGGTGCGCCGCGAGGGCTGCGTGATCCCCGTGGAGCCGCAGGTCTTCGACCTGCTCGTGCTGCTGATGGAAAACCGCGACCGGCTGGTCACCAAGGACGAAATCCTGGAGCGTATCTGGCAGGGCCGCGCCGTCTCGGATGCCGCGCTCAGCAGCCGCGTCAAGGCGGCGCGCAAGGCGATCGGCGACGACGGGGCGGCGCAAAACTGCATCCGCACCGTCCATCGCCGCGGCTTTCGCATCGTCGCCGACGTGGCGGTGGATGGCGGCGCGCATCCGGCGGTGCAAGAGACGAAGGACCCGGCGGCAGGCGCAGGGACAAGGACTGCGTCGCCGGGCGGGCTCCAACCGCCGGAGGACCGGACGAGCCTCGTCGTCCTGCCCTTCCGCTTCATCGGCGATGCCGCCGGCCATGAGCACATGATGGAAGGTCTGCACGACGAGCTGACCTCGGCGCTGGCTCGTGTGCGCTCGTTCTTCGTCATTGCCCGCGGCACCGCGACCGCGCTCGCCGCGCGCGATATGGACGTGCGCGAGATCGCCGAAACCCTTGGCGTGCGCTATGTCGTCGAAGGCACCCTGCGCCTCGCCGGCGAGACCCTACGCGTCAATGCCAAGCTCACCGATGCGGTCGCGCGCGAGGAGGTCTGGTCGGCCCCTTTCAGCGGCGATCTCAACAACAGCTTCGACGTGCTCGACGAGATCATCGAGGCGCTCGCCGGCGTGCTGCAGCCGACGATCCTGGTGGCCGAGGTCCGCCGGTTGCAGCGCCGGCGCCCGGAGAACATGACTGCCTACAGCCTCGTCTTCCAGGCGATGCCAAATTGCTGGGTCTCGGACATGGTCGCCTGCACTGCGGCAGCCGCCCTGCTCGACCAGGCGATCGAGCTCGATCCGAGCTATGCGCTCGCCCACGCGCTGCGCTCGTGGTGTCATGCCCAGATGGGGGTCTACCACTGGACCAAGGACCCCACCGCCCACCGCGAGGCGGCGACGGCGTCGGCGCAACACGCAGCCTCGCTCGACGACGGCGACCCGCTCGTGCTCACGATGCTGGCGACCGCGGAGTGTCTCGCCCACGAGCCGGCCTCCGCGGCGACCCATATCCGCCGCGCGCTCAAGATCGACCCGAACTTCGCCTGGGGCTGGATCCGCTGCGGGCTGATCAACACCTATGTGGGGCGGAGCGCGGTCGCTTTGTCCGATTTTGAGAAGGTTCTGCGGCTGAGCCCGCTCGACCCCCTCCTCTACATGGCGCATATCGGCCTGAGCCAATTGCATCTCTACGAAGGGCGCTACGACGACGCGGTAACCAGCGCCGAGAAGTGCCTACTGGAGAACCCGAAGGCGGTGTGGGCGAACCGCTCGCTGGCCGCCGCCGCCGCGATGGCGGGCGACGCGGCCAAGGCGGCCCGGTGCGTCGCCTTAATGGAGCGCTATTCCCCGGGCATCAGCGTCGGCGGCATCATGGACGCCATCCCGCTGCACGCCGAACCCATGCGCGAGATCTATCGCGACGCGCTGCTGCGTGCAGGCTTTCGTCCCTGAAATCGGCCCAGCTCAGACAGCCTGGTTTAAGGGAACGGAGCGAACGCGGACCGGGTCCTGCTTGCCCTTGAGCTCCAGCGTCCGGGCCTCGGTGCCGGCATAGCGATCGGCGACGGACTCGAACACGACCTCGCTGACCAGCAGCTCGCCCTCGCCCGCCGCGGCCTGGATGCGCGCGGCCGTGTTCACCGGATCGCCGAGTGCGGTGAAGTCCACGAAATCGGGCGCTCCCATATTGCCCACGAAGGCGGTCCCTGCGTCGATTCCGACGCCGACGGGAAGCGACACTTCGCCGCCGTCGCCGTAGCCGAGCGCCCGGAGCAGGGACTGACCGGCCTCGACCGCGACGCGCTTGAACGCCGGCCCGCAGAATCCAGGCACGAAGAATGCCATCACTTCGTCGCCGATCAGCTTGTCGATGGTGGCGTCATATCCGGCCAGCACGTTGGTGACCGTCGCATAGAACTCGTTGAGCGCAGCGGCAAAGGCCGCCGGGCCGAGACGCTCGGCGAGCGCCGTTGAGCCGCGCACATCGGCGAACAGCACGGCGATCTCGACTTCGGCCCCGCCCGGCGGCATTTTCTCGCAGCAGAGCGCGCAGAGCTTGGGGTTCTTGCGCGACGGCGACATGCCGATAACGCTGCAGATGCGGCCGCCGATGCCGCCGAAGGGGTTGTGGCAGACCTTGCAGCGCGGGGCGCTGGGCAGAAGACGCATGAACTTCCGCCCCCAGATCTTGCTCGGGTGCCCCGTGATCAGGGTCTTGCGCCAGAGAGCCTCGGCCCGGCGTGCGTCCTGTTCGGATGTATCAGTCATCGGCAATTCCGATGCTCTAAGACCTAGTGTCACGGCCGGTCGGTGTCATTCCGGGCGCGGAAGCCGCAAGGATAGGTGCGATAAGGATCGGCCCGCCGCGTCTTACCTCAATCGACCGTCATCGCGAGAATGCGGGAGATATGCGCGAGCGGGCGGCCGCTTTCCGCCGCCCATGTGTTGAACGCCTCCTGCAATTTCTTCTGATCGCGCTTCGAGGTTGTCGCCTTGTCGACCACGCCCTCGCGGACGAGCGCGGCGACGACGTGCTGGCTGGTGACCGGCGTGTCCTTGCCGATGCGGCGCAGCACGTACTGCCCGGTAAAGCCGCCGAGCCGGTTGCCGCGTTTCTTCATCTCCTCCCACAGGCCGGTGATGTTGTCGGCCGGCCAGTCGGCGAAAAAGCGCGCCGCGGAGCCGTGCTCCTTGGCGAGCGCCGCGACGAAGGCGGCGTTGTCGCGGGTAGCGCGGATCTTGGCGCCGTTCCTCACGATGTCCTTGTCGGCCATCAGCTTTTCCAGATCCTCGTCGGAGAAGGCCGTGACCTTGCCCGGCACGAAGCCCTTGAAGGCTTTCTCGAAGCCCTCCCACTTCGCCTCGATCACCTTCCAGGCGAAGCCCGACTGGAAGACCGAGCGCGTCATCTCCGCGAGGATGCGGTCGTCGGGCGTGGCCGCGATCTCTTTCGGAGATTTCACCTCCGGCAGCAGCTTCTCGACCTCGGCCAAGCCGCCCTTCTTCTCGGCGGCGAGCTTAAGGATCTCGTCGAAGGATTTCATGGGCATGACCTTAGCACCGGCGATCTCAAAGCAAAGCGTCTCCGCGTGGTTGTCCCTAAGCCGATGCCGCTTCGGGCCGGCGCGTGTCCGGCAAACCCGCCGCGACCAGGCCATCGCTATAGATCTTACGATGGGCCGGATCGCGAAGCCTGAAGGTCTTGTCGAGCATGGTGGTGCTGAAATCCGGTTTGAGGCGTAGGCCTTCGGCGAGCGCTTCGGCCGCCTCGGCACGCTTGCCCCGATGCCCCAGCACGCTGGCGAGCTGCAGCCAGGCCCAGAACTCGATATTCGGGCTCTCGACGGCGCGGCGGGCGCCGAATTCGGCCTCGGCATCCGCGCCGATGAGCTGGTGTGCGAGCGCGATCACCGACCAGAACGCCCACATGATCGGATCGTTCGGGCTGAGGCGCTGGGCCCGGTAGAGCAAGGGCAGCGCCCGCTCTGGCTCGCCGGCGAGCGTGAGGCTGAAACCGAGCCCGTAATGCGCCTGGCCGTGGTTGGGGTTCAGGTCGATCGCCGTCTCCAGTTCGGCGATCGAAGCCTCGAGCCGGCCCAGGAGCCGATAGATACTGCCCAATGTGTGGCGGGCAAAGGCGTCGCGTGGATCGAGCGCGACGGCCTCGCGCGCCAGCTCCTCGCCCTCGGCGAGGGCGGCAGCCGGTTCCTCGACATAGCCGAAGGCCGCGTCGGCATAGCGCGCATAGGCGAGCCCCGCATAGGCACGCGCATAGGTCGGCTCGGTCTCGATCGCGCGCCGGTACCATTTCTTCGCGATCTCGATGTCCGCCTTGTTGGTCTGGTTGAAGTGCCAATGGGCGCGGTAGAAGCAGTCCTGCGCGTCGAGCCGCTCGGGCCGCTTGCGCCGCGAACGCTGAAACTCGCTGATCTCCAGCTCGGGCTCGATGGTGACGGCGATGGTCTCGACGATCTCGTCCTGCACGGCAAAGATCTCGCTGGCCTCGCGGTCGTAGCGGCCGGACCAGATCTGCGATCCGTCGGTGCCGTCGACAAGGCGGGCGCGGATGCGCAGCTTGTCCCCGCCGCGCCAGATCATGCCGTCGACGATGTAGCGCACGCCGAGCCGCGCCGCGGTCCGGCGGACATCCTCGCGCACAGGGCCGACCGCGAAGCTCGAATTGCGCGAGACCACGAAGAACCAGCGGCAGCGCGCGAGCGCCGACATGAGATCCTCGGCGATGCCCTCGCCGAGATAGGCGTCGTCCCCAGTACCGCCGACGATCTCGAAGGGTAGAACCGCGAGCGACGGCCGCCGGGAGCGTGGCGCCTTCGAACCAGGCGCCGCGACGTCCTCGACGGCAGCCGCGGCCTCCGTCGGCCGAATGTTGTAGACGCGCACCGGCCGGTCGATGTTCTTGAGGGTCTGCGGTCCCAGATCGGTGACCTCTCCCGCCACGAGGTCGCCGAGCGCTTCGAGCACCGCGGCCGAGACGCAGATCTGCCCCGGCGCGCCAATCGCCTGAAGGCGGGCCGCGAGGTTGACGTCGGTGCCAAAGATATCGCCGCCGATGTCGACGATGTCGCCGAAATGGACGCCGATCCGGCATTCCATCCGCTCGGCTTCCGGCAGGTGACGGTTGTCTTCGGCCAAGCGGAGCTGGATGGCGGCCGCGCAGGCCACCGCTTCGGCGGGTCCGGGGAACTCCGCCAGCACGCCGTCGCCCAGCGTCTTGACCACGCGGCCGCGGCTACCGTCGACCGCTGGGCCGACGATATCGCGCCGGATCGTGGCCAGCCGCGCCAGGGTTCCGGCCTCGTCACGCGCCAGATGACGGCTGTAGCCGACGATGTCGGCCACCGCGACCGCGGCAAGCCGATGGCCGCCCGACAGTTCCTGAAGCGCTTCCTGTGCCACGCCTGCCGATCCCGCGCCGATCGCCCCATGCGTGAGGGGCGGTGGCTGCTGTGCTGAAATGGAAGCGCGTCGCCTGACTGGGCCGCGATCGAGCCGCGCCCTGGCGGCGACCCGCGTTGCGTGGGCGATGCGCCTTCGTCTGTCCGAGTACTGAAGAATTGGCCAGGCTCCCGGGTTTCGTCAATAGCCTCACCGGAGCAGACGGACATAAAATCGTATTTGCCGCCTAAAGCACCTTCCCCGGGTTCATGATGCCCTTGGGGTCGAGGGTGCGCTTGATGGCGCGCATCATCTCCAGCTCGGTTTCCGACTTGTAACGGCGGATTTCCTCGCGCTTGAGGCGGCCGAGACCGTGCTCGGCGCTGATCGAGCCGCCCAGCTCGGCGACGATATCGTGGACGATCTCGTTCATCTCCGCCCAGCGGCCCATGAATGCGTCGCGGTCCATGTCGAGCGGCTGGGAGAGGTTGTAGTGGACATTGCCGTCGCCCACATGGCCAAAGGCGCAGGGCCGGATGCCGGGCATCGCCTTGGTGACGGCGGCATCGGCGCGGGCGATGAATTCGGGGATGCGCGAGACCGGCACAGAAACGTCGTGCTTGATCGAGCCGCCGGCGGACATCTGCACCTCGGGCACCGCCTCGCGAATGCGCCACATTGCCTGGGCCTGCGCGCCGCTTTCGGCGATCGCCGCGTCGAGGACGAGACCGTCTTCCATCGCGCTTGCCAACACCCCTTCGAAAGCGCCACGCAGTGGCCCCGGCGCCTGCGCCGAGGTGAGCTCGATCAGGAGATATTGCGGCGGCGGCACGGCGAACGGGTCGCGGACGTCGGAGCCGAATTCCGTTGCGATCTCGATGCAGAAGCGCGACATGAGCTCGAAGCCGCTGACGGCATCGCCCGTGGCCGCGCGGGTGCGGGCCAGGAGATCGACGGCAGCCTGCGGATCGGGCAGGCCGACGAGCGCGGTGACGGTGTCGTTGGGCTTTGGGAAGAGCTTCAGGACCGCCGCCGTGATGATCCCCAGCGTGCCTTCGGCGCCGAGAAAGAGGTGCTTGAGGTCGTAGCCGGTGTTGTCCTTGCGGAGGCCGCGCAGGCCGTTCCAGACCTCGCCCGAGGGCAGCACCACTTCGAGGCCGAGCACGAGGCTGCGCGCATTGCCGTAGCGCAGCACGCCCGTGCCGCCGGCATTGGTCGAGAGATTGCCGCCGATCTGGCAGGTGCCTTCCGCGCCCAATGAAAGCGGAAAGAGCCGGCCCGCCTCGTCCGCCGCCGCCTGGATGTTGGCGAGAATGCAGCCTGCCTCGACGGTCATCGTGTCGTTCAGCGGATCGAGCGCGCGGATGGTATTCATGCGCGACAGGCTGAGCACGATCTCGTGGCCGTGCTCGTGCGGCACGGCGGCGCCGACCAGGCTGGTCACGCCGCCCTGCGGCACGACGGAAATCACGTGCTCGTCACAAACCTTCATCACCGCCGCGACTTCCGCCGTCGAGGCTGGCTTGACCACGACCGCGGCGCGGCCGTGCCAGAGCCCGCGCGGCTCCTCCAGATGCGGCGCCATGTCGGCCGGATCGTCGATCCAGCCCTTCGGCCCGACGATGGCCTTGATGGCGTCGAGCGCGGCTTTCGGCGGCGCCTTGGCGGCGGGCGGCGGTTTGTTCATGACATACGAGGTAGCGCGGGGGAGCGGCCCGAGCAAGGGCGCGCGACGGTGTCGCACCAGTGCCCAGCCGCATGGCCATCGCCTGCGCAAGGGCGCTACGATGGGCCATGCCCGATGCCGAGACCGACCAAAAGAACGGATTTCCGCGTCACAAGCTGATCGGCCTCGTCCTGGGCCCGCTCGCCGCTGTGGTCGTGATCGCGAGCCCGCCGCCGGCGGGGCTCTCGCAGACCGGCTGGTGGATTGCCGGGATCGGGCTGTGGATGGCGCTGTGGTGGATGACCGAGGCGTTGCCGCTGGCGGTGACGGCGCTGCTGCCGCTGATCGCCTTCCCGTTCCTCGGCCTGCGCAGCATCGAGGCGACCACGCCGGCCTACGCCCATCCGCTGATCTTCCTCTTCCTCGGCGGCTTCCTGCTCGCCCGAGCGCTCCATGCCTGGGAGCTCGACCGGCGGATCGCGCTCACGGTCCTGCGCTTCGTCGGCACCAGCCCGCGCGGCGTCATCTTCGGGCTGATGGCGGTGACGGCGTTCCTCAGCATGTGGGTCAGCAACACCGCGACAACGATGGTGATGCTGCCGATCGGACTCTCGATCGTCGCGACATATGATCAGGAGAGCGGCGCCGGACACGAAGATGTCGCCCCCGCCCTCCTCCTCGGCATCGCCTATGCGGCAACCATCGGCGGCATGGGCACGATCATCGGCACGCCGCCCAATGCGCTCTTCGCCGCCTTCATGGCGAAGTCGCACGGCGTCGAAGTGAGCTTCTTCCGCTGGATGCTGATCGGCGTGCCCCTCGTCATCGTGCTGCTGCCCATCGCCTGGCTGGTGCTGACGCGGGTGACGTTCAGGATCCCTGGCCACGCCGCGGCGGAAACCAGTGCGGTGATCGCGCAGAAGCTCCGGTCGTTGCCGCCGGTCTCGCGGGCCGAGATCATGCTGCTTGCACTCATGGCGGTCGTCGCGGGTGCCTGGGTCTTCCGCCCGCTCCTCGCCGATCTGCTGCCCTGGCTCAAGCTCTCCGACGCCGGGATTGCCGTCACCGGCGCCGTGCTGCTGTTCGTGCTGCCGGTGGACCTGAAGCGCGGGCGTTTCCTGCTGTCGTGGCGCGAGGCGATGGCAATCCGCTGGGACGTCCTCATCCTCTTCGGCGGCGGCCTCGCGCTCGCCGCGGCGATCGGCGAAAGCGACCTTGCGCGCTGGATCGGCGCACAGCTCACCGGCCTCAAGGCATTGCCGCTCATCGCCCTGCTGCTCGCGGTGGGCGTCCTCATTGTTTTCGTGGGAGAGCTCGCCAGCAACACCGCGATGGCCGCCGTCTTCCTGCCCGTCGCCGGCGCGACGGCGATCGGCATGGGCGAGCCGGCCTTCGTGCTCACCCTACCGGTGGCGCTCTTCGCCACGCTCGGCTTCATGCTGCCCGTCGCCACGCCGCCCAACGCCATCGTCTTCGGCAGCGGCGCGGTGGAGATGCGGCACATGCTGCGCGCCGGGGTGATCCTCGACGTCATCGGCATCGTGGTCGTGGGCCTTGCGATCGTCACGCTCGGCCGCTGGGTGCTCGCGCCGGGCTAGATTTCCCGGTCGTGCGCCGCGGCCCGTCGCAAGCGATCGTTGATCGCACGGCCGAGGCCGTCCTCAGGCACGGCCATGGTGGCGATGCCGGAGGCGCCCGCCGCATCGAGCGCATGGAGATGAGCGAAGAGATTGGCGGCGGCCTCGGTCAGGTCGCCGGCTTCGCTGAGATTGAGGATTGTCGCGAAACCGGACGGCAGGTCGGGCCCGAAGGCGAGCAGCGCCTCGCCGGGGCGCGGGTTTGCGCAGCCGAGGCGGAGCGGCGTCTTGGGCGCATAGTGGCTTTCGAGCTGGCCCGGCGCGCGGACGCCTTCGGCGCCATCCTCGGTTTTCAGCGAGCCAATCTCTGCCTCGATCGCTTCCGCCGTGACCGCGCCCGGACGCAGGAGCGTCGGGGTCTCACCGGAAAGATCGAGCACGGTCGATTCGATGCCGACCGGACAGGCGCCGCCATCGAGGATCATGGCCACCGCATCGCCAAGCTCGGCGGCGACATGCTCGGCGCGGGTCGGGCTGACCGCGCCCGAGCGGTTGGCGCTGGGCGCGGCAATCGGCCGGTCCGCGGCATTGAGCAGCGCGTGGGCGACCGGATGGCCGGGCACCCGCACGGCGATCGTCTCGAGCCCGGCGCTGGCGAGCAGCGAGACCGGGCAGTCGGGCGCGCGCGGCAGGACGAGGGTGAGCGGGCCGGGCCAGAATTTTGCCGCGACGCTGCGCGCGCGGTCGTCGAAAGCGGCAACCGCCTCCGCCTTTTCAAGCGAGGGCAGATGGACGATGAGCGGATTGAAGGACGGCCGGCCCTTGGCCTCGAAGATCGCGGCGACGGCGCGGTCGTCCGTTGCATCGCCGCCGAGGCCGTAGACCGTCTCGGTCGGAAAAGCGACGAGCGCACCGTCCCGCAAGCGATCGGCGGCCTCGAGAATGGCCGCATCGACCGCCGGCACGACATTGGCCGGCTTGTCCTGGGTGCGTGATGTCTTGCTGGATTTCGCCACGGGGAAGGCCTCGACAGCGAAGAGCCGTCACCGATCGTGACGGCTCTTGCGATCTGTTCGATCTAGGAACGCCAACCGCCACCCGCGGTGATGACCCTGGCGCCTCAGTTACCGCACGGCAGTGCGGCAGCTCAATCCGGGCTAGACCCGGTCGGTAGGTCAAATTGTGATGGGCAAGACGTTACTCCTGACCCGCCGTCACTATGCGCCGATTCGATTCGCGCATCAAGGTTCGCCCCCCACTTAGGTATCCCGTCCTGTGGCGGCGAAATGCGGGTTGCGGAAATCGGGCTTGCCGTAGGCGAGCTCCTTGCCGTCGAGCGTGCGGACATGGCCGCCGGCCGCCGCCAGCACGGCGTGCGCGGCGGCGGTGTCCCATTCCATCGTCGGGCCAAGCCGCGGATAGAGATCGGCCTTGCCTTCGGCGATCAGGCAGAATTTGAGCGAGCTGCCCGCGGCGAGGAAATCGGTGACGGTCTTGTCTTTGAGATACGCCGCGAGCTCGTCCTTGTTGGCGTGGCTGCGGCTGGCGGCGACGGCGATGCCCTCGGCCGGCGGCACCCGCGCCGCGATCGGCCGGTGCGCGCCGCCGTCGTCGCACATGCTGGCATGGCCCGGCGCATCTGCCGCGTAAAGGATGCCCCGCGCCGGCACGCCAACCACGCCCAGCACGGGCGCGCCGTCTTCGATCAGCGCGATGTTGACGGTGAACTCGTCGCGGTCGTTGATGAACTCGCGGGTGCCGTCGAGGGGATCGACCAGCCAGAAGCGTTTGCCGACCCGCGTCGGCGCAAGGCCCTCGGCGACCTCCTCTTCGGTGACCACCGGAATCTCGGGGGTGAGCTTGCGCAAGCCCGCGGCGATGATCGCGTCGGCGTCGCGGTCGGCATCGGTGACCGGGCTGTAGTCGTCCTTGCGGTCGATCGCAACGTTGTTGCGGTAGTAGCCCATGATCGCCTCGCCGGCTTCCCGCGCCAGCGTCTCGACCGCTTCGAGCAGGCCGGGGGTGATGGCGGTATCGGTGGAAGCGCTCACGCGCCGGTCCCGTGCATGAGCCGCCACAGCATTTCCGGCGTCGCCGGCATGTCGATGCTCGTCACGCCGTATTCGCCGAGCGCATCCAGGAGCGCGTGGATCACGGCCGGCGGCGCGCCGATGGCACCGGCCTCGCCCGCGCCTTTCACCCCCAAGGGGTTGGTTGCGCAGGGAATGTTCCGGGTCTCGAAATGGATATCGGGGAAATCGTCGGCGCGCGGCATGGCGTAGTCCATGAAGGAGCCGGTGACGAGCTGGCCGCTCGCATCATAGAGCGCCTGCTCCAGCAGCGCCTGGCCGACACCCTGGGCGATGCCGCCATGGACCTGGCCTTCGACCAGCATCGGGTTGATCAGATTGCCGAAATCGTCGACCACCACGTAGTTCACGATGCGCGGCGCGCCGGTATCCATGTCGACCTCGATCTCGCAGACATGGCAGCCGTTCGGGAACGTCGCCCCGGCCGGCGCGTAATAGGCCATCTCGTCGAGCCCCGGCTCCATGCCCTCGGGCAGGTTCCCCATCATGAAGGCATCGGCGGCGACCTCGAGCATGGTCATGCGGCGGTCGGTGCCGGCAATGGTGAAGACGCCGTCGGCGAATTCGATATCGGCCTCGGCGGCTTCTAGCTTGTGCGCGGCGATCTTCGTCGCCTTCTCGATGATCTTCTCCGAGGCCTTGATCACCGCGTTGCCGCCGACCGCGAGCGCCCGCGAGCCGCCGGTGCCGCGGCCGAAGCCGACGACGTCGGTGTCGCCCTGGAAGACGCGGATGTTTTCAAAAGGCACGCCGAGGCGTTCCTCGACGAGCTGGGCGTAGGCGGTCTCGTGGCCCTGGCCGTTGTTCTGGCTGCCCACCATGATGGTGACGCCGCCCTTGGGCTCGAGGCGGACCGAGGCGCGCTCCTCCGCGCCGCCGCCGCAGACCTCGATGTAGTAGGCGATGCCGAAGCCGCGCAGCTTGCCTTCTTTGCGGGCCGCTTCGCGGCGGGCGGCAAAGCCCGCGCGGTCGGCCTGTTCGAGCGCGGTGTCCATCAGCTTGGCGAAGTCGCCGCTGTCATAGGGCAGGCCCATCGCGGTCGTATAGGGCATGGCCTCGGGCTTGATGTAGTTCAGGCGCCGGAGCTCGGCCGGGTCCATATCAAGCTCGCGCGCGGCGGCGTCGACCAGCCGCTCGATGACGTAGATCGCCTCGGGCCGCCCGGCGCCGCGATAGGCATCGACCGGCGCGGTGTTGGTGAAGACGCCCTTTACTTCCGAGTAGGCCGCGGCAATGTCGTAGACGCCCGGCAGCATGCCGACCCCGGCATCGGTCGCGATGAAGGGCGCGAAGTTGGAAAGATAAGCGCCGAGATTGGCGATCGTCGAAACCTTGATCGCCAGGAACCTGTTGTCGGCGTCGAGCGCCAATTCCGCGTGCGTGACGTTGTCGCGGCCATGCGTGTCGCTCAACAGACCCTCGGCGCGGTCGGAGATCCATTTGACGGGTCGGCCGAGCTTCTTCGCCGCCCAGAGCGCCACCACTTGCTCCGGAAAGACGAAGATCTTCATGCCGAAGCCGCCGCCGACATCGGGGGTAATCACCCGCATGTCGGTCTCGTGGCCGGGGAACGGTCCGCTCGTCAGGGTGCGCCGCATGCCGTGCCCGCCCTGGCTCGAGGCATAGAGAACGTAGCGCCGCGCGATCTCGTCCCATTCGCCGATCGTCCCGCGCGTCTCCATCGGATTGGGCGAGAGGCGGTTGTTGATGAGGTCGACCGAGACGATCCGCGCCGCCTTGGCGAAGGCCGCCTCGGCGCCGTCCTTGTCGCCGCGCTCCCAGTCGAAGCAGAGGTTGCCCGGCGCCTCGTCCCAGACCTGTGCCGCGCCATCGTCAAGCGCACCCGCCGTGTCAGCCGCCGCATCGAGCTCGTCATAGTCGACGGCGACCAATTCGGCCGCATCACGCGCCTGGTCGAGCGTCTCGGCGATCACCACCGCGACGGCGTCGCCGACATGGCGCGCCCGACCTTCGGCCAGCGCCGGACGCTTGGGCGCCTTGAGCGGCTCGCCGTTCTTGCCGACCAGCGGGATGAGACAGGGGATCGGCCCGACGCCGTCGGCAGCGAGATCGGCGGCGGTCGCAACCGCGAACACGCCCGGCGCCGCCAAGGCGTCGGCGGTGTCGATGCCGGCGATCGTGGCATGCGCGTGAGGGCTGCGCACGAAGACCGCATGGGTCTGACGCGGACGGTTGATGTCGTCCATGTAGCGCCCGTGACCGCGCAGGAACCGCAAATCCTCGGTCCGCTTGACCGATTGACCAATCCCGAACTGACCCATCGAAAGCCTTTCTATCTTGCTGGCAGACGCGTCGCGTGTCCGTAGGCGCCGCATGCCTTGGGGGCATGCGCACTTAAGATTATTACCTAAGATTTATTGCGTGCCGGAGGCGGGAGCGCCCGACCGGGCGTACCGGTGATAACTATAAGAACGCGGCCCCAATGCGGCCACCCCCTCGTGCGATTTTTGCCTTCAGCCGCAAAGCGCGCGCAGCGGTCGATCCGCCACGCCGGCGTCAAACCTGCGTGTTCGGGCTTGGGGCTAAGAATCCTAAAATCTGGTGGATCGTCGGTAACGGTTGCCGAGAGCTGTTGCCGGCCGCCGTGAGCCGGCGCCGGCTTGGGGGTAAATCAGCCTACGCGGCCGGCGGCGGGCCGCCGGCCTGCGGCATTGGCATTTCCCTGGGATCGCTCGGGCCGGCGCCTATTGGGCCAGCGTCGAACCTGCCCTACGCGGGTCGCGGTGCTTGAAGCAGAATGCGGCAAGCATCACGACCGTGAACAGCATGACCCCATGCTCTAACATAAACTGCGGCATCGTTACTCGTTCTCCCTCTTTGTCGGGCATGTTTCGTTTTATTACCGCGTTTCATCCCTGTGCGACCGATAATGGCCGTCGTTCATTAATCGGTAGTAAATAAATTAAGGCCGTTTTAAGGCCCGAACCGAGCAATCATCAAAACTTAAAGATGAAAATATTTGAGGAAATTCGAGACAGTTTGAGTTTTACATAAATTATTACTCTGGCTCATTACTTCGGCGACGCCGGGATTGCAGCCGGCCCAATTCGGCCCCAACTATTTGACGGGAGCCGATTTTTTCACCGGACCAATGACGGATCTACATATCGCGGACGATCACCTGGAAGGCCCCGTCGGGCGCTATTGGCATGCGCTCGATGACGGACGGATCGAGTGCGATCTCTGCCCCCGTTTCTGCAAGCTGCATGAAGGCCAGCGCGGGCTCTGTTTTGTGCGGGCGCGGCGCGGCGACGATGTGGTGCTGACGACATATGGTCGCTCGTCCGGCTATTGCATCGACCCGATCGAAAAAAAGCCGCTCAACCACTTCCTGCCGGGCACGCCGGTGCTCTCCTTCGGCACCGCGGGCTGCAATCTCACCTGCAAGTTCTGCCAGAACTGGGACATCTCCAAGTCCCGCGAATGGGACACGCTGGCCGACGCCGCCGCCCCCGAGACGATCGCCCGCGCCGCGGAGGAGCTCGGCTGCCGCTCGGTCGCCTATACCTACAACGATCCGGTGATCTTCCTGGAATACGCGGTCGACGTCGCCGAAGCCTGCGCCGCGCGCGGCATCAAGAGCGTCGCCGTGACCGCGGGCTATGTGACGCCCGAGCCGCGCGCCGAATTTTTTGCCCACATCGATGCGGCGAATATCGATCTCAAGGCCTTCACCGAAGACTTCTACAAGAAGATCTGCGGCAGCGCGCTGGCGCCCGTCCTAGAGACGCTGGAATACCTGAAGCACGAAACCGACGTCTGGTTCGAACTGACGACACTCCTCATTCCCGGCGAGAACGACAGCCAGGGCGAGCTGGAAGCGATGTGCCAGTGGGTCGTCGAGCGTCTGGGGCCCGACGTGCCAATGCATTTCTCCGCCTTCCACGGCGACTGGAAGATGCGCGACAAGCCGGACACGCCGCCCGAGACGCTGGCGATGGCCCGGCGGGTCGCGCTGAAGGCCGGCGTGCGCCACGCCTATACCGGCAATATTCATGACAAGGCGCGGCAGTCGACCTACTGCCACAATTGCGGCCAGCGCCTGATCGGCCGCGACTGGTACGAGTTGTCGGACTGGGCGCTCGATGAAAAGGGCGCGTGCACGCAATGCGGGACCCGTTGTGCAGGCGTCTTTGACGGCAAGCCCGGCGATTGGGGCCGCAAGCGCCAGCCGGTGAGGCTGAAGGAGTTCGCGGGTTAAGGAACCGCGCGCCGGCGCAAGGCACGAAACAATCGGCCATCCACCACCAGAAGTCCGCAGCCGATGAGCGCCATGCCGGCAAAGTGTTGTGCGGCCAGCCGCTCGCCGAGGATGAGGCTGCCGAGCAGGATCGCGCTCACCGGAATGAGGAAGGTCACGAGCGCTGCGTTGACGGCGCCCGAGGTCGCGAGCAGCCGGAAGTAGATCACGTAAGCGAGGGCGGTCGAGGCGACCGCCAGCCCGAGGATCGCCAGAACCGCGACTGTGCTCGGCGTTTGCAGGGCCCAGGGCTGGTCCGCGATCAGCGCAATCGGCGCGATCATCGTCGTCGAGGCCAGAAGCTGGCCGCACGCCCCCGAACGGCTGGAGATGCCCAACCGCCGGAAGCGGCGTCCGAAGACGCTGGCAAAGCCGTAGGACAGCGCCGCGCCCAGGCAGGCCACCATGCCGAGCGTGGCGATGTCGACGCCATCCAGCGCATCAACCCCGATCAGCGTCACCACGCCCAGCAGGCCGAGCAGGACGCCGACGAACTTGCCGGCGGTCATGCGCTCATCGGCCAGCAGGAAATGCGCGACGAGGATGGAGAAGATCGGCGTCGTCGCATTGAGGATCGAGGCGAGGCCGCCGGAGATCGAGGTCTGCGCCCAGAAGAACAGGCTGAACGGGATCAGGTTGTTGAGCACGCCCATGCCGAGATAGGCGGAAACGGCGGCCCGGCTGGCCGGCAGGCGCTCGCCGGCGAGACGATTCACGGCGTAGAGCACGGCCGCCGCGATGCCGACCCGCGCCAGGACGACGGTCAGCGGCGGCACCTCCTTCACCGCGATGGCGACGAAGAAGAATGAGCCGCCCCAAAGCACGGAGAGAAATCCCAGGAGCGCCCAATCGCGCAGGTTCATTTGCATGGGTGGACCGACAGTCGCCAGGGGAAACGGGCGATCAGGCATAGGCCAATTCGCGGCCCCAGTCTGGCCGATTCCGGACGTCATAATTGATCGACGCTCGCGCGGAGGGCGGGATCGACCTAGGATTACCCCCATGCTCGATTTCGAGACCTGCAACGCGGCGCGTCTCCGCCGCGATCCGGCTTATGACGGCGTGTTCTTCACCGCGGTGAAGACGACCGGCGTCTATTGCCGGCCGGTCTGCCCGGTCAAGCAACCGCTGACCAGAAACGTCGCCTACTATCCGAGCGCGGCCGCAGCGGAGCGCGACGGCTACCGGCCGTGCCTACGCTGCCGCCCGGAGACCGCGCCCTTCTGCGCCGCGTGGAACGGCACCAGGACCACGGTCGAGCGGGCGCTCAGACTGATCGAGCAAGGGGCGCTCGACCACGGCAGCGTGGAGGCGCTGGCCGAGCGGATGGGGATCGGCGCCCGGCATCTCTCGCGGCTGTTCCGGCGCCATGTCGGGGCGAGCCCGCTCCAGACCGCGCGGACCATGCGGCTTCAAAGGGCCAAACGATTGTTGAACGACACCGATCTTCCCATCGCCGAGATCGCCCATCGCGCCGGGTTCGGCAGCGTGCGGCGGTTCAACGACGCCTTCCGTGCGCTCTATCAACGGCCGCCATCGCAGCTTCGGCACCGGCGCGGCGGTCAGTCTACCGAACACGTTGACCATACCCATGCGGGAGCCTGAGCCGATGCCTGCCAACACCCCGATGCTTTTCTACACGCACGCCGACAGCCCGATCGGTCCGCTCCTGATCGCGGGGGATGGCGAGCGGCTGCATCTGATTAGCTTTCCGGCGGGCAGTCGCGCGCATACGCCGAAACGTGACTGGCGCCGCGACGCCGGCCTCTTCACCGCGGCCGTCGACCAGCTCCGCGCGTATTTCGCCGGGGCGCTGACCCGGTTCGACCTGCCGCTGCATCTGGCGGGCACGCCGTTTCAGAACGCGGTCTGGTCGGCGCTGCGGGATATTCCTTACGGCGAGACGATCTCCTACCAGATCCTGGCAAACCGCATCGGCCGGCCGACGGCGTGCCGTGCGGTGGGCGCGGCGAACGGCGCCAATCCGCTGCCGATCGTGGTGCCCTGCCACCGCGTCATCGGCGCGGACGGATCGTTGACGGGATTCGGCGGCGGCATCGAGACCAAGCGCGTCCTGCTCGACCTCGAGCGGGGTCAGGTTAATGGACGCCGCGCGGGCTGAGTTTCGTCGCTTTTGGCGGCTCTAAGCCGCGCCCACCGTTTCGGCAATCGTCAGCGTGCGCTGCATCGCGCGCAGCACCGGGGCCTCGATCAGCTTGCCGTCGACGACCAGCAGCCCCGTGCCGCCTTCCTTCTCGAAGGCCTCGACGATGCGGCGGGCGGCGGCGACCTCGTCGGCCGAGGGACTGAAGGTCTCGTTGATCACCGGGATCTGCTTGGGATGGATCGCGGCCTTGCCGGTGAAGCCGAGGGCGCGGGCGCGCGCCGCCGCCGTCGCCAGCCCCTCCATGTCCTCCAGATCAAGATTGGGCGCATCGAGCAGATCGAGCCCAGCGCCGGCCGCCGCATGCGCGACGCGAGCGCGGGCATAGAGCAGCGGATCCCATTCCGGCTCGACACGTAACTCCGCCGCCATGTCGTAGCCCCCGAAGAGCAGCGCATCGATGCGCGGCGAGGCTTGGGCGATGGCGTAGGCGTTTTCCAGCCCGTCATTCGCCTCGATGATGACCTGGAGACGAACGTGGGGGTGGCTGTCGGCGAGGAGACCGTCGAGCTGGCGCACCTCGTCGGCGGTCTTCACCTTGGTCATCATCAGCGAGGGCGGCGGGTTCTGCGCCTCGACCACGGCGAGCGCGTCGCGCAGGCCGTCGGCAGTGCTCATCGGGTTGATGCGCACGACCGCTTCGATCGTGCCCGTCTCGGGTTTCTCGGCGAAGATCGCGAGCGTCTTGGCACGGGCTTCGGCTTTGTGATCGGGGGCAACAGCATCTTCAATATCGACGCAGACGATGTCGGCCCCGGCACCGAGCGCCTTGGCGAACATCTCGGGCTTCAAGCCCGGTGCGAAGATCAGGCTGCGGCGCGGACGGGGGGCGGATGAGGACACGGTCATGACGAGGCGGGTTCCTGGACGATCGATTGTCGGGGGGAACCCTAGCGGAAGCGGCCCGGCGGCGCGAGGCTCAGGCGGCGCGGAAGCTCTCCGTGCCGAAGCGGTAGGCCTTCATCGTCGGCGACCAGAAATCGGGGGCGAGACCGGCCTTCTCCTTCAGGCGGCGGAGGAAGGCCGTGGGCTCGCGCAGGCTTTCCCAGACCTGGGGCAGGAAGAGCCCGCGCTGCGCACCGTGGGTCAGCACGACACCGTCGACATCGGGGTTGAGCGCATCGATGAGCTCGGCCTCGGAAGCGAAGTCGATCGGCCGCATATGCGAAAGGATCGAAACGCCGATGCCGATGCGCGCGGCTTCGTCCGTCGAGACCGGCGGGAAGCGCGGATCGGAGAAGGCGGCCTTGTAGGCGCTCGCCGCGACGTCGACCGCGAGCGCCTGATGCGGCGTCACCGAACCGACACAGCCGCGAAGATTGCCGTCGAGCGTGACCGTCACGAAGCTCGCCCGCGCAGACATGAGCGGCCGCGGCACGTTGCGGAGATGGAGCTTGGGCTGGGCGTTCGGGTCGCGCGGACCTTTGCGGCCCGCACCCTGGGCGATCGCGGCGCGCGCCACCTCGCCCAGATAGCGGCGCTGGTCGTCCGGCAGCCGCGCGCCCGCGGCATACTCGAAAGCGTAGGAGCCGTAGCCGACCACGCGCGTCTTGTCGCCGGCCGTGTCGCCCGAATTGCGGAGGTCGAGCGTGGTGGCCCGGAGATCGAGCGCGCGGGCACGAGCGAGCAGCCCTTTGACCGGGTAGCGCCCGCAGGCCTGGTCGTCGCCGAGCTTGCCGGCATCGAGGGTCTCGATGGCGAGGCTGGCGCCGCTATCCATGCGCTGGGCGGTGGCGTAGTCGTGATAGTGGCTGAGATCGGAGCTCACGAGGATCAGTGTTTCGTCGCCGCCCCACAGTTCCCGCAGTACGGCGTCGACCTGTTCCTCCGGGGCGCGGCCGACCACGATGGGCACCAGCGCGAAATCGTTCAGCACCATCTGCAGGAAGGGCAGATGAATCTCGAGGCTGTGCTCTTCGGCGTGGGCGATATCGAGGGTCTGCACGCCGGGCAGGCTCGCGATGCGGGCACAGGCCTCGCGGTCGATGGGCACGTCACCAAGCGGTGTGCGGAAGGCGCTTGCGCTCGACAGGGCCATGCCCTCGAAGGCGACCCGGTGCGAGGGGCCGAGGAGGACGACGCGGCTGATCCTGTCCGCGATCGGTGCGAGCGAGGCGTAGGCCGTGGCGGCGATCGGCCCGGAATAGATGTAGCCAGCATGCGGCGCCACGAGGGCCTTGGGCGGGGCGTGCTTGATGCGGACGCGCTTGAGGCAGTCGTCGATCATGCCGCGCAGCACCG
Source organism: uncultured Alphaproteobacteria bacterium (assembly GCA_964494065.1). GTDB lineage: Bacteria > Pseudomonadota > Alphaproteobacteria > JAPULJ01 > JAPULJ01 > DATKZM01. Next base: position 20,378 of record CAZBRE010000050.1, read on the forward strand.
CCGGCTCGCCTGGATAGAAGGTCCCGGCGATGGCGGGCGGTCGGATCGATGTGTCGCTACTGGCCATGACGTCCAGTCTCGCCGAACCGGCTTACCAAGCGGTTGATACTGTTAGATAGATATGCCCTCGGTGATCGGATTGCCAATACGGGACTAGAGGCCTTGCCCCGCGCGCCAGCGTCCGGGCGTGGGGGTCGCCAGCATGACGAAGGTCGCGAGCAGGTTGAAGCCGGCTGCGGCGACGATCGGGATCGTGTAGCTGTGCAGCAGATCGAAGGCGAGGCCGGACAGCGTCGGGCCGGCGAGCGCGCCGATGCCGGCGGCGGAGTACAAGATCCCGATGATGCCGGAGACGTTCTTGCCGCCGAAATAGTCCATCATCAACGACGGGCTGAGCGCCACGAAGCCGCCATAGCAGGTGCCGAAGACGACGGCGAAGATGCCGAGCGACCAGACCTGCGTCGAGGCCCACCAGAGCAGGCACATCGCGCCCATGATGGCGAAGGTGGCGGCGAGCGTCGGACGGCGGCCGAAACGGTCGGCAATGGCGCCCAGCAGAAACCGCCCGACGAGACTGCCGACCCCGAAGAGACCGAGCAGGATCACCCCCGCCTCGTCGCCGAGCCCATGGTCGCGCGCGTAGTTGGGCAGATGGACGAGCGGCGTGAACAGGCCGAGGGAAGTGAGGAAGGTCGCGGCCGCGTAGAGGATGAAGGGTTTCGATTTGAGGGCAGCCTTGAGATCGGAGCCCGACACGATGACCGGACCGCTGTCGTGTGTGACCGGCGCGGCCGCGTCACCATCGGGGGCGAGGCCGCGGCGCTCGGGCGAATGCTCGATCAGCAGCGCGCCGATGAGGCCGACGACGACGCAGACGGCAGCGAGCGCCACATAAGCGCCGCGCCAATCCATCAGCCCGATCAGCCAGGTCGCGGCGAACGGCCCGATCAGCGTGCCGGCGCCGATGCCGCTGACAGCGATCCCCGAGGCGAGGCCGCGTCGGCGCAGAAACCAGCGCTGCACCGTACCGACGGCGGGCACGTAGGAGAGCCCCACCCCGAGCCCGATGGTAAGCCCGTAGAGGAGATAGAGATGCCAGAGCGCCTGCGCCTGGCTCGCGGCCGTAAGCCCGACGCCGATCAACACCATGCCGGCGGCGATCACCCGGCGCGGTCCCAGCCGGTCGGCGGCCGGCCCCGCGAACGCGCCGACCACGAACATGAGGAAGATCGAGAAGGAGAAGACGAAGGAGATCTCGGCGCGCTGGGCCGCGAACTCGATCTCCAGCGCCTTGAAGAAGGCGCCGAAGGAATAGGCGACGAGGAAGCCGAGGAACATCACCGTGAAGGCGCCCCCGACGACCACCCAGCCGTAGAATATGCCGTCCCGTTGTTGGACGGTCGCCCCCTCGGTCGTCAGCCTCCCCTCCCTCGCTGCCCGACATTCTTGGTTTCGATTGCCTGTCGCAGGCCGCCGGGCAAGACGCTAGGCTAGCATGAGCGCCCGCCACACCGAACGATATCAAAGCGCCCAAAAACAAATGACACCCATGCGACTTGCGCCAAATTGGTCCGCCGCCCTCGCTGCACTCTTGCTACTCGCCGCCGGCTCGGCGCAGGCCTTCAAGGCCAGCGACGTGGCAATGCTTCGCAAGACGCGGAGCTGTTTCAAATGCGATTTCCGCGGCGTCACGCTCGCCGGCGAGAACCACTTCAAGGCCAATCTGCGCGAGACCGATATGACGGGCGCCATTCTTGTCGATACCTATCTCGCCCAGGCATTTCTCGAGCAGGCGATACTGCGTGGCGCAAATCTTCGCGGCGCCAACCTCCGCTTCGCCAAGTTGCAGGAGGCCGACCTGTCGGGCGCCGATCTCACCGGGGCTCAGCTCATCGTCGCCTGGATGCAGGGAACCGTGCTGCGCGGAGCCGTGCTCAACGGCGCAGACTTGCAAGGCGCCGATCTCGCCGGCGCCGATCTCACCGGCGCCAGCCTCACCCGCGCCAAGCTCTTCCGCACCGATCTCCGCAAAGCCAAGGGCCTCGCGCAAGCCCAGCTCAACCGCGCCTGCGGCGATGCCTCGACGCGGCTGCCGGCCGGGCTCGTCGTCCGCCGCTGCTGATCCGTCCCCGGACTATTCGTGGCGGAGCGCGTCGATCGGATCGAGGTGGGCGCCGCGGCGGGCCGGCAGGAAACCGAAGACCACGCCGACCGCGGAGGAGAAGAGAAAGGAGATCGCCACGATCCCCGGGTCGATCACCAGCGGCACCTTCATGAGATTGGCGAGCACCCATGAGGCGCCGAGACCAATCGCGATGCCGAGCAGACCGCCGACCGAGGCCAGCACCACCGCCTCGACTAGAAACTGCATCAGGACCTCACCCTCCGTGGCGCCGATCGCAAGACGGATGCCGATCTCGCGCGTCCGCTCGGTCACGGATACGAGCATGATGTTCATGATGCCGATACCGCCGACCAGCAGGCTGACCGCCGCCACCGCGCCCAGCAGCGCGGTCGTCGACTTGGTCGCCGCCGCGACGGTGCTGGCGATTTGCTTCATGTCGATCACCGAGAAGTCGTCGTCCTCGATTGGCGTGATGCGCCGACGCTCGCGCAGGAGGCGCGTGATCCGGCGCGACGTCACGGCCGAATTCGTGCCTTTGACGATCGACACGTAAACGAAGTTGATGTCCTGGTTGCCGGCGACCCGACGCTGCAGCATCCGCAGGGGCACTAGCACGATGTCGTCCTGATCGGAGCCGAAGCCGGTCTCGCCCTTCGATTCGAGCACGCCGATGACCTGACAGGCCGTCTTCTTCAGCCGGATCGTCTCGCCGATCGGGTCGAGCGCCGAAAACAGCTTCGTCTTCACCGTGTCTCCGATGATGCACACGGCCTTGCCGGCGCGCAGCTCGCTCGGCGTGAACTCGCGGCCTCGCACGACCGGCCATTCGCGGGCGCGGAAATACTCGTTGGTCGTGCCCGTGATCGCGGTGCCCCAGTTGACGCCGCCATAGACCGCGATCGTCGCCGCGCCGGCAGCCGGCGCCACGGCGTCGAGCCCCGGCACTTCGGCGCGGATCGCCTCGACGTCGCGGATGGTGAACGGCTTGGCGCCGGTCGAGGCGCCGCCGCCGCGCCGCTGGCCGGGACGGACGATGAGGAGATTGCTGCCCAGTCGCTCGATGTCGTTGGTCACCTTCTGTGTGGCGCCCCGGCCGATGGTGACCATGGTGATGACCGCAGCGACACCGATGACGATGCCGAGCACGGTCAGGATCGAGCGCATCACGTTCCGCTTGATCGCGCGCAGCGCCAGCACGAAGGCATTCCAAAGCATCAGACGGTCTCCTGCTCGGCCTGACGCTGGATCTGGCCATCGACGAAGTGGATCTTGCGTTGGGCGTAGCGCGCGATCTCGGCCTCGTGCGTGACCATGACGATGGTGATCCCCTGCTCGCGGTTGAGGCCGGTCAGGAGCTCCATGATCTCGCGGCCGCGCGCGGTGTCGAGGTTGCCGGTCGGTTCGTCCGCGAGCAGGACCTGCGGCGCTGTGACGATGGCGCGCGCGATCGCCACGCGCTGCTGCTGGCCGCCGGAGAGCTCGCCCGGCGTATGCCGCTCGCGCCCCTCGAGGCCAACCAGCAACAGCGCGCGGGCCGCCAGCGCGCGACGCTCGCCCGCGCTCATGCCGCGATAAAGCAGAGGCAGCTCGACATTCTCCTGCGCGGACGTGCGGTTGAGCAGGTTGAACCCTTGGAAGACGAAGCCGATGTAGTGCCGGCGCAGCAGCGCCCTCTGGGTCCGCGACAATGACCCGACATCGACCCCGCGGAAGTGGTAGCTGCCGGCGGTCGGCACGTCGAGGCAGCCGATGATGTTCATGCAGGTCGACTTGCCGGAGCCGCTCGGCCCCATGACGGCCACGAAGTCGCCGGTCCCGATGCTGAGGTCGATGCCGCGCAGCGCGTGCACCGCAGCGTCGCCTCGTCCATAGACCTTGGTTACGCCGCGCAGCTCGATCTGCGCGGGATCATCGGCTTTCACCCCGCCGGCGCCTTGGGTCTCAACGTGTGCCGCCGCGGACATCAACGATGACCTTCGTACCGGGCTGGACCTTCGCGCCTTCGATGATCGTCATGCGGCCGTCGCTGGCCCCGGCGCGCACGGGCTGGCTGGTCGGAACGCCATCGACCAGCGTCCAGATCTTGACCATCCCTTCCTGGTTGGCCGCGGTTTCCGTCTTCTGCTTGGCCGGCCGACGAAAGCGTGGGCCCCCGAGCAGTCCTTCGAGCGCGCCGCGACGCGCGGCCGGCTGCGGCGGCGGCACGAACCGGATCGCCGCGTTGGGCACCAGCAACACATTGGTGAAATGGCGCGCGCGGATTTCGGCCGTCGCGGTCATGCCGGGACGCAGTGCCATATCCTTGTTGTCGACAGTCAGCAGCGTCTCGTAGGTCACCACGCCCTGGGTGATCTTCGAGGCGAAATTTACCCGCGAGATCGTGGCCTCGAACTTTCGGCCCGGATAGGCCGACACGGTGAAGGTCGCGGTCAGCTGTGGCCGGACGTTGCCGACGTCCGCCTCGTCGACATCGACGTAGAGCTCCATCTTGGCGAGGTTTTCGGCCAGTACGAACAGCACCGGCGCCTGGAAGGAGGCGGCCACGGTCTGGCCCGGCTCGACCCGGCGCTCGAGCACGATGCCGGCGATGGGCGCGCGGATCACCGCCTTTTCGAGATTGGTTTCGTCGGTCTGCAGCCGGGCCTGCGCCTCCTTGACCTGGGCCTGCGCGAGCGCGAGCTGCGCCAACGCCCGGCTATGGGCGGCCTGAGCGGCCTCGAGCGTCTGCTGGGACTTGATGCGCTGCTGCGCCAACGCTTTGGCACGTTCGAGGTCGAGCTTTTTCTCCACCACCGTCGCCTGCGCTTCGGCGATGCGCGCCCGCGCGCCCTCCACCGTCGCACGCGACAGCTCGACCTGCGAGCGCAGCTTGTCGGTGTCGAGGCGCGCCAGAACCTGGTTCTTCTCGACGCGGTCGTTGTTCTGGACTAGCACCTCCTTGATGATGCCGGAGATCTCGCTGCCCACCTCGACCTGATTGACCGCGCGCAGGTTGCCGGTCGCGGTGACGATGACCGTGAGGTCACCGCGGCGGACCGCCTGCGTCACGTATTGAACGCCGGGTTGCCCGCCGTTGCTACCGAACACCAGCCAGGCGCCCGCGGCGACGATCACGACCAGCAGCGCCAGCGCCCCCCAGCGCAGAACGCGACGGCGGCGGCCGCCCTTGCCGACCTGCAAGGTCTCCAGAATATCCGGAGCCGGCTTTGCTATATCGTTCACGATTGCGCGCAAGCCTTACTCTCGCGCGACCCTGCGGGTCGCTTCTGCCCATAAACGCGCGACAGCGTCTCGCCCGTCGGACAATTCCAATAAAGTTTGTGGCATATCGGCTCTCGCGGCATTGAAATGGATCAATCTGCCGGCGAAAGGACCCACAGCCATGCCCACGCTCTATCACTTCAACAACTCGGTCTGCTCGGAGAAGGTGCGGATGGTGCTCTTCGAGAAGGGGCTCGACTGGGAGAGCCGCGAGGTCGACCTCTTCAAGAGCGAGCAGTTCGATCCCGAGTATTTGAAGCTCAATCCCAAGGGCGTGGTACCGACCTTGGTCGATGACGGCCGCGCGCTCACCGAATCGACGCTGATCGCCGAGTATCTCGACGACAAGCATCCCGAGCCGCCGCTGAAGCCCGCCGATCCGGCCGAGCGCGCTGAGATGCGGCTCTACTCGAAGGCCTGCGACGAGGGCCTCCACCAGGGCGTGGCGGTGATGAGCTATTCGGGCATGTTCATGGACCGGCTCCGCGCCATGCCGCGCGAGGAGCTCGAGGCGCATCTGGGGCGCATTCCCGACCTTGAGCGGCGCGACCGCCAGACTGCTGTCTACGAGCACGGGGTCGACGCGCCCCATGTCGCGCGCGGCGTGGTCGCCTACGAGAAGGTTTTCCAGAAGATCGACAAGGCGCTCGCCGATGGTCGCGAATGGCTCGTCGGCGGGCTCTTCTCACTGGCCGAGATCAACCTCGCGGTCTATTTCGCGCGTCTCGAATACATGACCCTGCTCGACGTCTGGACCGGCGAGCGCCCGAAGGTGACGGCGTGGTTCGAGCGGGTGAAGGCCCGGCCCTGCTTTCAGAAGGAGCTTGTCTCCTGGGTGCGCGAGGAGGAATGGGGCGAGATGGCCGCGGGCGGCGGGCGCATCAAGGACGCCGTCGCGGCCAAGCGCCGCGACTATCTGGACAACGATCCCATGGCGCATATCGCCTGAGGTTGTTTTCGATCGACCCTATTTTTGGCTAAAAGCGGCTTTTTCGCCGAAACGTCCTTACCGCACAGCGGAACCTAACCCTTTAGGTTCATTGCCTTCGCCCGGTCATAGCAAGCCGCGCAAAGCAGCGTGACTTGAGCAATGGCGAGAACCTCTTCGGTCCACGTGCCGTCCGCTTTCGCCACAAGTTCATTGCACATGGTGCACCACGCATTGGGACGGAGCTGATCAGAGTCGCCCGCCCACCAAAATCCATACGGGACGTTTTCTTCCAAACCTCGAACGATGTGCTGGCAAACGAAGGTTTCGTCTTGCGTCCCGTGTTCTGAGCAGGTGACTTTTGACATGGATCGTTACCGCGATATTTTCATCTTATCCGAGATCGAAATACTGACCATGTATCCCATCTGGGAATTAAGCGCAGAGGGTGGTTTGTGCCATAAGCGGGCCTAACCACTGGTAAAGCATCTGGAGGTACTGCGGGTCAGTGAAGCTCACGTTTGGGCGCCGGTCGACAGTCCGCTTGACTGAAGCCTCCCGGCAAAATATGCTTCTGAAACTTTACTGGTCGGTCGGTAAACTTTTGAGGGCATGCCCATGCCCCGCGAGCCACGATGGGAC
>CAZBRE010000051.1:0-24882 GCA_964494065.1 uncultured Alphaproteobacteria bacterium
CGTTCCTGGCCTCCGACGACGCCGCCTTCATCACCGGCCAGACGATCTCCGTCTCGGGCGGGCTTACGATGGCGGGGTAGCATACGGGAATTGTCGGCGCTGCCAGTATTGCGTAGTTTCCTCGAAAGGCGGACTGCTAGATCCTGCTTCCCATAGTTTGTGCGTCACTTAGCGCGCAAATCTCGCTTGGAAGCGATCTATCTACGGGAAGTGATCGTTGGGAGAGCCGCACAATGAACAACTCCACGCCGATTGCGCTTGAAGCATGGGACCCGCTCTCTTCTGATTCCGATCCTGGAATATTGGTAGCCGCTCAGCGGCGAGAAATTCGCAACATCCTTAAGAGCTACACGGGCTACTACGATTTATTCTCAGAACTGATCCAGAACGCTCTTGATGCGGTTGAGCGACGTCTCGGCGAGAACGACCAAGACTATGAACCCGCAATTTGGATTCGGATCGACATTCCGCAATCGGAAGTGGCCGTAACCGACAATGGTTGCGGAATGAGTGAGTCAGAGTTCAAACAGTTCCTCCGTCCAAATTTCTCATTCAAGCAAAGTAACATTAGTCGCGGCAGCAAGGGTGTCGGCGCTACCTATTTGGCGTATGGATTCAATCATCTTGGCGTCGCAACAAGAGTGGACAGTAAGACGCTCTCAGGCGTGATATTGCGTGGTCGCGAATGGGTCGAGGATCGAACCGACTCTGTGTCTCGCCCGAAAGTGGAAAAATCGGACCTGCTGCACGGCGCATTTGACTCGGTTGATCGAGGTTCTTCGATGTTAGTGAAATTGACCGGAACCTCGATTCGGCCACGCGACCTCTCCTGGGTCGGAGCAGATACCGCCGATCAATGGCTTGCTGTGCTTCGTGTAACAACCCCGTTAGGTGGCGTCCAACAGAGGAGCTTCCTATACGTTCTGAACCAGTTGTTGAGCAAGATGTTGTCGCTTTATTCAACCAGATGCTTTCATCTGGATTGGTGCGCGGAATTCAGCTTATTTCCAGCTCCCAATACAAACAATATGATGGTCTTTATCGAATCAAGATGGAGCAACCGTTCGAAAGATTTACTCTCTCAGACGAAAATCCACTAGGTATTGATGAAGAGAAATTCCATGAAAAAGAAGCTCTCGAAACGGTCGTCAAGATTCTTGAGTATAAATACAGTATCGACGGTCTAATCGAAGAATTACAAAGTGAGGTCAAAGCGGTAGAAGATGTCGATCTTGTGGTCGCCTGGGAATTGGGTGACAAATGGGAGCAAATGTTCGAAGTCACGTCTTATCTTGATCGAGACAATGTTCATCTACGCAATATTCATGGCTGCACTCATTCCTTCTCCCATGCAATGACCGGCGCACATGCATTTGAGGCTATCGTCCTCAAGGACTTAGTTAGCTATTTGCAGGATCCAAATGCTGAGGAAGAGCGACAGCGGGAAAAGCTAGGCTTTGTTGAATAGCGCCCACTAACTGATTTGCGAATGGCACAATCCCTCCCTCTCCCCTCGGGGGAGAGGGAGGGACCCATCGCGTCAGCGATGGGAGGGTGAGGGGGCTGAGCCTCAGCCCGCCGTCAGTGGGTCTGGCCGCGCCAGCGGTGGACGTAGCGGATCCGTTTGACCTCGCGGAGCGCGATCTCGACCTCGTATTCGTTCGCGTCCGACGGATGCTCGGCATAGTGCGACATAGCGAGCAGCGCCGTCATGCAGGCCTCGCTGAGATCAACGGATTTCGAGTGCGTCTGGTCGTATGTGCGATCAGTAATTCTGTAGTACTCCATGATGGATGCCTGTTTCCCGTGCGCAGGCCACGGCCAAGCGCCCTCCCCTCTGCAAGCGATGGCGCCCGCCGGACCGCGACCTGCGCGTCTCGGAAGCTGCGACCCGTCGGTACCGGACGCCCCGGAGACGGATCACACGGCCAAATCCAGATGCGACTCTAGATGCGAAGCGACGTGCGCGCGTGTTGCTCGATCGGCGCCAAGCCGTCCTTGGAGGCCTTGGCCGAGATGTCGAGCAAGGTCCGCGCTTCGGCCGCGTAGGCCTCGAGCGCCGAGCGCGCATGCTTGGTCTGGAGCTCATAGGCCTCCGACCAGGTGTTGCAGCGCGCGACCGACTGGGTAACGTCGCTTACCGCGCGCACGCGCTTGTCGGTGAAGTCGATGATCTCGCGACCCACCGATTCCATCGCCTTGAACATAACCTCGCCCGAGCGCACCAGTGCTTCGGTGCTCTTGGCGCTGAGATCGAAGAACTCGTTCATGCCGTCGAGCATTGGCGCCTCGGCGGATGTGCTTGTTTGTTGGTCCTGGGACTTAGCGTGTGTGGACTTGGGGGGTGTGGAATTGCCTTCCGGCATCGTCGGTGCTCCTCCCGCATAAACGCGCCCCGGCCGTGGGCTGAAGTGGTGCGCGGCATGTATCGAGCCCGCGCCCTGGCCGACCCCTTCGTTGCAACCCTCTGTTGTTCGAACGCTACGAAACGAAGGTGGCGCTTTGATGACGAGGTCGCAAATTTCCGAAGAAATTGTCGGCGTTTCGGTGCGGAGAAATGAAGACAACGCGCGCGCAGGACAAACCGCCGCCGCGTCAGACGGCGGCGCAACGAACGATCTGTTTGCGGCCTTTACGTGAGACCGCGCGCCGATGAACGGAGATCAGGCAGCGCGCCGGCGCCGCCGCGAGGCATTGCGGGCGCCGCCCTTGCCGGCGGGCTTGCCGGCGTTGGCATGTGCGCCGTTGCCCGCGCCCTTTGCCTTGGGGCGGCTGTGCTTGTGCCAGGGCTTGCCGTGGTTCGGTTTGCCGGGGCTCGGCTTACCCTGAACGGGCTTACCATGCGACGGCTTGCCATTGAACCGGCCGCCACCCGGCTTTTGAGCCTGGTGGTGGTTGGACCGGTTGCGGCCGGCCGGCGCCGGCATGGCCGGCTCGTCGCCGATCACGGTGAGGCGGCGGTGGATAAGGCGCTCGATGTCGCGCAGGAAGGCACGCTCGCTCGGATCGCAGAACGAGATTGCAGCACCGCCATTGCCGGCCCGCGCCGTGCGTCCGATGCGGTGGACGTAGCTTTCCGGCTCGTTGGGCAGCTCGAAGTTGATGACGTGGCTGATGCTGTCGACGTCGATGCCGCGGGCCGCGATGTCGGTCGCCACCAGGACCCGAACCGAGCCGTCCTTGAAGCGCTTGAGCGCGGCCTGGCGCGCCCCTTGCGACTTGTTGCCGTGGATCGCATCGGCGCGAATGCCGCTTCGGTCCAACCGCTCGGCGACACGGTTCGCGCGGTGCTTGGTGCGCGCGAAGACGATCACCCGCGACATCGCGGGGTCGCTCAGGATGTCGGTCAGCAGGTTCAGCTTATCGCCCTGGTCGACGTGATAAACCGATTGCACGACGCACTCGATCGGGGTTGCCTGCGGCGTCACCTCGACGCGGATCGGATTGCTCAGGATATCGCCCGACAGCTTCGAGATCTCGCCCGGCATGGTGGCCGAGAAGAGCAGTGACTGGCGCTCGTTCGGCAGGGCCGCGATGATCTTTCGCACGTCGCGCACGAAGCCCATATCGAGCATCCGGTCGGCCTCGTCGAGAACGAAGAACTCGACCGCGTCGAGCTTCAGATGGCGCTGGTTCATGAGATCGAGCAGGCGGCCCGGCGTGGCGACGAGGATGTCGATGCCGCGCGCGAGCGCCTTGACCTGGGGGCTTTGCCCGACGCCGCCGAAGATGACGGTGTGGTGCAGGCGAAGATGTTTGGCGTAGGCGCGGAACTCCTCGCCAATCTGGATCGCGAGCTCGCGGGTCGGCGCCAGGATCAGCGCGCGCGGCCGGCGCGGGCCGGTATCGGTGCGCTGCGCCGCAAGCTGGTGCAGGATGGGCAGCGCGAAGGCCGCCGTCTTGCCGGTGCCGGTCTGGGCGATGCCCAGCATGTCGCGGCCGTCCAGAAGCTGGGGGATGGCCCGCGCCTGGATCGGCGTCGGCACGGTGTGGTTGCGGGCCTGCAAGGCACGCTCAATGGGCTCGGCAAGGCCGAGTTCCGAAAAAGTATTGATGGTCACGTAGTTTCCTTCATGCGCCTGTCGGCGCGGATCCGCGTTTAGAGACGCGGCCGTACCCCGGCGTTCTGCTCGGCTCCAGGCGCGGCCGGAGCGGCAAAATTCTTGATTATTGTTCCCGGGATACTGTGCCGCCCAGAGGCGGCGCTTCGCGCAATCGCGAGACAATGGATTGAGCACACATGGGCCCCCGCCTCCGATATGTCAAGGAAATCAATTTATTGGGCTGTGGAAGAAATGGCGGATCATGGAAGGCGGCGTGCAGATAACGAGGAAAGGCCCCCTCACCCTCCCACGGCCGTCTGCCGTGGGCCCCTCCCTCTCCCCCAAGGGGAGAGGGGGTGAAGAGGCGCCGCACGATGTAACCTTCTCCCCTCGGGGGAGAGGGTTAGGGTGACGGGGCCTACCCGCCCATCACCTGGTTCTCGATTGAGGCGTCGGAAGCCATGATGGCTTTCGCCAGCGCGCGCAACGCGGCACCGCCGTCGCCGGCGAAGGCGCTGCCGTGCATGCAGGCGAGAATCTTCGGCTCCAGCGCCGCGAGGCGTTCCAGGTTCTCGCCGCTGTTGGTCGCATGGGCGTAGTAGTCGAGCCCCGCGCGCATCGCTTCCGATGGGCCCAGAATGTCGTCCTCGGTGAGGGCCGGCGTGTCGGCACCGGGCTGGGTGAAGAGATCGCCGCAGAACAACGTTCCGGTCGCATCGTCCATCAGGAACCCGCATTCCCAATTGTGCGGCGTGTGCGGCGCATCGAACCAGCGCACCGTGTGACGGCCGAGCGAGAGCGCCTCGCCGTCGGCGAGCGCACGCGGCTCGCGGTCCGCATAGTCGCCGATCGAGACCATCGCCGCGACCCGGCCGCACAGTGGCTGGGCCTTGGGGGCGGCGGCGAGGAACTGGTTGAGCGCACCGCACTCGTCGGCCTCCAGATGCGAGAAGGAGAGCCAGCGCAGGCTTTCGACCGGAAGGATGCGCGCCACCGCCTCGGCCGTCGCATCGAAGAGCTTGCGGTGGCCGAGGTGGAAGAGCAGCGGCTCGTCGTCGGCGACGAGATAGCGGTTGTAGCTGAAGCCGCCGGGGAACTCGCTCGGCGGCACCGGCGTGCTGATGCGGTAGATGCCGTCGGCGATCTCGTCGACGGTGGTGTCGGTGGCGGTCATGGCGCGGTGTCCTTCGCTCTTGAGGAAGTGTGCCTGGGTTAATTCACCCCCACCGCGGCGCCGAGCGTGTCGCCGATCTCGCGGTGGAGGACGAGGTCGGCGATGGCGTCGATGCCGGTGGGCTCGCGGTTGAGAATAACGAGGCGGGCGCCGTTTTCCTTCGCCAACACCGGAAAGCCGGCGGCGGGATAGACAACGAGCGACGAGCCGATCGAGATGAAGAGATCGCAGTCGAGCGTCGCCGCCTTGGCGCGCGCCATCTCCGCCTCGGGCATGGCCTGGCCGAAGGAGATCGTCGCGGTCTTGACGATGCCTTCGCAGATCTCGCAGACGGGGATTGTCTCGTCGGCCAGGAACGCCTCGCGGATCGGTCCCAGCTCGTAGCGCTCATGGCAATCGAGGCAGACGGCATAGGTGGTGTTGCCGTGGAGCTCGATCACCTTCTCGTCGGGCACGCCCGCGGCCTGGTGCAGGCCGTCGATGTTCTGGGTCACGACGGCGCTCGCATTGCCGCGATTGACGAGGCTGGCGACGGCGCGGTGGCCGCGGTTCGGCTCGGCCGCGTTCAGCGTCGGCTCGGTCGCGAACTTGCGCCGCCAGGATTCGCGGCGCGCGTCCTCCGAGGCCATGAACTCGCGGAAGTCGATGGGCTTGTACTGGGTCCAGATGCCGCCGGGACTACGGAAATCCGGAATGCCGGATTCGGTGGAGATGCCGGCGCCGGTGAAGACGACGATGCGCTCGCTCGCTTCGATGAGCGCACCGAGGGCATCGGCATGGGGGTCGGGTCCGATCATGAGGCCCGATGATCGGGTCTTTGACCGGCGGCTGCAAGGCCCCGGCGTCGGTGGTCCCAAGCAAAGCCCTTGCAACGCCCGCCGCACAGCCCGACGATGGTGTGTACCCCCTCCGTCATTCCGAGGACGCCCATGCCGCGCTTTTCCGCCAACATCTCGATGCTGTTTCCCGAGCACGATTTCCTCGACCGCTTTCAGGCCGCGGCCGATGCCGGCTTCGAGGCGGTGGAGCTCCAGTTCCCCTACCCCTTCTCGCCGGACGATATCGGCAAGGCGCGGGCGAAGGCCAAGATCCCGGTGGCGATGTTCAACCTGCCGGCGGGCAACATGGAGGACGGCGAGCGCGGTGTCGCCTGCCTGCCCGAGCGCGAGGCCGAGTTCCGCAAGGGCGTGGCCTGGGCGGCGGAATACGCCGCGGCGCTCGACTGCCATCAAGTGAACGCGCTGGCGGGTCTGCTGCCGAAGGGCGCGGACCGCACGGATGCGATGTACTCGCTCGCCAACAGCCTCTCCTACGCTGCCAAAGCGATGGGAGAAAAGGACATCCGCGTGACCGTGGAACCGGTCAACGACCAGTCCGCCCCCGGCTACATCATCAACCGGACGAGCGACGGCATGGAAGCGGTCGACGAGGCGGGACATCCCAACCTCTATCTGCAGGCCGACCTTTATCACATGGTGATTATGGGCGAGGACATCGTGCCGGCCTTGAAGAAAGTCGGCGCCAAACTCGGCCACGTCCAGTTCGCCGACCATCCGGGCCGCCACGAGCCGGGCTCGGGCGAGGTCGATTTCAAGACGATCTTCGCCGCCCTCGACGAGATGGGCTACGAGGGCTGGGTCGGCGCGGAATACAAGCCGGCGGGCAAGACGGTGGATGGGCTCGGGTGGCTGAAGGAGTTCGGGTGAGGCTCAAGTTTGCGCATGGCGCACCATAGTGCGTCCTTCGAGACGCACTGCAAGCGACCTAGCTCTTGCCCTCCGCCTTGTCCGCTTCCGCCTGCTCCTTTTCTTCACGCAGCGCCTTTCTGAGCGCCGTGCGGTCGCGGGGGGCCTGGGCCTCGATGAAGACGCGCTCGACGCGCGGGTATTTCTTCTTGATCGCCGCTTCCAATTTGGTGACGGTCTGCTCCACGTCGCGGCTGTCGAAGCGGTCCTCGAAGTCGACGGAGATTGCGACCAACAAATCGTTGGGCCCGAAATGCACCGTGCGCAGCTCATGGAGCTCGAGCACGCCGTCGGTCTCGCGGATCATCCGGCGGAGCCCCTTCACCGTGGCGGGCGAGGCCGACTCGCCAATGAGGAGGCCCTTGGTCTCGTAGGCGAGGAAGACCGCGACGACCGTCAGGATAACGCCGATCAGCAGCGTGGCGAGACCGTCGAGCCAGGCGAGGCCGGTCGTATCGGCGAGGAAGATACCCACGAAGGCGACGATAATGCCCGCCATGGCGGCGGAGTCCTCGAGCAGCACGGTGAACACCGTCGGGTCCTTGGAGACGCGCATCGCCTCGACCATGCCGCGCTTTCCCTTGCGCTGGCGGAAGGCGCGCCAGGCCATCCACCAGGCGCCGGCCTCGAAGGCGAAGGCGACCACCAGGACGATGTAGTTGATCCAGGCGTCCTCGATCGGATGGGGATAGCGCATCTTGACGATGCCCTCGTAGAACGAGACGCCGGCGCCGACGGCGAAGACCAGCACGGCGACGATGAAGGCCCAGAAATAGATCTCCGCGCCGTAGCCGAAGGGATGGCGCGCATCGGCGGGCTTATTGGCGCGCGCCAGACCGACCAGCATCAGCGCCTGGTTGCCCGTGTCGACGATCGAATGAATGCCCTCGGCCAGCATCGCCGAGCTTCCGGTCAGGGTCGCGGCCACGAACTTGGTGACCGCGATCGCCGAATTGCCGGCAAGCGCCGCGTAGATGACCGTTTTCGACGACGTCGCCGCCATGATCCGGTGAACCCCCTACCCCGCCTTCACGCGCCGGTCGCCCATGTTGGCCGGAACGGCCATGTCATGACAAGTGCAGGAGGGCAAGAGATGAGCGCGGGCGGACGAAATACAAGTGACGGCCGCGGCGTGACCGTGGCGGCGGTGGTGGTGGCGACGCCTATTCGGCCGGGCTTGCCTGGGGCGCGCGGGCGCGGCTGCGTGCGGCGGCGAGCGCAGCGAGCAGCGAGAGCAGCATCATCGTGCCGGCGGCGAGGAAAACACCGGCCGGCGCGCCCTGGTCGAGGATCCAGCCATACATCAGCGGCGCCCCGGCCCCGCCGACATCGAGGCCGACCGAGACGAAGCCGAACACCTTGCCGCTGGCGCCGGGCGGGGTAACCGCGCGCACCATCAGATCGCGCGAGGGCGAGACGATGCCGACCATGAAGCCGGAGAAGCCGAAGACAATGACCAGCCCCACCACCGGCAGGGCGACGAAGGCGACGAGGCACATCGCCGTCGCGCCGGCGAGAAAGCCGATCGCCGCGATGAGGTCGAAGCGGCGGAGCTTGTCGGCGACCCAGCCGCCGGACAACACGCCCGCCGCACCACCGACGAGGAGCGCCGTGAGCGCCGCATTGGCCGAGACGAGCGGCGTGCCGAACAGCGCACCCAAGGCCGAGGGGGTGAAGCTCGCCATGCCGACGGTGATCGCCGCCGTCGCCAGGTAGAAGAGGAACATCATCAGGATCGGCAACGCGGTCAGCATCGCAAAGGCGCTTTGCGCCGGCGCCGCTGCACCGTGGCTCGCCTGCGGTTTGTGATCGTGCTTCAGGAATCCGCTTTGCAGGAACAGCACCACCGCGATCGCCAGGCCGGCGCAGCCGACGATGGCGAGCGCCATCCGCCAACTGAACATCGCGGTCAGGAACACCATCACCGGCGGCGCCACCGACCAGCCGACATGGCCGCTGAAGGTGTGGATCGAATAGGCCCGGCCGAGCCGGTGCTCGCTGACCGATGCACCGAGGATGGTGTAGTCGGCGGGATGGAAGACGCTGTTCCCGAGCCCCGCGAGGAAGGCGAGGACGAGGAAGGGCAGATAGCCCGCGGCCAGGCTCATCAGCGCGACCGACAACGACAGCAGCGTGAGCCCGCCGATCAGGATGTAGCGCGCGCCGAAGCGGTCGACCGCCATGCCCATCGGATACTGCGCCGAGCCCGAGGCGATCGAGAAAGCCGTCACCATCCCGCCCAGCGCGGTGTAGCTCAAGCCCAGCTCGGTCTTCAGGATCGGGAAGAGCGGCGGCAGGACGAAGAGATAGAAATGGCTGAAGAAATGCGCGCCGCCGACGAGGCTGATCACGCGCGCATCGCTGCGCATCCGGATCGCCGGCGCGGTCACGTCCCTACTCCCAACGTCGTCCTACGTGTGGCCGTCGGCATCGCCGTGCTTTCATCGTCGCGCCACGCGGACCCATCTATGGCCGCGAGGCAGTGTTCGCAGGTCACCATATAAGGCAATCGCGCGCAAATGATCACCCAATCGCCGTGCATGACGTGCATGCGGGCGCGCCGGGCCGTGCCGAATACATATGTATTCGGCTGGTGTATTCAGCTGGCCACGGCCCTCCGTCCTTGGCGCTCGGCGGGAATTCCGCTAGCAAGGCCGGGTTGTCTTCCGTTTTTCTGGCGGACCCCTGACGGACTATGGCGAGCACGATCCATCCGGTCATCTTATGCGGCGGCGCCGGGACGCGGCTGTGGCCGCTGTCGCGCGCGCTTTATCCCAAGCAGCTGCTGGCGCTGACCGGCCCGCGCAGCCTGTTGCAGGAGACCGCCGCGCGGGTCGCCGATCCAGACCGGTTCGCGGCGCCCCTGTTTCTGAGCAGTGAGGACCATCGCTTCCTGATCGCCGAGCAGCTGCGCGAAGCGGGCGTGGCGGCGGCGCGGCTGGTTCTAGAGCCGGCCGCGCGCAACACGGCGCCGGCGATTGCGGCAGGCGCGTTGCTGCTCGCGCAGGCCGACCCCGACGCGGTGATGCTGGTGATGCCGTCGGACCATGTGATCGGCGACGAGGCGGCGTTCGGGCGTGCCGTGGCGACCGCTGCCGAGGCTGCCGCGACCGGCGCGCTGGTCACCTTCGGCATCGAGCCGGCGGGGCCGGAGACGGGCTACGGCTATATCGAGCGCGGCGCGGCGCTCGCCGACATCCCGGGCGCCTTCGCGGTCACGCGGTTCGTCGAAAAGCCCGATGCCGAAGCGGCGGCCGCGATGCTCGCCGCGGGCGGGTTCTCCTGGAACAGTGGCATGTTTCTGTTCCGCGCCCAGCGCTATCTCGAAGAGCTGGCGGTGCACGCGCCGGCGATGATGGCCGCGGTCACGGACGCAGTTGCCAAGGGCCGGCAGGAGCAGGATTTCTTCCGCCTCGAGGCGGCTCACTACGGGGCCTGCCCCAGCGATTCGATCGACTATGCGGTGATGGAGAAAACGTCGCACGCCGTCGTCGTGCCGGCCGATCTCCGCTGGAGCGATGTCGGCGCCTGGTCGACGCTTTGGGAGATCGGCGAGAGCGATGCGGGCGGTAACGTGATCCTGGGCGACGTGATCGCCGAAGACGCCAGGAACTCCTATCTGCGCAGCGAGGCGCGGCTGCTTGCCGTGATCGGCGTCGAGGACATCGTGGTCGTGGCGACCGAGGACGCGGTGCTGGTGGCACCCCGCGACCGGGTGCAGGACGTGAGGCTGGTGACCGAGCGGCTCGCCGCCGCCGGCCGCGCCGAGCAGGAAAGTCACCCGGTCGTCCACCGGCCCTGGGGCAGCTATCAGACCGTCGACGCGGGCGACGGCTTTCAGGTGAAACGCATCATCGTGCGGCCCGGCGCGCGGCTCTCGCTGCAGAAGCACGCCAAGCGCGCCGAGCATTGGATCGTGACGCGCGGTACGGCGCGGGTCACGCGCGACGACGAGGTTCTCGATCTCGGTGTCGGCGCGTCGGTCGATATTCCGCTGGGCGCGGTGCATCGCCTCGAATGCAT
The DNA here is from genome assembly GCA_964494065.1 of uncultured Alphaproteobacteria bacterium. Lineage (GTDB taxonomy): Bacteria > Pseudomonadota > Alphaproteobacteria > JAPULJ01 > JAPULJ01 > DATKZM01. Next base: position 10,986 of record CAZBRE010000051.1, read on the forward strand.
CAGCGAGGCGCCCCTCCATCTGATCGAGGTGCAGCTCGGGAGCTATCTGGGCGAGGACGATATCGTGCGGCTCGACGACGAATATGGACGGGCTTGAGGCCACAGCACGAATATCGTCGAGGGCATCGCCGGGGGAAAAAGCGGTGGAAAATGATCCGGGCCGCTGTGGATAAAACCTCGCTTCGGGAAAAAACGCGACGGCGGGTCAGATACTTACGCTGTGGATAAGCGTTATCCACCAAACAGGGGACAAGTTTTGCGGCCGCCGAACACTTGCAAATGCCGGTACGCGCGCCGGTCGCAGCCACCAACAGATCGGGAGCTCCGCCGCATGACCAACCGTCGCACCACCGCCGCCGCCTCATGCGCCATGCTGATCGCGCTCATCGCCGGCGCGCCGCCGAGCGTGGCAGCGGAAAAGCCCACCACCGATCCCCTCGTCGCGGTCAACAAGACCTTCCGCACGATCTATGCCGGGCGGCGGGCGGAGATCCTGAAACGCGCCGAGCCGATCATCATCGTGAAGTTCGACGTCGCCGTGCTGCGCCATCGCGGCACGCGGCGCGAGGTCAACTTCACGCCACGCCTCTATCACGAGACCAAAGCCGTCTCGCACACGGTGCTGGCGGCGGTGGCGGCACTTGCGGGCAAGACCGACCGGCCCTTGAGCCCGGCGACGCGGACGCAGCTTTCGGGTCTCCGCGCGTTGATCCCGCCCGCCGAGGCGAGCCTCGCCAAGCGCGGCTGGCCCGCCGGGGTGGCCGCGACACATCGGGCGATGCTCGGCGCGACGCGGGCCTTCATCGACAAGGTCCTGGCCGCCGGGCGCGTGCGCGGCGCCACGCTCACCGGCTTCGCCCGGCGGATGCAGCCCTACGTGCTGGAAAGCGGGCGCGTGGCAGCGGAGGCGCAGCTGAACGGACTGCATGCGCTGATGACGCGCTGGCGCCGGGACTTGGGGCCGGCCTGGGCGCGCATCTGGGTCGTCAATCTGGCGCCGCGCCAGGCGCGGCCGGGCAATCTGCAGCACACCTATCTCAGGCGGCTCATGGGCGCGAAGGCCGACGGGCAGCGCCTTATCACGGGCGAGAACATCTTCGACGAGAAAGGCGCGCTGCGTCTCCTCGGCACCATCATCCTCGACCGCGCGGCCTCGCGGGCCTTCTTCGGCGACCCGGCGCGGCTGGAGCGTGATTTCCTCTCGGATGCGGCCGCCGCACACGTGCGGACGATCTTCGGCGATCCCCCCAAATAATCGCGACGGACTCGACGCGCACGGGCGTTAGGGGCGTCAAGGGACGAACCGAACCACATCGCGGGGAAACGATGGTTTTTCGCGGCTTGGCGGCGTTGGCCGCTCTTTGCCTTTTCAGCCTGCCCGCCGGCGCGGCCGGACTGCAACGCCTCGAAGTGCCCGGCAAGGACGGGAGCAACACCCTCGTCGGCGCGGTCTGGTCCCCCTGCGCGCAACCGGCCGGTCTCGTCCGCCTGCGGCGGCGGATGATGGTGCCAGGGGTGATGAACTGCCCGGTTGCGGGCACGAAGCTGCCGCTGATCGTGATCTCGCACGGCTTCAGCGGCTGGTTCGGCGGCCATCACGATACTGCCGCGGCGCTCGCCGATGCGGGGTTCGTTGTCGCGGCAATCACCCACACGAACGAGTTCGGCCGCGCATGGTTTACGGCTCGGCCCGCCGCCATCAAGCGCCTCATCGACCATATGCTTCAGCGTTGGCCGGAGCGCGCCCGCATCGACACCTCGCGCATCGGCGTCTTCGGCTTCTCGCGCGGCGGCTATACCGGCCTCGTCCTGGTGGGCGGCGTGCCGGATCTTTGGCGGATCGTCCGCCATTGCCGCGAGGTTCCGGCCGATCCCGTTTGCCGGCCGACCGGTACACCGAGCCACCGCAGCGGCCGCGCGACCAAGCGCGCGAAACCGGTCTATGTGCACGACGCGCGGATCAAGGCGGCAGTGATCGCAGCGCCGCTGGGCGTCGTTTTCGGACGCGAGGAGCTGAAGACCGTCAGCGTGCCGATCCAGCTCTGGCGCGCGGAGAAGGACGAGCGCGAGCTCTTTCCCTATCACACGGATGCCGTGGCCAAGGCCTTGCCCAACAAGCCGGACTACCGGCTCGTGCCGGCGGGGCATTTCGCCTTCATGGCGCCGTGCACGGCGGCGCAGGCCGAAGCGGGGCCGGCGATATGCCGCGATGCGGACGGTTTCGACCGGGTCGCGTTTCACGAACGCTTCAATGCGGCGATCGTGAAATTCTTCAGAGAAAACCTGCGCTAGCGCGCGGAGGCGAGCGCCGTGCGCGCGGCATCGTCGAAGCCGACGATCACCGCGTCGCCCACCTCGAAGACGGGACGCTTGACGATGGCGGGATGCGCGGCGAGCAGCGCCACGATCTCGTCCTCGCCGCTCACCTCACGTTCGGCCTCGCTCAACTGGCGCCACGTCGTGCCGCGCTTGTTCACCAGGCGCTCGGCGCCCACCGCCTTCAGCCAGCGGCGTAGCTGATCGGCCTCCACCCCGTCGGCGCGGAGATCGTGAAAGCGATGCTCGATCCCCTCGCCTTTCAGCCAGGCGCGGGCCTTGCGGCAGGTGTCGCAGGACTTGAGCCCATTAACCACGATCATCGGCGGATACCCTCGATATTTGCGGTTCGAGCTTAATGGTCTCGGGCCGGCACCGCTATCGATCGTTCATCGGCAGGCTCGCGCCACACCCAAATATCGTAAACGAACGTTCATCATTACCACCGAGTTAACTTATTGTAAAAATTGAATAATTACCCGGATTACGTTCATGATCGAGCAAGGAATATTGTGTATTTCATACGTCCATACACAAGGATTCGCGTAGCAAACCTCGCCAAGGATCCGCCGAGAAACCGCCAAGAAACCAAATGAGAAAAGTTCGCATAGGGGTGTCTTGATGATTGGGGTGTTTGCAGGAACCGAGACGGCGCATCGCGGTAGCGGCAAAGCAGCCGGATGCAGCGCGTGGGTGAGGCCATGAAAGGCCGACACGCCGCCGGCCTCGGGGCCATTTGTGCCGTGGCGCTGGTCGCCGCGTTTTCGCTGCAGGCCAGCGACAATCCGCTTGTGGCCATCGGCTTCGAGGCCCGGGCGACGCGCTTCGTGAAGGGCACGGTTCAAACCGCCAGCCAGCTTGCGGCCAAGACCGCCCAAACCGCAAAGTCCGGCAAGACCACCGACAAGCGCCTGGCCGCACGCCAGCGCCGGCGCGTGAGCGCCCTGGTCGCGCGGCGGGTCGAGACCCATTCGATCTCGCGCTTCGTGCTCGGGCCCTATCTGCGGCATGCCAGCGAAAGCGAGCGCAAGCGCTTCGAAAGAGCCCTGCCCGACTATCTGGCCCGTTTGCTCGCCAGCGAGCTCGGTGCCTTTGCCGACCGCAAGCTGACGGTCGACGAGGTCGTTCCGACCGGCCGGGCGGAAGGCGACGTGCTGGTGCTGAGCCGGATCGCCGGCAAGACAGGCCTGCCCTTGCGCGTCGACTGGCGCGTGCGGCCAACCGAGGCCGGGCCGAAGCTGGTCGACGTGATCGTCGAGGGGATGAGCCTCGCGGTCGTGCAGCGCGCGGCGTTCATCGCCGAGCTCCGCCGCAACGGCGGCAAGCTGGAAAAGCTGATCACCCGCCTGGAGGGCAAGCCGGCCGGCACCCAGGCGGCCAAGGCCTTGGACGGAAAGTCGGATCAGGCCTTCGTTGGCGTCACCACGTCCAACTAATCGGCCGTCATTTGGCCGCATTTCGTGTTTAGCGTGTAGTCTTTCAAACTTTTTCGTGGGAACGTTCGGGCGCGGCGGCTCGTATTAACGATTTGTTAACCAAAAAGATTAACCAATCGGTAACCACGCACTTACCGAACCAGTGCCACAAAAGAATGGGCCAAGAACAGATGGGGTCTGACCAATGCGAACACTCACAGCTTTCCTCGTAGCACTGCTGATCGCGGCGGGTCCTGCCGCGGCCAGCTACGACGCCGGCAAGAAATACCTCGAGCGCGCCGATTACCGCGGTGCCGCGATCGCCCTCTCCGCGGCGGCGGCGCGCGGCGATGCCCGGGCGCAATACGAGCTGGCCAAGCTTTTCGATGCCGGCAGGGGCGTGGCCAGAGACCGCGCCCGTGCCCGGTCGCTCTATCGCCGTGCCTCGGTCGGCCTGATCCCGGCGGCCGCACGCGGCCATGCCGATGCGCAGTTCATCCTCTCGGACATGTATCGCAAGGGTCTCGGCGTGAAACGTGATCCGGCCCGCGCGCTCAGCCTGTTGAAGGCGGCGGCCGAATACGGCCACCCGACGGCGCTCTATCAGCTCGCGATCTACAACGAATGGGGCGTCGGCATGCCCCGCTCCGAAGAGCGTGCGCGGTACCTTTACCGCCAGGCCGCGGATAAGGGCTCGGTGCAAGCACGCATCATGATGGCCGCCCGGCACATGACGGGCACGGGCGAACGACGCGACGACAGCCAGGCGATCGAGTTTCTCGAATGGGCCGCCAAGGATGCGACCCCCGCCGAGCAATGGGCGATCGCCGGCTGGTACGCCAAAAAGGCCTTCGGCCGTCTGGGCCAGCGCGCCTCGCTGCGCCTCACCCAGAAAGCGGCGCAGCGCGGCCATCTGGAAGCGCAGGCGCATCTGGCCAAGCTCTACCGGGTCGGCGCCGCGGGCGTGGAGCGGAACCCCGTGCGCGCCTATGTCTGGGGCCGCCTGGCCGAACGGCGGCGCAATGCCGGCCAGCCCATTGCGCTGACCACTTCACAGCGGCTGCGGGCTCTCACGCCGAGCCAGCGCGCCAGCGCCGAGGCCTGGCTGCGCCAGTGGCGGCCGGAACCGTGATCGGAACTCTCACCTCCCACTAATCGGACAGGCCCGGAGGTACATCACCTCCGGGCCTTTTCTTTTCCGTATCCCGGCTCATTTCACGAAGGGCAGCCCTGCGCCTCATGCGGCGGTTTGGCCGGTGCGCCAATTCGGCCGGCGCGTTATAGTTGTCGGTGAGGCGCGTCCCGAACGCCCGAACCGCCAAACCTAAGCATTTTCAAATCTAAGGTACCCAAGCGATGAACGAACAGCCGATCCGGCCCAACTCGATTGAGGCCCGCGATATCGCGACCATCCTGCACCCCTACACCAACCTGAAGGTCCACGAGACCGAGGGTCCGCTGGTGGTGACGCGGGGCGAGGGCGTGCGCGTCTGGGACCACGAGGACAAGGAATATATAGAGGGTATGGCGGGCTTATGGTGCACCGCGCTCGGTTTCGGCGAGGAGCGGCTGGTCGAGGCTGCGGCGGCGGAGATGCGCAAGCTGCCCTTCTATCACCACTTCACGCACAAATCGCACGACATCGGCATTGACCTGGCCGAGCGGCTGCTGGGCATGGCGCCGGTGCCGATGTCGAAGGCGTTCTTCGCCAATTCGGGCTCCGAAGCGAACGACACGGCGGTGAAGCTCGTCTGGTATCTGTCCAACGCGGTCGACAAGCGCGAGAAGAAGAAGATCATCAGCCGGCAGAAGGCCTATCACGGCGTCACCGTGGCCTCGGCGAGCCTGACCGGTCTGCCCAAGAACCACGAGGATTTCGACCTGCCCATCGCGGGCATCCTGCACACCGACTGCCCGCACTACTACCGCTTCGGCGAGGAGGGCGAGAGCGAGGAGGACTTCGCGAGCCGCTGCGCCGACAGCCTCCGCCAGATGATCGAGGATGAAGGCCCGGAGACGGTCGCCGCTTTCATCGCCGAGCCGATCATGGGCGCGGGCGGCGTGGTGCTGCCGCCCAAGACCTATTTCGAGAAGGTCCAGGCGGTGCTGAAGGAATACGAGATCCTCTTCATCGTCGACGAGGTGATCACCGGCTTCGGGCGCACGGGCAACATGTGGGGCAGCCAGACCTATGAGCTCGAGCCCGACATCATGACCATGGCCAAGGCGCTGACTTCGGCCTATCTGCCGATGTCGGCGGTGCTGGTCTCCGATCCGGTCTACCGCACGCTGGTGAAGGAAAGCGAGAAGGTCGGCGTCTTCGCGCACGGCTTCACCTATTCGGGGCATCCGGTGCCCTCGGCGGTGGCACTGGAGACGCTCAAGATCTACGAGGAGCGCGATATCGTGGCCCAGGTCCGCAAGGTGATGGGCCGCTTCCAGGCGCGCCTCAGCGCCTTCGCGCAAGAGGATTTCGTGGGCGAGACGCGCGGCACGGGGCTCATCGGTGCGGTCGAGCTGGTCAAGAACAAGAAGACCAGGGAGAGCTTCGCCCCGCCGGGCAAGGTCGGCGCCCAATGCGCCAAGTTCGCGCAGAGCCACGGGCTCATCGTCCGCGCGATCGCGGACTCGCTGGCCTTCTCGCCGCCGCTGGTGATCAGCGAGGATGAGATCGACGAGATGTTCGACCGCTTTGCCCAGGCGCTCAAGGACACGCAGGACTGGATCGCCCGCGAGGGCCTCGCCAGCTAGGTGACCGGATCGTGCACCGGCTGATCGCTGCCGCAATCCTTGCCGGCGCTGTGGCGCCGCTCGCCGCGGAGGCGGCGGGTCCGGCGGTGACGTTTTCCGCCCGGAGCTCTGACGGACGCGCTGTCCTGGCGGCGGAACGCTCGACCAGCGCACGCTGCCGGAGCCTGACCGCGCGGCTGCGCAGCCTCGCCATCCAGGAAACCAACGCGCGGGACGCGGCTTCGCGCAGCCGCGGCTCGAACGACCGGGCCCGCGCGGAGGTGCGGCTGCGCCGGCAGATGCTGAGCCAGGCCGGCTGCAACCAACCGATGAAACCAGGCGACTACCGGCAGCGGCGCTGCTTCGAGCTCCGGAGCCGCCTGCGCATGGCCGAGCAGCGCGCAAACAGCCGGCCCGTCTACGGCGCGACATCGTCCGCCAAGCTCACGCGGATCCGCCGCGCGCGCCAGGAGGTGCGCGCCCAGTACCGACTCTCGGGCTGTCCGCAGGGCCGCGTCGGCAGCCCGTGATCCTGTAAGCGACCACCCAGAGGACCCATGAACGTCTTCATCGTCTACGCCCATGCCGAGCCCAAGAGCTTCAACGGCGCCCTCTTCCGCACGGCCTGCGAAACATTGGCGGAGGCGGGGCATACGGTCGTGACCTCCGATCTCAATGCGGCCGGCTTCAACCCGGTCTCCGACCGGCGGAACTTCACCACGGTGAAGAACCCCGACGCGCTGCAGCAGCAGATCGAAGAGCTGCATGCGAGCGCCGAAAACGGCTTCGCTTCGGATATCGATGCGGAGATCGCCAAGATCGAGGCCTGCGATCTGATGATCTGGCAGTGCCCGATCTGGTGGTTCGGCCTGCCGGGGATCCTCAAGGGCTGGGTCGACCGCGTTTTCGTCTACGGCCGCGTCTACATGCACGGGGAGATGTACGACAAAGGAAAATTCCGGGGCAAGCGGGCGATGCTCTCGCTCACCACCGGCGGACCGGCGGCGGTCTACGAGAAGGACGGCTTCACCGGCGACATCGAGGCGATCCTGCGGCCGATCCAGCGCGGCATGCTCTACTTCGTCGGCTTCGACGTGCTGGCGCCCAACATCGTTTTCGGCCCCGCCCGGATCGAGGCCGACGAGAGAGCGGCCGCCCTGGCGCGCTATGCGGAGCGCCTGCGCGGCATCGAAAACGAGCAGCCGATCGACACCGGGCGCTACTGACCGCCTACGCGTCCATTGGCGCGACAATAATTACCGAAACGTATACAAATCTCCGGCGCCATACAGACAGCAGATATCAGCAGCGGGACGCAACTGCGGATATTTTCACAAAATCAATTCGTTAGATTTGAATGCTTAGACAATAATGCAGTTGCAGTTATTGCCACGTTGGGCGCCTACTCGGCTGCCTCGCCAGGTTTTTCTTCCTGTTGCAGGGCGAAGATCGAGGTGTAGCCCTTCGACCAGTCGGGCGGGATGAGGCAGGGGCGCGGATCGAAGTCGATCCAGCGCGCCGGCTCTCCGCGCACGATGGTGTTGGACAGGGGCACGTTGTCGACGACGCTGCCGGTGAAGGTGAGCGCATCGGCCGCCGCATAGGTGTGCAACAGGAGCGGCCGCGAGCGCGACGCGTTGTTGGGCATCGAGCCGTGCACCATGCGGCAGTTGTGCACGGTGACCGAGCCGCGCGGGCCCTTGAGCCAGACAACATCGTCGAGCGGTACGCGGGGGAGATCGGCATCGTCGATCGCGCCGACCCAATTGCCGTCGGCGCCATAGAGATCGAAAAGCTCACCGTTGTGGCTGCCCGGGATCACCCCCATCGGCCCCATCTCGTCGTCGACGTCGTCCATGTAGACGCCGATGGTCAGCGGCGAGTAATTCGAATGCGGCCAGAACTGAATGTCCTGGTGCCACTTCACCTCTTCGCCGCCGTCGGCCCATTTCATGTTGAGCTTGGAGTGGTGGTATTTGACGTTCGGTCCCAGCAGATCCTCGGCGATATCGACGATCGGCCCGCGCAGACCGAATTCCTCGTAGACCGGGTCATGCGCCACCGGAAAGGAGATGCGGCGGAGACGCGGCTTCTCCGCCGTATGGTTGGGCTCGAGATCGAACAGGCTGTCGGAGGCCGTAAGGGCCCGGCTTCGCTCGATAAACTCGTTGGTGACCGCCCAGAGCCGGTCGAGCCACTCGTCGGAGACGAAGGATTCGAGATGCAGATAGCCGGTCTCGAAGTAGAACGCGCGCTGCGCCTGCGTCAGAACCTTCGGCTGGTGCGCGAGAATGTCTTCCTGTTTCATTGGGCGCCTCCCTTTGAGCCGCATATTAGCATCGTCGCATCAGGGCGGCACACCGTCGGCCATCGCCACGGCCCTGTGCCATGCTAGTGCAGCCTGATCGTCTTGAACCGGGTCGCGCTGAGGGCATTCACCTCCACCCCGGGCCCGGCATGAGCAGACAATCCGGCGCAGGCGGGCCGGTAGTCGAGCGACAGCGCACCGCCGCCGCCGGCAAGCGCCTTGGCCGAGAACGAGAAACCCTGCCCCTTACCGGCGAGGTTCGAGGATGCGGGCTCGTAGGCACCGACCACCGCGTTGACACCGCCGCCGAGCGCATAGCCAAACTGCCAGCCCAGGGTCTCATAGATGTAAAGCCGCGGCGGCCGGTTGCCCCAGGCCGCGGGGCCAGCAGCGACGGCGCTGGTCGCAAGCGCGACGAAGAACTCCGAATTGGCGCCGATGCCGACCGCCACGTCGCCGCTGACCCCGAGGGTCATCGACCGGAATCCGGCTGCGCGCAGCACACGCGCGACCTGCTGAACCCGGTTCCCGCACGGCCCCTGCACCAGCATTCGAAACGCTTCGGGGGCACGTTTGGCCTTCAGGACGCCGCCCAATCGCTTCGTGATGCCCGACGTGACCATGCATTTCGCAATGCTCGTCATCTCGCGCACCACCGGCTTCCAGCGCCGGAAACACTGGCCAGCAAGGCGGCGCAGCGAGTTCGAGCGCCGAACGCATTTATTGATGAGGAAATCCTGGTGCAGTCCCGGATTGCAGGCCGGACGGCGCTCGGTGACCAGGCATGGCCGCCGGTTGCGGGCGCCGCAGGCCTTTGCCGGCGGCACGCCGCGATAGAGCGCAGCGGCGAAACGCGCGGGGATCTTACGGGCGCAGCGCGGCGCGTTGTCGACGCGTCCCAGGCGCCGCCCGTATCCGGGCGGGCAGGAATAGCAGAACCCGGTCCGCAGATATGCAAACTGCCCGCTTCCCTTTGGGCAGCGCGTCCGGGTCACGCCACCAGCCCGCCCGTGGCGTCGTGCGGGCGCAACCAGGGTCCGCCCCGCCTGCTTGCAGGCACGCGGGCTGCGGACATTGACGTTCACCGCGGGCCCGAAGCCGGCCGGACAGGACCAACAGTTCCCGTTGACCAGGTGGCGGAAGGCCGGGCCGTAGAGCACGCGGCCGCGTCGCACCGACCCGTACCGCGTCCGACATGACTGACGTGCTTGCGCTATCTGGGGGCCGAATCCCGATACGCCATGGCCGGTTCGCGCCACGCCATCGGACGATTGCGCCCATCCCTGTGCAACGCTCAGGACGGTCGTCGCAATCGCAACCACAGCCAGCCGGCAGATCTTGTTCATTGCTGATGATTCCTTTTCTCGTGCGTTTGTCGTCATCGTCTGATCATCCGGCAAATTCGCCGATCTCAAAGACCGAATAGCCGTGTCGCGTTGCCGCCGGTGATCGCCGCTTTGTCTGCGTCAGAGATATCGAGCGCCTGGACGTGGGCGTCGTCGGCGCCGATGAAGGGGTCGTCCGAGCCCCAGAGGAGCTGGCCGGGCCCAACGATCTCGAGTGCCATGCGTAGCGCGGGACCGTAGAACGAGCAGGTGTCGTAATAGAGCCGTTTCGCGTATTCGCTCGGCAGCTTGTCGATGTGTTCGCGGCAGTCGGGAAAGATGCGGAAGCCGTTGTCGAGCCGCTCGAGGATGGTGAGAAGTGCGCCGCCCGTATGCGCCACGATATAGGGGAAGTCGCCGTAACGCTCAAAGACGCCGGCATAGATCATGCGGGTGAGCGCGAGCGTCGTGTCGAAGACGAAGCCGACGCGCAAGGGAAGCTCGAAGGCGTCCATGCCGCCCGTGTTCACCGGGAACATCGGATGCTCGAAGACCGGCAGGCGCAGTGCGTTGATGCGCGCCCAGATCGGCTCGAGCGCCGGGTCGTCGAGCGGCACGCCGCCGATATTGGAGCCCACAGCGACGCCGACGAGGCCGAGCTCGCCCGTCATGCGCTCGAGCTCGGCGAGCGCGTCCTCGCTGCTTCCGCCCCACGGCAAGGTCCCGATGCCGCCGAAACGGCCAGGATGCGCGCGGACGACGGCCGCGGTCGCGTCGTTGATTGCGCGCGCGGCCTCGAGCTGCGCCGCGCCCGCCCATTCGTAGACGCTGGGCGTGCTGAGCGAGAGCAGGCGCATGTCGATGCCCGTCTCGTCCATGCGTCGCAGGCGGTCGTCCACGTCGAACATCTCCTCGCGGTACCAGAGATAGGTCGCGCCGTCCTTCCTCAGCAGCGTCTGGCCGCGGTCGCCCTGCTCCGCCGCGAGACCTTTCAGCTCGGTTAGCGCGTCAATGTAGGCGCGGTCGATGATATGAGCGTGGACGTCGATCTTCATGCGGTGATGCTCAAATCCGCAGCATACGCTCGGCGTTGCCGTGCAGAATCTTGGCCTTATCGGCGGCGTTCAGCATCGTTCCCTCCATCCATTTCGGGCCCGGCTCGTTGGGCACGAAGGGGTAGTCGACGGCGAAGAGGATGCGGTCGGCGCCCATCTCCTGGATGCAGAGGTTCAATGCCGGATCGGAGAAGAAGCCCGATGTCGTGACATGGAAATGCGCGGTGAAGGCGTCTCGGAAGGCCACGCCCTGATTGCCCGGCCGGTTGAGCGCGAGATCGATGCGCCACATGAGGAAGGGCAGCGTCTCGCCCAGATGACCGAGGATGATCTGGGTGTCGGGGTATTTGTCGAGCACGCCGGAGAGCACGATACGGATGCCCGCCGTCGCCGTCTCCATGGTGAAGCCCCAGCCGGCGGTCAGGAACCCCGGATACTGGGCGACGTAGTCCTTGAGATATGCGTCGATCACCGCGGGGTGCGGGATGCCGGGATGGATGTAGAGCGGCACCTTGAGGGCCTGCGCGCGCTCGTAGACCGGCCAGAAGCGTTCGTCGTCGATGAAAAGCTCGCCGGCCGTGAGCCCATGCACCATGGCACCGACGAAGCCGAGCTTGGTCACGCTACGTTCGAGCTCGTCGGCGGCCGCTTTCGGGTCGGTGGTCGGCAGCGCGGCGAAGCCCTTGAGGCGGTCGGGATGGGCCTGGCAGATCGCGGCCAGGCGATCGTTGACGCCGCGGGTGAATTCGGCGGCGCTTTCCGGGTCGAGCTTCTGGGTCGAGGGGGCGCCGTGCGACAGCACCTGCACGTCGATGCCCGCCGCGTCCATCGAGGCGAGGCGCCCGGCCCCGGTTTCCAGAAGGTTCTCCAGCACGTGACCGCCCGTCTTGGCGTCGAGCCCCTCAAAGCGCGCGACCAGGTCGGGGTCGTAGTAATGCTCCTCGATCGCGATGACGCGCTGGCCGTTCAGAATGGTCATGGAATGGTCAGGGGGATCCCCCGCTCCCTGTCGCCTTGGTTGGTGTTCCGCCGCCGATGTTAATGCCAAAGCCCGGCGTTGTCCGCATGGCCGCAAGGGAGCCATCTCCATCTGGCTGTTGAGTTTCGTGGGCCTTCGTGGCGAAATCAGTGAAAATGCAATAAATGAAAGGCGCGAGCCGCGCCGGGTAAACACGGGCGGGCGCCCGCCAAGGAGGAAAGGCATGATCAAGGTGCAAGACACGGCCTTCGCCGAGTACAGCGTCCCCGATCTCGACAAGATGGAAGCGTTCCTCACCGATTTCGGCCTCGTGCGCGCCGAGCGGACGGACGACCGGCTTTATATGCGCGGCGCCGGCACCCGGCCCTACCTCCATGTCAGCCACAAGGGCGCGCCGGGTTTCGTCGCCCTCGCGCTCGAGGCGGGCTCGAAGGACGACCTGGAAACGATCGCCGGGCACAAGGATGCGATCTCCGGCTTGGAGCATCTGGACGGGCCGGGCGGCGGGCATTGCGTCAGCCTGAAGATGCCGAACGGCATCACGATCAAGGTCGTGCACGGCATCGAGCCGGCGGAGGAGCTGCCGGTACGCGAGCCGCTCGCCATCAACTTCGGCAAGGAGAAGCACCGCACCGGCGTGACGCAGCGCCCGGAGATCGAGCCCGCCAAGGTGATGCGCGTCGGGCACGGCGTCTTCAAATGCACCGACGAGGCGGCCAACCGGGCCTGGCTCAAGGACACGCTCGGCATGCTCGAATCGGACGCGCTGCACATTCCCGACGACCCGGCGACGCGGCTCGGCACCTTCATGCGCTGCGACCGCGGCGACGGCTGGGCCGACCACCACACGGTCTTCGTGATCTCCGACGAGAAGGACAACAAGATCCACCACCTGTCCTTCGAGACCCAAGACCCCGACGCCGTCTTCATCGGCCACCAGTGGCTGAGCGATAAGAACAAGTGGCATCACGAATGGGGCGTCGGCCGGCATCTGCTCGGCAGCCAGGTCTTCGACTACTGGCGCGACCCGTGGGGGCACATCGTCGAGCATTATGCCGACGGCGACCTGCTGAACGCTTCGGCGAAGCCCGGCCTCTATCCGGCAACGCAGGAAAACCTGGCGCAATGGGGGCCGGAGCTCACGCCGACCTTCTTCGACTAGCCGGCCGGCGCGGCATCACCAATGGTCGGGATCGACAAGGACCTGCGCGGCTACTTGAAGCGAACCGAAGCCGCGGGCGCGCTGCTGACGATCGAGCGCGCGGTCGATCCCTATACCGAAGCGCCGGCGCTGCTGCGCCAGAGCGTGACGCGCGGCAAGGCGCTTATGTTCCGGAACGTGACCGGCAGCGCCCTGCCCGTGCTCGGCAACAGCCTCGCCTCACGGCAATGTTTGGAGACGGCGCTGGGGTGCGACGGCGTGGGCGTCGTCGACTGGCTCGGGCAAAGGCTCGGCAGCAGCGTCGCGCCTGCCCTTGTGCCGACCGGGCCGGTCAAGGAGGTGATCGAGAACGAGGTCGATCTGACGCGTCTGCCGATCCTCACCTTTCACGCCGAGGATGGCGGGCCCTACATTACCGCCGGGATCGGCATCACGAAGGACCCGGAGACCGGGCGGCAGAATGCAGGCTTCTACAGTCTGCAGCTGAAAGGCCCCGACCGGCTGGGGCTCCGCATGCTCGCGAGCACGCATGGCTACGAGATCTTCCAGAAGCGCCTCAAGGCGGGGCTGCCGACGGAGATGGCGATCGCCATCGGCCTGCATCCGC
>CAZBRE010000051.1:24982-26748 GCA_964494065.1 uncultured Alphaproteobacteria bacterium
GAGATGATCGCCGCCTCGGCCAGCACGCTCGACGACGAGTTCGCGCTCGCGGGCGGGCTGCGCGGCGAGCCGGTCGAGCTGGTCAGATGCGAGACCATCGACGTCGACGTGCCGGCGCATGCGGAGATCGTGCTCGAAGGCACGATCCTGCCGGATACGCTCGAGCCGGAAGGGCCGATCGGCGACTGGCTCGGCTATTACCCGCTGGTCGAGGACCGCCACGTGCTCAAGATCGAGCGCATCACGCATCGCAAGGATCCGATCTATCAGACCGTGCTGGCGGGCTCGGGCGACGAGAACATCCTGCTCTCGCTGCCGCGCTCGGCCGACGTGCTGCGGGCGGCGCGCAAGGCCGTCTCGGGCGTGAAGGACGTCTCGCTCGATCCCTTCCTGCCGGTCTGCGTGATCCAGCTCGACAAGCGCTTCGAGGGCGAGCCGATGAACGCCATCCTCGCCGCCTTCGGCGAGGTCACCTTCATCAAGGTCTGCATCGCCGTCGACAGCGACGTCGATCTCCACAACATGAACGACGTGATGTGGGCGGTGGTGACGCGGACGCGGCTGGAGCAGGACCTGAACCTGATCGGCAACGTGATGGGCTTCTCGCGCGATCCCTTCGGCCACTACAAATCGAAGCTCGCCATCGATGCCACCCACCCGCTGGAGAACGCCGAGAGCTATCGGCGCGCCCGCGTGGTCAATCCCGAAATCGACCTCGACGCGTTTTTCGACCGGTAGCGCAGTTTCGCAATGGCGTTGGATACTGCCTCCTCCCCCTCTTTAGAGGGGGAGGATTGAGGTGGGGGTGGGGCGCCCTACGGGCGGCCGCCGCCCGAAGGCGGCATTCACTCGCCCCACCATCAGGTCAATCGTCGCACGGCTTTGCTCTGCACCGGATGACATCACCCCCTCCCTAGCCCTCCCCCTCTAAAGAGGGGGAGGGAATCAGTTCAAAGGCGCGCCCTACACTTTCATCAAATCCCCGCGCCGGCCAGCTTGTCCGGGTTGACCACGAGGTGGATGGCGGTGATGCGCTCGCCGTCGCCGGCGATGGTGGCGACGAATTCCAGCGCGCCGTCGCCGTAGCCGACGATGCCCGGCTCGCCATTGACCATGACCGGACGGTAGGTCCGCGCCTGGCCGAACTTCTCCGCAGTGCCGAGCAGGAAACGGGCAACATTCTCAGCACCGAGGATCGGGTTGAGCGCGGCGCGGGCCTTGCCGCCGCCGTCGGCAAGCAAGGTGGCATCCTCCGCCAGCAACGCCACCAAACCGCCGAGCTCGCCCGCCTGCACCGCCTCGATGAAGGCGCCGAAGAGCCGCGCCCGCGCTTCCGGCGCGGCCTCGAAGCGCGGCCGTTCGGCCCGCACATGGGCCCGCGCGCGCGAGACGAGCTTGCGGCAGGCCGGCTCGGCGCGCTCCAGAATGCCGGCGAGCTCGCCGTAGTCGTAGTCGAAGACGTCGTGCAGCAGGAAGGCCGCGCGCTCCGCCGGCGTGAGCCGCTCCAGCACCAACATGAGCGCCAGCGAGATGTCGCCGAGCCCGTCGCCGAAGGTGGTTGGATCGGGCGCCTGCCCTAGCTCGCCGCCCTGGGCCTCGACCAGCGGCTCGGGCAACCACGGCCCCACATAGGTTTCGCGGCGCGCGCGCACCGAACGCAGCCGGTCGATGGCCAGACGCGTGACCGTCGTGGTGAGCCAGGCGCCGGGCGAGCGGATTTCGCTCCGGTCGGTGCGGTCCCAGCGCAGCCAGGCATCCTGCACGAC
>CAZBRE010000052.1:0-26330 GCA_964494065.1 uncultured Alphaproteobacteria bacterium
CCGATGGAGAAGGCCTGATGCGCAAATTCGCCGTTAGCCTCGTTGCGCTGTCCGGTCTGATCGCGGGCTCCATTTCGCCGATGATGAGTATGGCCGCGGGTGACGCCGAGCATGCGCCAAGCCAGAACTGGAGCTTCAGCGGCATCTTCGGAACCTACGACAAGGCCCAGCTCAAGCGCGGCCTGCAGGTCTACCGCGAGGTTTGCTCGGCCTGCCATTCGCTCCGCCTCGTCGCCTACCGCAACCTCGCGGCGCTTGGCCTCGACGAAAAGGCGATCGAAGCGATTGCCGCCGAAAAAGAAGTGCCGGGCGAGCCCAACGAGGAGGGCGAGGCGACGACGCGCAAGGCGCTGCCGTCCGACAAGTTCGTGCCGCCCTTCGCCAATGAGAATGCCGCTCGCTCGGCCAACAACGGCGCGTTGCCGCCCGATCTCTCGCTGATCACCAAGGCGCGGGTCGGCGGGCCCGATTACGTTTACGCGCTACTCACGAGCTATGGCAAAAAGCCGCCCCAGTTTGAGACGGACAGCCATGGCAAAGTGGCCAAGGACGATGACGGCAAGCCGATACCGTTCAAGGTGGCGGATGGGCTGTACTTTAATCCGGTGTTTTCGGGCAAGAAGGTCGCCATGGCGCCGCCGCTCTCCGACGAGGGCATCGAATACGCCGACAAGACCAAGGCGACCGTGGCCCAGCAGGCCAAGGATGTCGTGTCCTTCCTGCAATGGGCGGCCGATCCCTACCTTGAGGACCGCAAGCGCATGGGGATCAAGGTCGTCCTCTTCCTGCTCTTCCTGTCGGGGCTCCTCTTCGCCTACAAGCGCAAGGTCTGGTCCGACGTGCACTGAAGCGCGGGGTGGCTGAGTGTCCTCTCGGCCAAATCCATTACTGTCACCCCGGACTTGATCCGGGGGCCATCGGATCGTGCCTCAAGCTCGCAGTGTCGTCCCGAATGAACCACCGTATGGACCCCGGCTCTTCGGCCGGGGTGACAATGGTGGGAACGAACCACAACATTGATCCCAACCGCCGATCCTGAAAAACTCCGCCGCGATCAGCGGGAGCGTCGTGCATGAGCAAACTGGCTACGCCGCCTGTCGTGGGCGTGATCGGCGGCAGCGGCATCTACGATATCGAGGGTCTGACCGACACCCAATGGACCGCCGTGTCGTCACCCTTCGGCGAGCCGTCCGACGAGCTCCTGGTCGGCCGGCTGGGCGCGCAGAAGGTCGTCTTCCTGCCGCGCCACGGCCGCGGCCACAAGCTGGCGCCCGGCGACATCAACTACCGCGCCAATATCGACGCGCTCAAACGCGCCGGCGTCACCGAGATCATCTCGATGAGCGCCGTCGGCTCCCTGAAAGAGGAGCTTGCCCCCGGCGCCTTCGTGCTCGCCGACCAGTTCATCGACCGCACCTTCGCGCGCGAGAAGTCATTTTTCGGCAAGGGTCTCGTCGCCCATGCGTCGATGGCGCATCCGGTCTGCGCACGGCTCGGCGACGCGCTCGAGGCGGCCGCGACGGCGCTCGACATCGCGATCCACCGCGGCGGCTCCTACCTCGCGATGGAGGGCCCGCAATTCTCCTCGATCGCCGAGTCGGAGCTCTACCGGTCCTGGGGCTGCTCGGTGATCGGCATGACCAACATGCCCGAGGCCAAGCTCGCCCGCGAGGCCGAGCTCTGCTATGCGACCGTCGCCATGGTCACCGACTACGACTGCTGGCATCCCGACCACGACCACGTCACCGTGGAAACGATCCTGAAGGTGCTGACCGAGAATGCCGCGCATGGCCGCGCGCTGGTGGGCGAGGTGTTGCCGCGACTGGCCGGCCGCGCCGCGCCGTGTCCGCAGGGGTGCCACCACGCGCTCGACTATGCGGTCGTCACAGCTCCTGAGGCGCGCGACCCGGCGATGATCGCCAAGCTCGATGCCGTGGCGGGTCGGGTGCTCGGATGATGCCGGCGACCGTCATGGACCATGCACCCCCCACCGTGACCCTCCCCCCAGAGGGGGGAGGGAAAGGTTTTGTGACCGCTCGTTTCCTTTCCCCTCTCCCCTCTGGGGGGAGGGCTAGGGTGGGGGGGCGGTCTTCGAGGCCGCACATCGACCCGAGGGACCTCCCATGAAATCCCGCTGGTCCGAGGCCGAGGCGAAAGCGGCCGTCGCGCGCTATGCGAAGAAGGGCGTCAACGCCGACTTGGCGCTCCGCGTCTACACGACGCGCCTGCTCGGCCAGGACCCGCGTCTCGTGCTCCATGGGGGCGGCAACACCTCGGTCAAGACGCGCATGCGTGACACGACCGGCGAGCAACTCGACGTGCTCTGCGTCAAGGGCAGCGGCTGGGACATGGGTGACATCGAGCCGGCGGGATTGCCCGCCGTGCGCCTCGAGCCCTTGCGCGCGCTGATCGCCTTGAAGCGCCTCTCCGACGAGGACATGGTCAACCTGCAGCGCCGCAACCTCCTCGATTCGACCGCGCCCAATCCCTCGGTCGAAACGCTGCTGCATGCCTTCCTGCCGCACAAATACGTCGATCACAGCCACGCCAACGCCGTGCTCGCGTTGACCGACCAGCCCGACGGCGAGAAGATCTGCCGCGAGGTCTTCGGCGACCGGGCGGCGCTCGTGCCCTACGTCATGCCCGGCTTCGATCTCGCCAAGGCCTGCGCCAAGGTCCATGCCGCGCATCCGAATGTCGAGGGGCTGATTCTCCTGAAGCACGGCATCTTCAGCTTCGGCGCCACCGCGCGAGAAGCTTACGAGCGCATGATCCGCCTGGTCACCCTCGCCGAGCGGCGCTTAAAGGAGAGCGGGAAGAAAACCGTCTTCGCGCCCGCCCGCCTGCCCAAACGGCTCGCCAAGCCGGCGGAGATCGCACCGATCCTGCGCGGCTTGCTCGCCATGCCGGCCGACCGGCGCGACGCGAGCTGGCGCCGCCTCGTGCTGACCTTCCGCACCAGCCCCGCGATCCGCGCCTACGTGAACGGCCGCGCGCTCAGCCGCTACAGCCAGTCCGGCACGGTGACCCCCGACCACGCGATCCGTACCAAGCCGCTGCCTGCCATCCTGTCCGCACCCAAGGCCGGCGCGCTCGACCAGTTCGCCAAGGAGGCCAAGGCCGCCATCGCCGACTACCAGGCGCACTACCGCTCCTATTTCAAGCGCAACAACCCAAAGGGCCGCGCTGCCAAGATCGCGCTCGATCCGATGCCGCGCGTCCTCCTCGTCCCCGGCCTCGGCCTCTTCGCCGCCGGCAACTCGGCCAAGGCGGCAGGCATCGCCGGCGATCTCGCCGAGACCACCGTCGAAGTCGTGACCGCGGCCGAGCGCATCGGCCGCTTCAAGAGCATCGCCGAGGCCGATCTCTTCGACATCGAATACTGGTCGCTCGAGCAGGCAAAGCTCGGCAAGGCGGCGGAGAAGCCGCTCGCCCGCCACATCGTCGCCGTCACCGGCGGGGCAGGGACGATCGGCCGCGCCATCGCGGCGGCCTTCAAAGCCGAAGGGGCGGAGGTCGCGATCCTCGATCTGCAGGGCACCGCACTCGATGACGCGGCAAGGACAACGGGCGCGTTCTCCGTCGCCTGCGACGTGACGGACGATGCCTCGGTCGCCGCCGCCTTCGCGCGCGTGGCCGAGCGCTTCGGGGGGCTCGATATCCTGGTCTCCAATGCGGGCGCGGCATGGCAGGGGCGCATCGGCGAGCTCGACGACGCCGTGCTGCGCCAGTCCTTCGAGCTCAACTTCTTCGCCCATCAGCGCGTCGCCAAGGCTGCTGTCGCGACAATGAAAGCCCAGGGCACGGGCGGCGTCCTCCTCTTCAACACCTCCAAGCAGGCGGTCAATCCGGGCGCCGATTTCGGCCCCTACGGTCTGCCCAAGGCGGCGACGCTCTTCCTGTCGCGGCAATACGCGGTCGATCACGGCCGCGACGGCATCCGCTCGAACGCCGTCAACGCCGACCGCATCCGCGGCGGCCTCCTGACCGACGAGATGGTGGCCGAGCGCGCCAAGGCGCGCGGGGTGAGCCAGGCGGACTATATGGGCGGCAACCTGCTCGGCCGCGAGGTTACCGCGAACGATGTCGCCGACGCCTTCGTGCGCTTGGCGCTCTCACGCAAGACCACTGGCGCCGTGCTCACCGTCGATGGCGGCAATATCGCCGCCGCGCTGCGCTAAGCCGGCGGCGCGAAGCCCAAGACCAACCCGAACGCATCGCCCGCCCGCACGAATGGCGCACCGGCGGCGCTTTCGCCCGTCGCTATCGCGCTCGCGGCGAGCCGCTCTCGCGCCGCGTCCATACCGGCGACGCTGACGACCGCCGCGGCGAAGACCGGACCCTCACGGTCGGGTGGGGGCCGTTCCCCAGGGAAGCGCGCGGTGAAGGCCGCCGCGTCCAGCACCGTCACCTGGCCGCGATTGGTCCCCACGGCGAGCCCGCCATCGATCTCTCTCGCGCTGCCCGCGCCCTGCATCCCCTCGAAAAGACCGCGCCATTCGCCGGGCTGGTCCGCGACCATGACGATCTCGGCGATCGCCTGCGCGCCGTTGGCGTGGCGCTGGTATTCGGGTTTCCAGAAATATTCGGGCGCGTGCTGCTGGCAGGTGAAGAAGGCCGCTTGCGGCGCCGCTTCATGCGTCACGAAGGCGAGCGAGAACGCGACCTCGGCTTCGTCGCCCGACGGCAGCTTGGCCTTGCGCGCGAAGTCGAACACCGGATAGGTGGTGAGCCCGGCCGCCTCGAAGTCGCGGTGGTCGCCATGCGCGTCGTGGCTTTCGAAGACCAGCATCGCCATGCCCTCGCGGCGCGCGAGACTATCGCGGCAGAAGGCGCCGAAGCTGAAGCCGCCGGCGGCTGCGCCCGCGATCTTCTCCGGCTCGACGATCGCCAGGAGCTCGATGAAGTTGCCGTGAAACTGCATCAGCGCATTGCCCGTGCCGAAGGGATGGAGTGCCTTCGGTGTCAGCGTGAAGCCGAGCGCCGCAAAGCGCGCGACCGCCGCGTCGAGGTCGTGGACGCAGTGCACGATGTGGTCGATCCCGCGCGTCTCTGGCATAGCGATCTCCAATGGGGCTTTGACTAGAGTACGGTGATTTCACCGTCTGCGACACGCAGGCGCGTGCCGTTCTCTGGCAATGCGGCGATTGCCTCGGAGGAGGCCGCCAGCACGGGGATGACGCCGTAGCCCATCTCGCGCGCGACGACGACGCCCAGGGTCAAGATCGCATCGACCGCGCCCAGCAGCAGCGCCGCCGGCGCCTGCCCCCCGCGCATCAGCTCGAGCATCACCGCGCTCGACGAGCTCGAGCCGATCGTCGCCGAGACCGCCAGCACCGTGCCGGCGATGCTCGTGCCATGGTCGGGATGGCGGGGATCCGCAATCCGGCCGGTCTTCGGATCGACACCGCCCCAGAAGCTGATCGGCGCACCGAGCCGGAGGAGGGGGCCCTCCGCCTCGCCGGGGATAAGGATGCGAGCCTCGCTGATGTCCGTGACGCTCATCGCCAGATCGACTCGTCGCGGCTCAGCGCGCCCGTCAGTGCCGAGGCGACGCAGTCTTCGAGGCTGCCATAGATCACCTCATAGCCGGTGTTCGCCGGTGTGTAGTGCGCGAACTTGCCCGAGTTCGTCATCAGCACGCGCGTGCCGGCCGGCGCGTCGGGCAGGATCGGCGCCACCACGACGCAGGTATCGGCGACGATGGACACACCCGCCGCGCGCAGCCCCGCCGCCCGGCCCTCGCGCTCCAGCACGTCGAGCGCGTGCCGGCCGGTGCAGACGTAGAAGGGCATTTGAAATCGCTTGCCCGCCGCCAGCCGCTCGAGCGCCGCGAACTCTTCGAGCGAGAAATGCGGGCTGCCCAGCGCCACGGCGTCAATGCGGTCGGCGCCCGTGGTCGAGAGCCGGTCGCGCGCCGCGTGCAGCATCTCGGGCGTAAGGGTAATCGTCGCGTCGGGCGGAGCACCACCTAGCGCCGACTCCAGGCTCGGCGCTTCCGGCGTAACGCCGACGATATGGAAGAGCCCGACCGATCCGCTCGATGCCGCCGCGGCGCCCAACGCCTTCAGATTGTCTTCGGAGACCCCGCCGAGCCCACCGAGCCCCGTGATCGCCGCGACGGCGTTGCCGACCTCCGCCCCCAGCCAGGCGCCCAGCACCGGATAGAAAACGTTCTGAGCCTTGAGCGCAGGGGACACAGCCGAAGTGTCGACCACCACGGTGGCGCGGCGGTTCGCGTCGAGATGGAGCCCGGTCTCCGGGGCGCGGCCCGAGATCGCCGCAGCGATGTCGAG
Organism: uncultured Alphaproteobacteria bacterium; assembly: GCA_964494065.1. Lineage (GTDB taxonomy): Bacteria > Pseudomonadota > Alphaproteobacteria > JAPULJ01 > JAPULJ01 > DATKZM01. The sequence goes on from CAZBRE010000052.1 coordinate 6,297, forward strand.
GAAGTCGCCATATCGTTCGCTGCGCGCGCCGAGCACGGAATTCAGGAACGCGACAGCATTGCTCTCGCCCCAGGCAACATGCTCGCCGAGGCCCGGCCTGTGGCCCGCCTGATAGGGCGCGCAGGTCCAGCTCGGCGCGCAGCCGAGCGCGAGGTAGGCGTCCATGAGGCGCCGCGCCATCGCGCGGTCGTGTTCGGGGCCGTGCACGATCTCGGGATGGATGAGATCGAGTGCGCCAACATTGAGCGTCGCCGGCACCGCGACCTTGCCGCCCTGTGCGACAAGCCGCTCGGCGAATTCCACGCCCGAATCGCCGTGATAGAGGCAGCCGTCGATATGCGCCGAGACGATCGGCACCAGGCGCTCGGCCCCCATGATGCGGCCGGCCTCCGCGACGATGCGCATCGCCGTCGCCGCCGCCTCGCCGGCGGCGCCTTCGGCCATGGCCTGTTCGTCGTCGGTGAGGTGCATGGGTGCCGCCCGGACCTACGTTCGATACGAGCCCAATTGCTCAATCATATCATCGTCACCCCTGCGAAAGCGGGGGCCCAGGGACACTGGAAAGACCGGAGCCTGTCTTCCCTGGATTCCCGCTTTCGCGGGAACAACGGCCTAGCCCAACGCCCTAATCCTCGATCCGCTTGAACGGGCGGATGATCGCGGTTGCCGTGGCGGTGGCGCAGACCTCTTCGTTCGCATCGAGCAGGCGGCCGCCCAGAAAGGCGATGGTGCGGCCGGCATGGACCAGCCAGCCCTCGGCGAAAACCTCGTCGGTCGTCGCCGGGCGCACGAAGTTCACCTTCATCTCCAGCGTCGGCACGATATAGCCGCCGCCGATCTTGAAGAGCCCGCCGACCGCCATCGTGTCGTCGAGCATGGCGGCGACGAAACCGCCCTGCAGCGCACCCATCGGATTGCGGAACTCGGGTTTGTTGGCGAAGGCCGACCGGCAGAAGCCGCGCTCGGGATCGGCCTCGACCGGCCGGCAGCCGAGCAGCTTTGCCGAGGGCGGGATCGCATCGGGGTTCTCCATCCAGAACTTGGCGAATTTCGCCCCCGACGGCCCCGAGCGCCGCATCTCGGTATGCGCGCTGGTATCCGCCGTCCCTTTGCCGCTGCCCCGCCTGCTGGGCGGACCGTCAGCCGACATTTGCGCCGAAAAATTCGAGCGTGCGCTCCAGGGCGATCTTGGCCGAGGGCTCGTGATAGCTGCCGCGGGCATCGCAGTTGAAGCCGTGGCCGGCGCCCTCGTAGATATGCACCGGCACATCGGGATGCTTGGCCTTGACGGTCTCCACGCCGTCGAGCGGGATACCGGCATCCTCGGCGCCGAAATGCAGCATCACCGGCGCTTTCGGGTCCTCGTCGTTGTAATCGGGGATGCGGCCGCCGTAATAGCCGACCGAGGGAATGCCGAGCCGCGTCGCGGCGAGCCAGGCGACCGAGCCGCCCCAGCAATAGCCGACCAGGCCGACCTTGCCGCCATCTGCCGCCGCATCTGCCGCCGCTCGCACATCCATGAGCGCGGTGTCGAAATCCATCTTGCCCATCAGCCCGCGGCCATAGGCGATGCCCTCTTCGTCGTAGCCGAGGTCGACGTTCTTCTCGATCCGGTCGAACATGGCGGGGGCGACCGCGAGATAGCCGGCGCGCGCGAACTTGTCCGTGTCGCCGCGGATATGGGAGTTCACCCCGAAGATCTCCTGGATCACCACGATGCCGCCCTTGGGCGCGCCATCGGGTACCGCCTTGTAGGCATCGAGCGTGAAGCCGTCCTCGGCCGTCAGCGTGATCATCTCGCCCATCGTCATCCCCCCTTTGGATCGGTGTGTCGTTTCGGTCCCTTGGATCCCGAGCTTAGCGCGCCGCGCGGGCGGCTCAAACGCTCAAGACATGTCATGATATGTAGCCCATGATGCGCGCTAGGCTGATCGGCGCCTACGCCGCCGGGCCCGCTGGCGCTCGCGGTTGCCGCCGAGCCAGCCGCGACGGCGGAAGTAGTAAAGCAGTCCGCCTGCGATCACTACCATGAGCGCAAGCGAGAAGAGGTAGCCGTAGCGCCAGCCGAGCTCGGGCATGTTCCAGGGCGAGGCCTTGGGGTCGAAGTTCATGCCGTAAAGGCTGGCGACGAAGCCGAGCGGGATGAAGATCGTCGCGATGATCGTCAGCACCTTCATGATCTCGTTGAGCCGGGCGCTGACGCTGGAGAGATAGACGTCGACCAATGCGGAGGCGATCTCGCGGTAGGTCTCAACGATGTCCATCAGCTGCACGGCATGATCGTAGCAGTCGCGGAGATAGATCCGCGTGTTCTCCGAGATCAGCTCGCCCTCGTCGCGCAGCAGCGAGTTGATCATCTCGCGCTGGGGCCAGATCGCCCGCCGCAGCATCAGGAGATCGTGCTTGAGCTCGTGGACGTCGGTGATTGCGCCCTGGCTGGGTGAGGCGATGATCTCGTCCTCGAGCGTCGCCAGGCGCTCGCCGCACGCCTCGAGCACCGGATAGAAGCCGTCGATCACCGCGTCGAGCAGGGCGTAGGCGAGATAGTCGGCGCCCGCGTCGCGGATGCGGCCGCGCTTGCGGCGCAGGCGCTTGCGCACCGGCTCGAAACAGTCGCCGGCACGTTCCTGGAAGGTGAGCACGAAGTTCTCGCCCAGCACCATGGTGATCTGCTCGGTCTCGGTGCCCGAGCCGCCGCGCGGCATCCGCGTGACGATGAAGAGATAGCCTTCGTAGATCTCCGCCTTCGGCCGCTGATGCACGTTGACGACATCGGCGAGCGACAGGCGGTGCAGGCCGAAGGCCTTGCCGAAGCTGCGCAGCAGGTCGAGGTCGCCGAGGCCGGAGACATTGACCCAGGTGACCGGCTGCGTGCCCACGCCGGCGCGCAGTTCGTCGGCGGGCGCCGCCGGGACCTCGTCGACCTGATCGGGGCCATAGCGGATCACGTCGATCTTCGGCGCGACAGCATCCGGGTGGCTGACCAGCGTGCCCGGTACGCTGCCCGGCGGTGCGGCCCGGCTCATCCGGTAGCCGCGCTTGCGCGGCGTCTTCGGGGCAGCTTTGGTCACGAGCGCGTTTCCACATGTGACGGCGGATCGGCGCGCATTACCCCACCTTCGCCAAGGCCGCGTCAAGGCGTCACGATCGTGCCCGTCGGATGGCGTGAGCCCGCCTGCATTTTTTTCTTGCATCCGAGTCACGGGAGGCGCATTTGCCCTTTGCTTTCACGGTGTTGACGGCCGGGTGCGCCCAGAGCGGGCCGACCCCACGCGAGGGGCCTTTCGGGGCCCCCGCGTTTCGCAGCAAGCGCGCAGGCCGAGCCGGGAAAGCCGCTCCGATGCCCGTCATCTTGGGCGCCGGCGGTGCGTCATGGCTGTGAGGCCGGGACCCTGGATTGGGTCCGGCCGTTCGATAAGGGGTGATATGGCTCGCAATCCATCCATGCCGAGTGGCGCCACGCGCACGCTCGGGCCCGTTTCCGATCTCGAACGCCATCTGCCGGCTGATTGGTGGCGCTCGCTCTTCAACGCTGTTTATCTGAAGACAGACGGCGATGTCGTCGAGAACGCCGCCAACACCGCCCGCGAGATCGACCTACTGGTCGAGAGTTTGGGGCTCGAGCCGGAAGACCGCATCCTCGACCTCTGCTGCGGCCAGGGCCGGCACAGCCTCGAACTCGCCCAGCGCGGTTTCACGCATGTCACCGGCATCGACCGCTCACGCTACCTGATCCGCCTCGCCCGTCGGCGCGCCAAGGCCGACGGGCTGACGGTGCAGTTCCACGAGGGTGACGCGCGGCGCTTCCGGGTCCGCGAGGCGACCTTCGACTGCGTCGTGCTGATGGGCAATTCGTTCGGCTATTTCGAGCGCGAGGAGGATGACGCCGCGGTCTTGGAGGCCGTCAAGCGCGCCTTGCGATCACGCGGCTCGCTGGCGCTCGACCTCGCCGACGGCGACTGGATGCGCGAGAACTTCGAGCGGCGAAGCTGGGAGTGGATCGACCAGGACCATTTCGTCTGCCGCGAGCGCTCGCTGAGCAGCGACGGCGGGCGCCTCGTCACCCGCGAGGTCGTGGTCCATGCCGAGCGCGGCGTGATTGCCGACCAGTTCTACGCCGAGCGGCTCTACTCGCGCGAGCGCATCACCGCACTCCTCGACGAAGCCGGCTTCGCAAATGTGCGGCTGCATGGCTCGCTCGAAACGGACTCGGAGCGCAACCAGGATCTCGGCATGATGGCGCGGCGGCTTTTTCTTACCGCGACCGGCCCGGCGCGCGCGGCGGCTGCCAAGCGCGGCATCGCTTTCCCGACCGTGACCGTGCTGCTCGGTGACCCGCGCCTGCCCGATGACGTAAAGAAGGGCGGGGTGTTCAACCCCGAAGACCTCGAAACCGTCGAACGGCTGAAAACCGCGCTCGCGACGCTGACCGACTACAGCTTCAACTATGTCGACAACCACGCGGGGCTGGCGTCCGAGCTGCGCAGCCGGCCGCCGGACTTCGTGCTCAATTTCTGCGACGAGGGCTACAACAACGACGCCCTCATGGAGCTTCATGTTCCGGCGATACTGGAGATGGCCGGGATTCCCTATTCGGGGGGCGGGCCGGCCTGCCTCGGGCTCTGCTACAACAAGTCGCTGGTGCGCTCGATCGCCATGGCGCTCGACGTGCCGGTGCCGGCCGAGACCTTCTTCGACCTCGACGACCAGGCCGCCACCATCCCGGCGATCCTGCCGGCGCTCATCAAGCCGGCGACCGGCGACAGCAGCGTCGGCATCACGCGGCACGCCGTCGTGCACAGCGCGACCGAGGCGGTCGACTACGTGAACCATCTGCGCGAGACGCTGCCCGGCCGGCCGATCCTGGTCCAGGAATACCTGACCGGCGCCGAGTACAGCGTCGGCCTCATCGGCAATCCCGGCGTCGGCCTCATGCCGCTGCCGGTGCTCGAGGTCGACTATTCGAAGCTCGATCCGTCGCTGCCGCCGATCCTCTCCTACGAATCGAAATGGGAGCCCGAGTCGCCCTACTGGAACCAGATCGGCTACATCGAAGCGGAGGTCGACGACGGCTTGCGGCGGCGCCTCACCGACTATTCGGCGACGCTCTTCGAGCGCCTCGAGTGCCGCGACTATGCGCGGTTCGATTTCCGCTGCGATGCGGCCGGCCGGCCCAAGCTGCTCGAGGTGAACCCCAATCCCGGCTGGTGCTGGGACGGCAAGCTCAACCTGATGGCGGGCTTCGGCGGCATGGACTATGCGGGCCTGCTGAACGCGATCATCGAAGCGGCACAGGCGCGTGTCGCCAATACGCGCCGCGCGGTTGCCAGGCCGAAGGCGGCGTGAGGGTCACACGTTGAAGCGGAAGAGAACGATATCGCCGTCCTTGACGACGTAGTCCTTGCCCTCGGAGCGCATCTTGCCGGCGTCGCGCGCGCCCTGTTCGCCGCCGCAGGCGATGAAGTCGTCGTATGAGATCGTCTCGGCGCGGATGAAGCCGCGCTCGAAATCGGTGTGGATGACCCCTGCGGCCTGGGGCGCCTTGGTGCCCTGCGGCACCGTCCAGGCGCGCGTCTCCTTCGGTCCCGTGGTGAAGTAGGTGATGAGGCCGAGCAGGCGGTAGCCGGCCTCCTTGATGCGGTCGAGCCCCGCGACCTTCAGGCCGATCGAAGCGAGGAACTCGGCCTTTTCCTCGGGATCGGTGAGCTGGGCGATCTCGGCCTCGATGGCGGCGGAGACCACGACGCATTCCGCGCCCTCGGCCGCCGCCCTTTCGACCACGCGCGCGGAATGGGCATTGCCCGTCGCCGCGGCGTCTTCCTCGACATTGGCGATGTAGAGGACGGGCTTGGCGGTCAACAGGTTGAGGCGTTTCAAGTCCGCCTGCTTGCCGTCGGGGATCGCGGCCCGCCGCGCCGGCACGCCCTCCTGAAGCGCGGCCAGCACCGGCTCCATCACCGGCAGCAGATCCTTCGCCTCCTTGTCGCCGCCCTTGGCGCGTTTCTGCGCCTGGTCGACGCGCCGCTCGAGCGACTCCAGATCGGCGATCAGCAGCTCGGTCTCGACCGTCTCGGCATCGCGGATCGGATCGACGCTCGCCTCGACATGGGTGATCTCGTCGCTCTCGAAGCAGCGCAGCACATGCGCGATCGCATCGACCTCGCGGATATTGCCGAGGAACTGGTTGCCCAGGCCCTCGCCCTTGCTGGCGCCCTTCACCAGCCCCGCGATATCGACGAACTCGATCTGCGTCGGCACCACCTTGGCCGACTTCGTGATGGCGTCGATCTCGTAAAGCCGCGTATGCGGCACCGCGACGCGGCCGACATTGGGCTCGATCGTGCAGAAGGGGAAGTTGGAGGCTTCGGCCGCCTGGGTTGCCGTCAGCGCGTTGAAGAGCGTCGATTTGCCCACATTGGGCAGCCCGACGATGCCGCAGTTAAACCCCATCGCCGCCCGGCTTCTTGGTCTCGAACTTGGCGCGCGCCGCCTCCAGCGCCGATTTCATGTCGCCGGCAGCGGCGGCAGATCGGGAATCGGCTTCCGGCTTTTCGCCTTGCGCTTCCGGCTTGGGATCGGATTTGGGTTTTGGCGGATTGACCCGGTGCGCGACCTTGCTCATGAAGGCGCCGTCGTCGCCGGCGACCAGCAGCGGCAGCTCTTCGGCCACCGCATCGACCATGCGCTCGATCAGCGGCCAGTCGGCCTTGGGGAAATCCTGCAGCACCCAGCCTTCGACGCGGTCCTTGTCGCCCGGATGGCCGACGCCGACGCGGACCCGCCAGAAGTCGGGGCCAATGTGGCGCGCGATATCGCGGATGCCGTTATGCCCGCCATGGCCGCCGCCCTTCTTTGCCCGCATCTTGCCCGGTGCGAGGTCGATCTCGTCATAGATCACGATGATCTCCTCCGGCGCGAGCTTGTAGAAATCGGAAGCCTGCTTCACCGGCAGGCCCGAGCGGTTCATGTATTGCAGCGGCTTCTGGGCGAGCAGCTTCTCCGAGCCGATCCGGCCCTCGGAGATGTCCGACTGAAAGCGCCGCCGGAACGGGCCGAAGCCATGGCGGCGGACGATCTCGTCCACCGCCATGAACCCCAGATTGTGACGGTTCTTGGCATATCCGGGCCCCGGATTGCCGAGGCCGACAAGCAGCAGCATCGCGAAGCCCTCGCGGGGCGGGCCGGGAAAACCTAGTCTTCCTTGGCCTCGCCTTCCTTCTCGCCGCCGGCATCGCCTTCGCCCGCTTCGGCGCCTTCGGCCGCGGCCTCCGCACCTTCCTCGCCCTCGACGCCTTCTTCGCCTTCCTCGCCCTCGGCCTGCTCCGCGGCGGCTTCCTCGGCCACAACGGTCGGCGCGGCGACGGCGGCGACGGTGAAGTCGCGGTCGGTGATGGTGGGCGTCACGCCCTGGGGCAGATTGATGTCGGAGATATGGACCGAATCGCCGATGTCGAGCCCCGCCAGATCGGCGACGAAGATATCGGGAATGTTGCCCGCCGCGCAGACGACTTCGATCTCGTAGCGCACCACGTTGAGCACGCCGCCGCGCTTGATGCCGGGCGAGTCCTCTTCGTTGATGAACTGCACCGGCACCTCGACATGAACCTTGGTCTGGTCGTTGATGCGCAGGAAGTCGACATGCAGCGGCTTGTCGCTCACCGGATCGTATTGCACGTCGCGCGGCAGCACCCGCTGCACCTCGCCGTTCACCTTGATCTCGAACTGCCGGATGAAAAAGCCCGGCTCGCGGAGCTGCATGAACAGCACCTGCGGGTCGATCGAGATCAGGGCAGGGTCCTTCTTGTCGCCGTAAATCACACACGGCACGCGCCCGGCGCGTCGTGCGGCGCGGGCGGCCCCCTTGCCGACCCGGTCGCGCGGCTGCGCATCCATGGCTACGAGTTCAACCATCATTCACTCCTTATTCTGCGTGAATGCCCGCCGCGTGGTTGCGACGGGCAAACGACCGGCCTCCAGGGGTGCCGGTCTGGTTCTGGACAATGGTGCCGCCGTCCACAAGCGCGAGACCCCTTGGGGTCCGGGTGGCCGGCGCGGGCGTCTACATAGACGAAAAACTCCTAGTCGAAAAGGCTGGAGACCGAGGCCTCCTCGCTGATCCGCTTGATCGCCTCGCCGAGCAGGGGGGCGATCGAGAGCTGGCGCACCGACTTGGAGACGCGCACCGCCTCGGTCGCCAGGATCGAGTCGGTGATGACCAGCTCTTCCAGTGGCGAGGCGGACACGCGCCCCACGGCGCCGCCCGACAGCACCCCGTGGGTGACATAGGCGGCGACCTCGCTGGCGCCCTCCTTAATTAGGGCCTCGGCCGCGTTGCACAAGGTCCCGGCGCTATCGACGATATCGTCGACCAGCACGCATTTACGGCCATCGACCTCGCCGATGATGTTCATGACCTCGGAGACCCCGGCGCGCTCGCGGCGCTTGTCGATGATGGCCAGATCGGCGTCGAGGCGGCTGGCGATGGCCCGCGCCCGTACCACGCCGCCGACGTCGGGCGAGACGATGACGAGATCGCTGCCGTTCAGATTCTCGTTGATGTCCGTCGTGAACACCGGGGCGGACATGAGGTTGTCCACCGGAATGTCGAAAAAGCCCTGGATCTGCCCCGCATGGAGATCGAGGGTGAGGACCCGCTGGGCCCCCGCCGTGGTCAGGATATTGGCCACCAGCTTGGCCGAGATCGGCGTGCGCGGGCCCGTTTTCCGGTCCTGCCTTGCATAGCCATAATAGGGGACGACCGCCGTGATGCGCTTGGCCGAGGCGCGTTTCAGCGCGTCGATCAGGATCAAGAGCTCCATCAGGTTGTCGTTGGCGGGATACGAGGTCGACTGCAGGACGAAGACGTCCTGGCCGCGCATGTTCTCCAGGATCTCGACGAAGATCTCCATGTCGGAGAAGCGCCGGATCGCGGCCTGGGTCAGCGCAATGCCGAGATAGGCCGAGATCGCTTCCGCGAGCGGCCGGTTCGAATTACCCGCTATCAGCTTCATGCGGGGTGCCCCTCAATGCCCGCGTCCGGCTCGAAAAGCGTGCCTCGCGCCCCCCGGTCCGGCTCCCCGAATACGAACGGCGGGACAACCCCCGAAGCCCCGCCTCTCGGGCGGTTTGTAACAGTCCGGTCATGGGGTGTAAACGGCTTAGCCCGGGCCGGACGGGCATATCTCACGCGAAATCTGCGGGCTTTCCCCGAAGGCCCGGAAACGCCTATGATTAATGCGCCCTCGGGACGGGTGAGGCGTCGGGATTGGACGCGCCGGTGAAACTGCGTATCGCCACCTTCAACCTGGAGAATCTGGGCGAGAAGCCCCACCATCCGGGCGAGGTGCCGCCGCTGGCTGAACGCATTGCGCTGCTGCGGCCCCAGCTACTGCGGCTCGACGCGGACGTGCTCTGCCTGCAGGAGATCAATGGCGAGAAGACCGAGCGCGGCTACACGCTGGCCGCGCTCGATACGTTGTTGGAAGGCACCAAATATGCGAGCTGCGAGCGGGTCGCCACCGAGCGAAAGTCGGGCAAGGGCGTGCTCGACGTCCACAATCTCGTGATCCTCTCGGCCTTTCCGATTGCGAGCCACCGCCAGCTCCGCCACGAGATCGTGGCGCCGCCGGACTATCGACTCGTCACTGCCGCGCCGGCCAGCGAGGCGCCCAGCGCCATCTCCTGGGAGCGTCCGCTGCTCCAGGCCGCGCTCAGCCTGCCGGGCGGCCGCACTCTCCACGTGCTCAACCTGCATCTCCGCGCCCCGCTCGCGGCCTATGTGCCGGGCCAGAAGGCGGGCGCCTTCGCCTGGAAGTCAGTCGCCGGCTGGGCCGAGGGCTTCTTCCTCGCCGCGGTCAAACGGGCGGGCCAGGCGCTCGAGGCGCGGCTCGCGGTCGACGAGATCCTTGACGGCGATGCGCAAGCGATGATCGCGGTCTGCGGCGACTGCAACGCCGAGGCCCGGGAGACGTCGATGCGCCTGCTGGCTGGCGCGGAGGAGGATACCGGCTCGGGCGATCTCGCCGGCCGGGTGCTGATCGCTGCCGAGAACAGCCTGCCCGAGGACCGCCGCTTCACGGTGATCCACAACGGCCGCCGGGTGATGCTCGACCATCTGCTCATGAGCCGTGCGCTGATGGCCTGGTATCGGGGCGCCGAGATCCACAACGAGGCCCTGGGCGACGAACTCGTCGGCTACGCGAACGCCGCGAGCGACGGGGGCTTCTCGCCCGAATCCTATCACGCGCCCGTGGTGGCGGTCTTCGAGCTGCCGGACTAGGCACCCTCCCGTTCGCCGAAGGTGACGGCGAGGCCGGCGAGCCAGCGCCGCACGGCGCGCTCTTCGGTGGCCGACAGGCCCACGAGCATGCGTTTCTCGATCGCGTTCACCCGGCCGCGGCACCGCTTCAGAAGCGGCCGCGCCTCGTCGCTCAAGGCCAGCCGCAGAATGCGGCCATGCACCGGATCGGGGCTGCGCTCGATCAACCCGTCGCGCTCGAGGTTCTGGACGATCACGTTCACCGTCTGCGGCGTCAAAAGGGAAATCCGCGCGACGTCGGCTGAGGAAAGATCGTCGTAAGCGTTCACCATCGTCAGCACCAGGAACTGCGGATGGGTGACGCCGAGATCGGCCAGCGCGCGCTCGATGTGGTTGCGCACCGCAACCTGCGCGCGGCGCAGCAGATAGCCGATATGCCCGTCCTCGTCGCTGCCGTGCGTCTCGCTCGTGCGTTTCGGCAAGCCTCTGTCCCCTTGTGCCGGTTGCGATTTTGTTTGCGTTGCCATGCGCTTGACGATGTTATCAGGGCACTGATAATATATTCGTGTACTGATAACAAGGAAAAGCGGGAGGATTGCCAGGCATGCTGACGCCGGAATACCAGAAAGTTCTGATCGCCCATGTGGAGGCCGAAACCGAACACCGCATGGACGACACGCTGGCTACGCTGACCGAGGATTGCGTGTTCGACGACCGGGCGCTGGGCCGCGTCTGGCACGGCCGCGAGGGCGCGCGCGATTATTACCGCATGTGGTGGGACGGCTTCGCGATCAAGCCCGAGGGCTCGACCCGATTTACCCCGTCCGACGACATGCTGATCGTCGAGACGCGCTTCGTCGGGACCCACCAGGGGCCGTTCCTAGGGATCGCGCCGACGGGCAAACCGGTTGACGTGCCGATGGCGATCTTCGTCTCCTTCGCTGACGGTCTCATGTCGGGCGAGCGCTTCTACTGGAACCCGGCCGATCTGATGGCGCAGGTCGGCGTCGAGATCCCCTTCGCGCTCGCGGCCTGAGACGGAGGAGGGCCCCCATGGATAGGAGTCCGGCATGAAGATCGCCGTCATCGGCGCCACCGGGGTGCTCGGCCGCCATCTCATCCCGCGTCTCGTCGAGCGCGGCCACACCGTACGCGGGACGGCCCGCAACGAGGCGGGCGAGGCGATGGTCGCTGCCCTCGGCGCGGAACCGGTACGCGCCGATATTCTCGACCGCGCGAGCCTCGATGCGGCGGTCGCCGGCTGCGAGGCCGCGCTCCACCTCGCGACCGCGATCCCGACCGCCTGGGGGACCGGCGACTGGGCGGTCAACGACCGTATCCGGCGCGAGGGCACGGGCCATCTCCTGGAAGCCTGTGCGCAGTCGGGCGTCGAGCGCTACCTGCAGCAGAGCATCGCCATGGTCCTCACGGCCAGCGACGACCGGCCGCAGACCGAGGACGACGAGGCGCCGGGAAGTGGCCGCGGCACCTCGGTCCTGGAGGCCGAGGCGCAAACCCGCGCCAGTCCCCTCGATTGGCGCATACTGCGCGGCGGCTCGTTCTATGGGCCGGGCACGGGCCAGGGCGCCGAATGGATCGAGGCTGCCCGCAAGCCCGGCTACGCCATGCCCGGCGACGGCAGCGGTTTCATCTCGCTGATCCACGTCGCCGATATGGCCGAGGCCACCGCGGCAGCGATCGAAACCGACAAAAGCCGGAGCACCTGGAACGCCGTCGACGACGAGCCTGTGCGCATGCGCGATCTCACAGCCTACGTTGCGCGCCTCGCGGGCGGGCCGCCGCCCGAGACCGGCGGACCGCCCTATCTCGCCTCGTTCCGCGTCTCCAACGCCAAGCTCAAAGCCGAGCTCGGCTGGCGCCCGCGCTATGCGAGCTACCGGTCGGGCCTTGCCGGCTGAGACCTGACGGGTCTTTTTCCCCACGCACCATGGGATTTCTGAGGATCGGCGCGTATATGACCGCCGCGCCGCGCCGCGCCGCACCCCGGCACGGCGCCTCGTGGTTCGCTCAATACAGTGGGCCCGGGTTTACTAACTATTAGAAGTAAATTTGTACCGTCTTCCACCGTTATTTGTTTCGGCTGAGTCGAGACGAAAGAATCGACAAATACATAATCATGTATTCAACCGAAACACCGGATTGAGTTTGTGTTTCGTTGATCTCGATGTTGAACCATCGATCGGCCACACGACAGACCGGACGGTGCGACCGCGCCGGTTCGGGAAGCTCGGTCATCGCACCCAACGCGTCGATGGTCTGATCGTGTGGACGAGGACGCTGCGTGCGTTCCAGGGGGACCGTCAGTGGATTGCAAGGCCACAGACATCAGCGAGCCGGACTACACCCGCCTGGAAAACATTCTGCAGGCGGTGAAGGTGGTCGCCGAGGAGATCGCGCGGCCCAACGCCGCAACGGTCGATCGGGACGCGGTCTGGCCGGAACAGGCGATCCGTGCGCTCCAGTCGGCCGGACTGGGCGGCCTCGTCGTACCCCGGGCGTACGGTGGCCTGGGGCATGGGCTCTACGCGCTAGCCCGCTGCTGCGAGATCCTCGGCGCCGAGTGCGCCTCGACCGCGATCTGCTTCGGCATGCACTGCGTCGGCTCGGCCGTCATCGCGGCGCGGGTGACGGAGCCGCAGGCCGAGGCCTATTTGCGGCCGATCGCCGAAGGCCGGCATCTAACGACCTTGGCCCTGAGCGAGGTCGGCACCGGCGCGCATTTCTACTACCCGCAGTGCCGCCTGGTGCGCCGTGAGGACGGGTCGCTCGAGGTCGACGGCACCAAGCACTTCGTCACCAACGGAGCCCGCGCGGACTCCTACGTCGTCTCGGTCAATTACGATGACGACCAGGGCTTGTCCCAGTTCTCATGCGTGGTGCTCGATGGCACGACGGAGGGCTTGAGCTGGGGCGAGCGTTGGCAGGGCTTCGGCATGCGCGGCAACGAGTCGCGCGCGCTGACCATCGACCACGTACGCCTGTCGCAAGACGCTCTGCTGGGCGCGATGGGTGACCAGATCTGGTACGTCTTCAACGTCGTTGCGCCGTATTTCCTGACCGCCATGTCGGGCACCTATCTCGGGGTGGCGACGGCGGCGCTGAGCTCGACCCGGCGCCACCTGATGGAGCGCGAATACAAGCATGACGGCCGTGTGCTGGCGGAATCGACCGTGCTGCAACACCGCTTCGGCACCATATGGGGCAAGCTCGAATCGGCGCGGCGCATCGTCTACAGCGCCGGCGAGCTGTTCGATGCCGGCGACGAGGACAGCGTATTGTCCGTGCTGACCTCCAAGGCCGAGATCGCCGAGGTGGCGACCGACGTGATCGGCGAGTGCATGACGCTGATGGGCGGGATCGCCTACCGCGACGGCTCGGAGATCCAGCGCCATCTGCGCGATGTGCGGGCAGCGCATGTCATGGCGCCGACGACCGACCTGCTGCGGATCTGGGCCGGGCGCACGCTGCTCGGCCAACCAATGTTCGGTGAGTAGCTCGTGTCCGCGTCGATCCTCTGCTGTGTCGACCAGCCCCATCTGATCGATCGGCTGGCCGCGCGGATGGCGGACGGGTTTGATTTCGTCCTGTGGGATCCACACAAGACCAATACGGCAAATCAGGCGGAAGATTGCGCGGTAGATGAAGCGGCGGCCTTCCTGGTCGATCTCGGCGGGGCCGATCCGGTTTCGCTCACGGCGGGCCTGCGCCAGGCAGGATACGCCCAGCCTCTCGTCGTCATCACCGGCAACGAGAAGAGCCGCACCGAGCTGCGCAGGCGCTTCGGCAATCATGGCGTCTCCACCAAGGACGTCTCTCTGCTCTCGAGCACCGATCCCGACACGCTCGGCAATCATCTGCGCGATCAGATCTCGCGCTATCAGCGGCGACGGACCGCCGATGCGCGCTTGCGAAACGAGGCCGCCGACCTCGCCATCGAAAGCGGCCGCGAGATCGTCCGCCGGTCGTATATCGACCAGGTGCTCGACCACGCCCCCGTCGGGGTGCTGCTGCTCGATGACGACGGCCGCATCCTGTCGATCAACCGATACGGCGCGGAGATCTTCGGCGCGGCGGAAGCCGAGCTGAGCGGCGCATCATTGAAGGACCTGTTCCCCGCCGATCAATGGTCCGCCCTGGATGCGACTGCCGGTGCGGGCATGTCGCCGGGCGAGCTGCCGATCGAGGCGAGTCTCTTGCTCCCCTCGGGGCTGGTGCGCCACGTCGCGATTCGGATCGTACCGCTGGCCCATCTGCATGATGCCGGCGCTGCCATGGCGATCATTCAGGACATCACGGCCCGCGTCGAAGCCACGCTCGCGGCCGAACGGGCAAACGCCACCAAGTCGCAGTTCCTGGCCAATATGAGCCACGAGCTCCGGACGCCGCTCAACGCGATCATCGGCTTCTCGGAGATCATGCGCAGCGAGGCCTTTGGCTCGATCGCGGACGAGCGCTACATTCAGTATGCGGCCGACATAAACGACAGCGGCACGCATCTTCTCAATCTCATCAACGACATTCTCGATATCTCCAAGCTCGAGGCGGGCAAGCTAGAGCTCAACGAGACGGCGTGCAGCGTGGCCGACACCATCGAGAGCGCGCTGCGGTTCGTGCGCCAGGCCGCCGCGCGTGGTTCGGTGACGCTTGCGCAGGAGGGGCTGGATACGCTGCCGACGCTCCGCGCCGATGCCAGGCGGCTGAAGCAGATCTTCGTCAACCTGGTTTCGAACGCCATCAAGTTCACGCCGCCCGACGGGTCGGTGACGATCCGCGGCCGATGCGACGGCGATGGCGGGCCGCTGGCGATCAGCGTCGTCGACACCGGCATCGGCATGACCGCCGATGATATTCCCCGGGCGCTCACGCCCTTCAATCAGATCGACAGTCAGCTCAGCCGCCGCTATGAGGGCACCGGCCTCGGTCTGCCCCTCACCAAGTCCTTGGTCGAGCTGCACGGCGGCACGCTCACCATCGAAAGCAAGCCCGATGTCGGAACGACCGTCATCGTTCGACTGCCCGGCGAGCGCATCGCCGCCACGCCCGGCGCGCCTGCCACCGAGGCAGCCACCGAGGCAGACCAAGCGGATCAGCCTGAGCAGGCAACTGGCTGAGCGGGCCTATCCCTCGAACGCGAAGGCGGACATCGCGAGAATCGCAAGGCAATAGCTCTGATGGAGCAGGCGGCCTTTTGCCGCCGTGCCATTCCGGCCCGCCGCGCCCATGGCGACATAGAGCGGTAATAGGTGATCCTCGGTCGGATGCTGATGCGCCGCCGTCGGTGCGAGCGCGCGGTAGTTCAGCAGATCGTCGGTTCGCCCCGCCTCGACAGCGTCGATCAGCCAGTCGTCGAAGGCGCGGACGTCGTCGGGCGGCTCGACATGCGCCATGGCGCGCCGCGGGTCGCCGAGATTGTGGGTCGTGTTGCCGCTGCCGATGATGAGGACGCCTTCATCGCGCAACGGTCGAAGCGCCTGGCCGAGCTCGAAATGATGCTTTGGGCCGAGCGCGGTCTGGATTGAGAGCTGCACGATCGGGATATCGGCGTCGGGATAGACCAGCATCAACGGGTTCCACGCGCCGTGGTCGAGCCCGCGCCTTGGATGGACGCGCGCCTCGAACCCGGCCGCCTCCAGGTGCGCCGCCGCGCGGGCTGCCAAGGCCGGATCGCCCGGCGCTGCATACTGAAGCTGATAGAGCGCGTCCGGAAAGCCGTAGAAGTCGTGGATCGTCTTGGGGCTTTCGTCGCCGCCCAGCGTCGGTCCCGGCGTCTCCCAATGGGCAGAGACCATCAGGATCGCACGCGGCCGCGGCAGCTCCGCGCCGAGGCCCTTCAAAAATGTCGAGACCGGAATATCCTCCAGCGGCAGCGTCGGCGCGCCGTGCGAGAGGAAGAGCGTGGGGAGCGTCATCGTCATATACACGATCCTTTCGAAACCTTCGGGCCTTTCGAAACCTTCGGGCCTTTCAAAACCCACGGGTCGTTCAAAGTCTCCGAGCCGCGGCGCATGCCTCCCTTACGCGGGCCTGCAAGGCCATGCCCGCGCCGGCTGCCGTGTCAGTTTGGTCCCTGGGGGGCGGGCGCTAGAACTCCCGGCCCATGGCTTTGTCGATCGACAGCGCGCCGCCGCCACGGATCAGCACCACGATCGCCAGCAACCCCAGCAGAATCGGCATCTCCGCACCCCGGTTGGTCCAGAACCACGCGCCCGAATGCACGCCGAACCAGGCCACGATCATGAACACGAGGACTTGCGCGGCGACCACCCGCGTCAATAGGCCGATCACGAGCAGCGCCCCGCCGACCAACTCGAGCAGGCCGATGTAGTAGGCCCAGGGAATCCAGCTTCCGGCGAATTCGCCGGCCTGGTCCTTTGGATGACCGCCCAGCGTCATTGCCATGAAGAAGGCGGTACCTTTGTAGGCGCCGCCGAAGATCTTCACCCAGCCATGCGGGATGAAGAACAGACCGAGCGTGACCCGCAGCAGCGGATAGGCGTACTCGGCCAACCCCTCGTAAAGCGGACCCAGAAAAGGCAGAAAATATTTCGGTGCTTTGCTTTCGGTTGCGTCAACCATCGCTCCCTCCGATTTTCGCAATCGGGACTGCGATCGATTTGTCGGCCCGGGCCGGTTCGGTGTTCAAGCGGATTGGCGCAAGGATGTACCGTCTCGGCTAAGGCCGACGTTGCTCGTGCCGACAACCCTCCGGACGCTGGGGGCGGTCGGGCGCGATGATCGCATCTCCCGTTGCTCACCCCACCGCTCTAGGCGGCCTTGAGCCGCCCGCGGTCGTGGGGGGTAGTGTAGTCGATTTCCGGGCCGACGGGGACAATCCGGGTCGGGTTCACGGTTTCGTGACTGCCGTAGTAGTGCCGCTTGATATGGTCGAGGTTCACCGTCGGCGCCACGCCCGGCACCTGATAGAGCTCCTTGGTGTAGTTCCACAGGTTCGGGTAGTCGTAGATGCGGCGCTTGTTGCACTTGAAGTGCCCGAAATAAACGGGATCGAAGCGCACCAGCGTGGCGAAAAGCCGCCAGTCGGCCTCGGTGATGCGGTCGCCGACGATGTACCGGGTCTTGGCGAGCCGCGCCTCCAGCCCGTCGAGCTCGTCGAAGAGCGCATAGAACGCCTCCTCGTAGGCCGCTTGCGAGGTCGCGAAGCCGCATTTGTACACGCCGTTGTTGACGTTGTTGTAGACGCCGTCGTTGACCGCATCGATCTCGTCGCGCAGCGGTGCGGGATAGAGATCGACCGAGGCATCGCCCCATTCGTCGAATTCCGAGTTGAACATGCGGATGATCTCCGACGATTCGTTCGAGGCGACCGTGCCGCGCTCCTTGTCCCACAGCACCGGCACCGAGGCGCGGCCGGTGTAGTCGGACTTCCCGCGGATATAGATCTCGTGGATGTACTTGGCGCCGAACAGGGGATCGCCCTGTGCGTCGCCGTCATGTTCGAAGCTCCAGCCCATCTTGCCCATGAAGGGGTGGACGATCGAAACGTCGATGATGTCGGTAAGCCCCTTGAGCTCGCGCACGATCAGTGTGCGATGCGCCCAGGGGCAGGCATAGGCGACATAGAGGTGGTAGCGGCCGGGCTCGGCCTTGAAGCCGCCCTCACCGCTGGGGCCGGGGCTGCCGTCCTTGGTCACCCAGTTGCGGAAGGCCGCCTCGGTGCGCTTGAACTTGCCGTCCGATTTCCGCACATCGGCCCCGTCGGCCTGCCATTTGCCGTTCACCAGCTGGCCCATGTCTCACGCTCCTCTTCGTTTCGTCGTTCGGGTTCAGCGATAATTTAGTCTCGCGCGCCGGAATGGAAATGCTTTGATCCATGGCGGCAGCGGGACCCCAGCCATGCGTCCGGCGAATTAGAGAACATGCGGTTCCGAGAACACCGTCGCTCTGTTCGGGGTGCCGTCGTTCTCGGTCGCGTGCCGGCGATAGGTATCGATGCCGGGCGGGATGACCGTCCCGGCTCTCGCCGAATCGAGGAAGATGTGCTTGGCGTTGTCCGGCCGGATCTCGAACCAGTTCGGATCGTCGAAGCTACCGGCATAAACGCCCACGATGTCGGGCCAGCGCTCGAAGCCGAGAAAGATCTTGGTGCCGCAATCGCCGCAGAAATTCACGAACACCTGCTTGCCGCTGCCTTCCGAGCGATGCGCAAACTCCCGAGGGGAGCCGTCCAGGATCCCGAAATCGCTCCGTGCAAAGATCGGTTCGACGAAATAGGCGGCTCCGGTCGCCCGCTGGCAGAACCGGCAATGGCAGATCGTGACCCGCATTGGTTCGGCTGTGGTCCGATATCGCAGGCCGCCGCACAGGCAGCCACCGTCGTGAGGCAGTAGGCCGGCCATCATTGAATCCCATTTCCGAAATGATCGCTCCAACTCTCGTGAAGCTATGCTGGTCCAGTATGTCGGGCGGTTCGGGACGCTAATCAAGCGGCCCCGATTTGCACTTGACGTAACCGAACGTTCGTACTATTTAATCCTCGATGCGAAAAGGTGAACGAACCCGCGAAGCCATCGTCGATCAGGCCCTCGACCTCGCCACGGTCCGGGGGCTCGAGGCGTTGTCGATCGGCGCGCTGGCGGCCGAGACGGGCATGTCGAAATCGGGGCTCTTCGCCCATTTCGGCTCCAAGGAGGCTCTCCAGCTTGCCGTGCTCGAAGCCGCCTCGGCGCGCTTCGCCGCCCAGGTGATCAAGCCCGCGCGCGACGAGGCCCGCGGCCTCCGCCGCCTGATCGCGCTGGTCGAGAACTGGATGGATTGGGCGAATTCCGAGACGCTCTCCGGCGGCTGCCCCTTCGTCGCCGCCCAGGTCGAGTGGGACGACCGCGAGGGGCCGGTGCGCGACTACCTCGTCTGGGCGCAGGAAAGCTGGCTCGGCGTGCTCGCGGCCGCGGCGGAGAAGGCCGTGGCCCAGGGCGACTTCCGCGACGACCTCGACGCCCGCGCCTTCGCCCACGACGTCTACGCCATCGCGCTCGGCTATCACAATGCCCAACGCCTGTTGCGCGATTCGAACGCCGAGAAATACGCCCGTGACGCCTTCCGGCGGCTGCTGAAAGATGCCCGCGAGGGCGCCCCCCACGCCGTCGCCCCGGCCAAGGTCCATTAGAGCGACAACGCACTAGCGCCGCACCACCCCCAGGCCCGGATCCTCATCATGTCAGCGAACAGCCAAAAGTCTCCGGATGTCAATTCCTTCGAAACGAACGTTCGTTCTATGAATGATATAGGCGATGGTCACTGGTGGCCCGGGTTCGCCTCTTTCGGCCGTACGCGCCTGATGTGCCGTTTGTCACTGCGGGGCGCCGAGCCGGTCGATCCCGATCAGGTCCGATTGGTCGGGGGCCGGACCGCGGTCCGACCGCTCCTGTCCACCGAGGCCGGGGCCTATCTCGCGCATCTTATCCGCCTCGACCCGCAAGGCCGCCGCCATCGCTTCGGGCGGCCGATCGACAACGGCACGCTGGCGCGTTTTATCGCCGATATCGACTGGTCGCGCGCCCTGGTCCTCGCCCATATCGAGGACGGCGTGGTGCGAGGCGCGGCCCATCTTGCCTGGCCGGATGTCGAATGGCTCGGCGGCGACGGCGAGCTTGCAGTCGCCGTCGAGGAACCTCGGCGCCGGCGCGGCATCGGCCGCGGCCTGCTCGAGCGCGCCACCAGCGAGGCGCGGGCGCGGGGGCTCGCCGGCATCCTCTTCTTCACCCAGGCCGACAACGAAGCGATGCTGGCGCTCGCCC
>CAZBRE010000053.1:0-3154 GCA_964494065.1 uncultured Alphaproteobacteria bacterium
AATCAGCGGCTCGATCTAAGACAGGCCCAAGCCCTCGTCATGACGCCGCAACTGCAGCAGGCCATCAAGCTGCTGCAGCTTTCAAACCTCGAACTCTCCGATTATGTCGAAGAGGAACTCGAGAAGAACCCGCTGCTGCAACGCGATGACGGCAGCGACGGAACGGTTGACGGGGACCGCCAGGATGGCACGGGCGACGATGGGGACGAGGCCCCGCAGCCGGTAAACGGCGAAGCGGCGGCTTTGGAGACGTTCGGCCTTTCGGCGGACGACGGCATCGCTGCGCCCGGCGAAGCACCGCTCGATACCGACTACGACAACATGTGGAACGGCGGCACCGACCCCGCACCGCCGCCCTCGCTGCCCAGCGCTGCCGGCAATCAGAGCTCGGCCATGGACAGCAACGTGCTGGAGCAGACCGTCGCCGATACGCAGACGCTGAACGAATTCCTGCAAAGCCAGATCGACGCCGACTTCGAGGAGCCGCGTGCGCGGCTGATCGCCTCGCATCTCATCTCGCTGCTCGACGAGGCGGGCTATCTGATGGGCGCGACCGATCAGATCGCCGACCAGATCGGCTGCGCGCATGACGAGGTGGAAAGCGTGATCGGGCGCCTGCAGTCGCTGGAGCCGACCGGCGTCTTTGCCCGCGACCTCGGCGAATGCCTGGCGCTGCAGTTGAAGGAGCGCGACCGCTACGACCCGGCGATGGCGGCGCTGATCGACAATCTCGACCTCGTCGCCAAGCGCGACTTCGCGGGCCTCAAGCGCCTCTGCGGCGTCGACGGCGAAGACCTCACCGACATGCTGGCCGAATTGAAACGGCTCAACCCGAAGCCGGCGCTGGCCTTCTCCAGCGAAGCCGCGATGCCGGTGACGCCCGACGTCTTCGTGCGCGCCGATTCCGCCGGCGGCTGGGTGGTCGAGCTCAACAACGACACGCTGCCGCGCGTCCTCGTCGACCGCAGCTACTATGCCGAGATCGGCGCGCGGGCGCGCACGGAAGACGACCGCGCCTATATCAGCGAGCAGTTCCAGTCGGCCAACTGGCTGGTGCGCGCGCTCGACCAGCGCGCCAACACGATCCTCAAGGTCTCGACCGAGATCGTGCGCCAGCAGGACGGTTTCCTCCGCCACGGCATCCAGCATCTGAAGCCGCTGGTGCTGCGCGACATCGCGGAGAAGATCGAGATGCACGAGAGCACGGTCTCGCGCGTCACCACGAACAAGTTCATCGCCACGCCGCGCGGCATCTTCGAGCTCAAGTATTTCTTCACCGCGGCGATCTCCGCCTCCGACGGCGGCTGCGACCTCTCCGCGGAGGCCGTGCGCCACCGCATCAAGGCGCTGGTCGAGGCCGAGCCCGCCGACAAGGTGCTGTCCGACGACGCCATCGTCACCGCCTTGCGCGCCGACGGCGTCGATATCGCCCGGCGGACGGTGGCGAAATACCGCGAGGCCATGAAGATCCCGTCCTCCGTGGAACGGCGCCGGGCCAAGAACGCGGTGATGTAAGGTTAACGATTGGACTGCGCGAAGCCGCGCAAACTGTGACGTTTTTTGCTAGTCTTGACTCGGATTTGACGACTCACTAGGGTGCCGCGCCTTGATGAGGCCGCCGGCGCCGGGAATGGCTGATGGGGCGGCCCCGACACCCAATTTCGAGCGACATGCAGCTTTCCGTTACCGGCAAGCAGATCGACATCGGCCAAGCGCTCCAGGAGCACGTGACCGAGGCGCTCAATGGTGCGGTCGAGAAGTATTTCGGCAACGCCATGGACGGGAACGTCGTGTTCTCGCGCGAGGCGCACGAGATCCACGCCGAGATCACCGTCCATGTCGGCAAAGGTATTCAGATCCAGGCCCATGCCAAGGCGGGCGACGCTTACGGCGCCTTCGATCTCGCAACCGATCACATGGCCAAGCGCTTGCGCCGCTACAAACGCCGCCTGCGCGACCATCACCGCTCGGCGCGCAACGACGAGACGATCCCCGCCCAGGCCTTCGTGTTGGCCGGGGAAGGCCCCGACGATGCGGAGCCGGCCAGCGACGAGCCGGTCGTGGTCGCCGAGATGGAAGCGGAGATCCCCAGTCTCACCGTTGGCGAGGCGGTGATGCGCCTCGATCTTTCAAATACCCCCGCCATGATGTTTCGCAACACCGCTCATGGCGGACTCAATATGCTCTACCGCCGGCCCGATGGCACCATCGGCTGGGTCGATCCACGCGGCAATCGAGAGCAATCCTGACGGCGCGACCGCGCAGGTCCTGGATAATCGGGAAAGGCATTTATGGACATCACCGAACTGATCGGCGTGGACACAGTCGTTCCCAGCCTGCGGGTCTCGAGCAAGAAACAGGCCCTGCATGAACTGGCCAGGCGCAGCGCCGAGCTGACCGGGATGTCGGAGCGGGCGATCTTCGACGTGCTGCTGGAGCGCGAGCGCCTGGGCACCACCGGCGTGGGCAACGGCATCGCGATCCCGCACGGCAAGCTCCCGGAGCTGAAGAAGCTGCACGGGCTTTTTGCGCGCCTGGAGCAGCCGATCAATTTCGATGCGATCGACGACCAGCCGGTCGATCTCATTTTCCTGCTGCTGGCCCCGGAGGGCGCGGGTGCCGATCACCTGAAGGCGCTGGCCCGCGTCTCGCGCCTGCTGCGCGATCCGCAGATCTGCCAGAAGGTGCGCGGCTCCGACAATGCGGAGGCGATCTACGCGCTGCTCGCCAACGCCGCGACGAACCAGGCGGCGTAACGGACGCTCGCCTGACGTCGCTTCGCGTTTTTTCAGGTTGCGTAGGGAAATCTTATGTACGCAAACACCTCCGGTGTGACTTGCGGAGGTTTATGCACTCAAACGCCTTCGGCGCCCAATTGCTGAAACCTATGTACTGAAACGCCTTCGGCGCCCAATTGCTGAAACCTATGTACTGAAACGCCTTCGGCGTTTCAGCCCCTCACCCTAACCCTCTCCCGCAAGGGGAGAGGGAATCAGAGCGCGCCTTTCCTTCCCCTCTCCCCTTGCGGGAGAGGGAGGGGCCCGCGACCCGATAGGGTCGTGGGAGGGTGAGGGGTAGGCGGCTGGATCAAACGCACTTAGTGGACGCTGACGGGCTCCAGGTCGTTCTGGCGCACGGTGGCGAAGGCGACCTC
>CAZBRE010000053.1:3254-25400 GCA_964494065.1 uncultured Alphaproteobacteria bacterium
AGTGGACGCTGACGGGCTCCAGGTCGTTCTGGCGCACGGTGGCGAAGGCGACCTCGCGGTCGGCCAGCATGGCCATTTCCTGACCGTCGGCGGCGTGGATCGCAAAGGCGGTCTTGCCGTCCTCGAGGGTCACGGGCTTGACGTAGGCGACCTGCTCGATCCCGAGATGGGCGAGCGCGTCGGCGGTGATGTGCCGCAAAGCATGATGTTCATGCATGGGTTTCGTCCTTTCGCTGAGAGAGACGGACAGACTCAGGCCTTTGCCTTGCGCGAGCCTTGCGCGTCGGCTTCGACATCGATCGTCTCGGCCTTGCCGGCTTTGCCGCCCTCACCACCGGCACCTTTGATGGCGACAGTCTGCACTTTGGATTCGACCAGCGGTCGCTCGAGGTCGATATGGAGCAGCCCGTTGTCGAGCTCGGCCCCCACCACCTCGATGCCGTCGGCCAGCACGAAGGTGCGCTGGAACTGCCGCCCGGCGATGCCGCGGTGGAGATAGACCTTGTCGGCGTCCTCGGCCTGCTTGCCGCGCACGATGAGCTGGTTGTTCTCGACCTGGACGGTCAGATCGTCCATCGAGAAGCCGGCGACCGCGAGGGTGATGCGCAGCCGGTTTTCCGCGCTTTGCTCGATATTGTAGGGCGGAAAGCCGTCGGACGAGGCTTTGGAGATCCGGTCGAGCGTGCGCTCGAACTGATCGAAGCCGAGGAGAAAAGGGCTGTTGAACAGCGAAAGTCGTGACATGGCAGGTCTCCTCCTGTGATGAGCGAGGTGCCGTTCGTGAAACACCGGCCCCGATGATCCGGGCGCCGGGCGGACGGCCCAACCTGGCACCGTCCCGCATCAATAATGTGGGATTTGCCGCGCAGCGGATCAAGCGGCCCGGATATGTGCCCGAAAAACCGCAGAAACCGTTTGATTCTGCCCCCTCCGACAACCCAGTATCGGGTCCAATCAGGCGACAGGAGGGAGGCCCGGCCGATGGCGACCCATGACCACGACGACCCCGTCTTCGCGCGCTACCGCGTCACGCCGGGCAGCACGGACTTCTCGCTGGCCGCCCTCGACCCGCAGGAGAAGACCTGCTTTCCCGACCGCAAGGCCGCGGAGAAGCAGTTCGAAGACGACGTGAAGGCGATCGTGGAGATCCAGAACGCCTTCTATGCCTGCTCCAAGAAAGCCCTCTTATGCGTCTTCCAGGCGCGTGACGCCGGCGGCAAGGACGGCACGGTGCGCAAGGTGTTCGGGCCGGTCAATCCAGCGGGCGTTCGGGTCACCAACTTCAAGAAGCCCTCCGACGAGGAGCTCGCCCACGATTATCTGTGGCGCATCCACAAGGCCGTGCCGAAGCGCGGCATGATCGGCATCTTCAACCGTTCGCATTACGAGGACGTGCTGGTCGTCCGCGTGCTCGATCTCGCGCCGCGCGAGCGGGTCGAGGAGCGCTACGAGCAGATCAACGCTTTCGAGAAGCACCTGGTCGAGAACGACGTGGTGATCCTCAAATTCTATCTGCATATCTCGAAGGACGAGCAGAAGGAGCGCTTCCGGGAGCGACTCGACGAGCCGCACAAGCACTGGAAGTTCAATCCGGGCGATCTGGAGATGCGCAAACGCTGGGACGATTTCACGGCGGCTGCGGACCTCGCGATCGGGCGCTGCTCGACCGAGCACGCGCCGTGGTTCGTGGTCCCGGCCAACCGCAACTGGTACCGCAATGCCTGCATCGCCCGCATCGTGCGCAAGACGATCGAGGCGACCGATCCCGAATGGCCGGCGCTCGAAGACGATATGTCCGGCATCGTGATCGACTAGCGCGATGGCAAGCGTCCCTTACGCCGTCGCGGCGGCGCTGGCGGAGATCGCCGGTTGCTTCGCCTTCTGGGCCTGGCTGCGGCTGGAGAAGTCGGTCTGGTGGGTGCTGCCCGGGTTGGTCAGCCTGGCGCTCTTCGCCTTTCTGTTGACGCGGATCGAGAGCGCGTTCGCCGGGCGCACCTATGCGGCCTATGGCGGCGTCTACATCGCCGCCTCGCTGGCCTGGCTGGCGTTCGTCGAGGGTCAGCGGCCCGACCGCTGGGATATGATCGGCGCGGTGGTGTGTCTCGTAGGCGCCGCGGTGATCCTTTTCGCACCGCACGGGGCGAAGAGTTAGCCGGGCGTCGCGTCCGCTGACATGCAAATGACGCTTCCGCGAACCGGGACCGCAGTGTACACGCCTATCACCGGGCGCAAGCGAGTGGGTCCAATGTGACGATCAAAGCGACAAAAAAGAAAAAGCCGGGCATCAAGCGCAAGAAGAAGCGCGAGCCGATGCTGGTTGGCTGGCGCGAATGGGTCGGGTTGCCCGATCTCGGCGTGCAGATGGTGAAGGCGAAGATCGATACCGGCGCGCGATCCTCGGCGCTCCACGCCTGGCACATCCGCCCCTTCGACAAGGACGGCGAGAAGTGGGTCGCCTTCGTGCTGCACCCGATGCAGCGCGACAATCACGTGGTGATCGAATGCGAGGCGCTGGTGCTGGGCGAGCGCCATGTGCGCAGCTCCAGCGGCGCGATTCAGCAACGCTACGTTATCAAAACAATTCTCGAGTTGGGGGTGCGCCGTTGGCCGATTGAGCTTACCTTAACGGCACGAGACCAGATGGGATTCAGGATGCTGTTGGGCCGAACCGCCCTGCGGCGCCGTGCTATCATTGATCCCAGCCGCTCGTTTCTGTCAACGCGCCGGCTCAACAATGAGTCGTGAGCGCGCCGCGGCCAATTCCACAAACTGACGGATCGGGAGATGACCACATGAAAATGCTGATGCTCGCGCGAAACCCGAACCTCTACTCGCACAAGCGATTGGTAGAGGCCGCCGAGGCGCGAGGGCACACGCTCGACATCCTGCACACGCTGCGCGTGGTGATGAACATCACCTCGCATCGCCCGGAGGCGTATTATCACGGCGAGAAGCTGACCGGTTATGACGTGGTGATCCCGCGGATCGGCGCCTCGATCACTTTCTACGGGCTCGCCGTGCTGCGACAGTTGGAGATGATGGGCGTGTGGCCGCTCAACGAGTCGGTCGCGATCGGCCGTTCCCGCGACAAGCTGCGCTCGGTGCAGCTGCTGGCGCGGCGCGGCATCGGTCTGCCGGTTACCGCCTTTGCCCACGACCCGAAACAGTCCAGCGAGGTTATCGAGATCGCCGGCGGCGCGCCGGTCGTCATCAAGCTGTTGGAGGGCACGCAGGGCATCGGTGTCGTGCTCGGCGAAACCGAGCGCTCGGCGAAATCGGTGATCGAGGCCTTCCGCGGCGCCAATGTGAACATCCTCGTCCAGGAGTTCATCAAGGAGGCGGGCGGCACCGACATCCGGGCGCTGGTCATCGGCGAACGTGTGATCGCGGCCATGCAGCGCACCGGCGCGGCCGACGACTTCCGCTCCAACCTCCATCGCGGCGGCAGCGCCAAGTCGATCAAGATCACGCCGGAGGAGCGCTCCACCGCCGTGCGCGCGGCCAAGATCATGGGCCTCAATGTCTGCGGCGTCGACATGCTGCGCTCCAATCACGGGCCCGTGGTAATGGAGGTGAACTCCTCGCCGGGCCTGGAGGGCGTGGAGAAGGCCACCGGCATCGACGTCGCCGGCAAGATGATCGAGTTCATCGAGAAGAACTGGAAGCCCGGCAAAACAAGTACGCGCGGATCCGGATGAGCGCCACGCGCGCGCCCTTTCGGATCGGCGATGCGAGCGTGGCACCAGGCTCGCAGGTCGTCGTCGATCTGCCGGTCAGCAAGCTGTCCAACCACACACCGATCACCTTGCCGGTGCGCGTCTTCCATGGCCGTCGCGACGGGCCGACGCTGTTCGTCAGCGGGGTGATTCACGGCGATGAGATCATCGGGGTGGAGATCATCCGCCGTCTCTGCCGCGTCCCGACGCTCCGTCGGCTGCGCGGCACGCTCTTGTGCATCCCCATCGTCAACGCCTTCGGCTTCATCAGCCATTCGCGCTATCTGCCCGACCGGCGCGACCTCAACCGCAGCTTTCCCGGCGTGGCAACCGGATCGCTGGCGGCGCAGCTTGCGTATCTCTTCACGAATGAGATCGTGGCGCGCTCCGACGTCGGGATCGATCTGCATTCGGCGGCACTGAATCGGATCAACCTGCCGCAGCTCCGCCTCGACTTTTCCCACAGCCATTGTCTCGATCTCGCCAAGGCGTTTGGCGTGCCGGTCGTGATCAATTCCCCGGAGCGTCCCGGCTCACTGCGCCAGACCGCCCGCGATCATGACGTCGATGTGATGACCTATGAGGCGGGCGAGGCGCTGCGCTTCGACGAGTTCGCCGTGCGCGCGGGGGTGCGCGGCATCCTGCGCG
This sequence comes from uncultured Alphaproteobacteria bacterium, assembly GCA_964494065.1. GTDB lineage: Bacteria > Pseudomonadota > Alphaproteobacteria > JAPULJ01 > JAPULJ01 > DATKZM01. The sequence goes on from CAZBRE010000053.1 coordinate 7,619, forward strand.
TGATGAAGGCGCTGGGCATGGTCTCGTCGCGCAGCGTCGCCGATGCGCGCACACAGCCGACGCTGTCCGAAGCGAGCTCGTGGACCCGCGCCTCGGAAGGCGGGATCCTGCGGACCTTCAAGACGCCGGGCGAGAGCGTGAGCACCGACGACGTGCTGGGCGTGATCGCGAATCCCTACGAGGACAGCGAGACCGAGGTCCGTCCGACCTGGCCGGGTCTCATCATCGGGCGCACGAACCTGCCCGTCGTAAACCAGGGCGATGCGCTATTCCACATCGCCCGCGTGCCCAGTGCCAGCCGCGCCGAACGCAAGGTAGGCGCCATCGAAACCGAGCTGCAGGGCGACCCGCTCTTCGACGAGGACGAGATCATCTGATCACGTCCATGCTAAGACATTGATATTACGTGAAATCTTCGCCTCTGTCCTTGGGCGGCGCCTTCGGTTTAGCTGCGGCCCGGCGCTGCTTGCGGGTCACGATCATCTTCTTGACCGTGCCGCCCGCCGCCGCGATCGCCGCGCCGATCGCCGCCTTCAGCCTGTCGCCGAAGGCCCAGGCCTCTTCCGCCGCGCACCAGGCCGAGACGCGAATGATGAGCGACTCCGCGGTCGTGTCGACGATGCGGACCTCCGGCGGGAAGTCCTTGAACAGTACCGCGTCGGCGCGGACGATCTTGTCGATCATCGCCGCGAGCTCGGCGAAGTGGAGCTCACGACCGGCGGTCACGGTGAGATCGACGCGGAACGGCCGCGGCCGCGAGAAGTTCTTTATCGAGCGCGCCCACATCGCCGAGTTGGGCACCGACACGTGCGTGCCGTCGGGCGTGACGACGACGGTGTGGAAGGCGCCGATCGACTCGACCGAGCCCTCGACCCGCTCGCCCTCGATGTGGTCGCCCATGTCGTAGGGCTTGAGGATGTAGATCATCATGCCGGTGAAGAAGTTGGCGAGCGGCGTGCGCAGGCCGAGCGCGATGGCGAAGCCGAAGATGCCGAGCGCGGCGATCAGGCTGGCGATCTCGACGCCCAGCTCCTCCAACACCGCGACGGAGGCCAGCACGATGATGATGATGCGCGTCGTGCGCGCGATCACCGCGATATAGGACGGATCGAGATCGGTCCGGTCGTCCAGGATACGCCGGAGCATCCGATCCAGGATGATGGCGAACGCCCAGGCGGCGAACAGGAAGATCACGCTGCCAACGACCGCGGCGCCGTAATCCGCAATGATCCGCGGGACATTGGCGATAAGCTTATCGTACATGGCGATGGTCTGATTGTCCGTCTGACGGCGCATCCACGCCGATATGCGGTGTCACGTCGGCAGTCCTGAGCCGGAATTCAATGCCCGTCCGCGCGCGCGGCTGACTTTGTTTACAGGCTCACCCGCGGCTCATTTTCGACCCGGGCAGTCCGGCTTGGTTAAGTATTCCCTGGCGGGGTCGACCAGCATGGCGCCCGCCATGTAGCGGCGGCCGATCAACACCGGGAACTCGCGCCGGCGCCGGTCCTGCAGCGTGACCTGCGCATCCTTGTAATAGCCGCCCATGCAGAGGCCCAAGCGAACAACCGACCGGCTCTTGCTCTCCTGGCCGAAGCGCTTGATGCGGACCCGGCGCACGACTGGAAGCTCCATCCGAACCCGTTGGCCGCTCTTGCCGTTTATCTCGAAACGGACCCAGCGTTTGCCGCCTTTGCGAAACAGCTTGATGTTCCGCGCATTGATCGAAGAGGTCGTTGCGCCCGTGTCGATGCGTGCCTTGAACGTATGCCCGCTCGGAAAGACCCGCACCATTTCTGCCACACCAACCGTGACCATGCGCTCGGCGGCGGATCCGACAACCGGGCTGGCGCTGATCAAGACGGTCACCATCAATGCAGATAGCCCTGCCGGTGGAATGAAACGTCGTACCGCATCATTTCGCTTGGCCATCGGACGGTCCCTTTCATGGGAAATCAGAATGGAGACAAAGGAACGGAAATATTGTCACGCCTTGAACTCATGACAAGGCCGCACGTGCGGCAATATATACAGCATAGAAGGCGAGCATCGCAGCGGCCTCCCACCGGACCAGCCGCGGCCCGCGAGCCAGGAAGAAAAGCATGAGCGCGGTCGCGCCGATCATGACAGGTCCGTCGACATAGACCATCAATCGCGGAACCTCCAACGGCCCGGCCAGGGCAGCACAGCCCAGAATACCCAGCAGATTGAACATGTTACTGCCAAGCACGTTGCCGTAGGCGAGGTCGGACTCGCCGCGGCGTGATGCGATCCCCGAGGTCGCAAGCTCGGGCAGCGAGGTGCCCACCGCGACGATGGTAAGCCCGATCAACCCCTCGCTCACACCCAGCACGCGTGCCAGTCGGACTGCCCCTTCGACGAACCAGTCCCCGCCGGCGATGAGCCCCCCGAGGCCCGCCAGAATCAGCAGCACCGAAATCGGGAGCCGCTGCGGCAACTCCTCGGGCAAGGGAATCGGCGGCTCCTCGGGCAAGGGAAGCCGGGCGGCGGCCCTGACGTCGCGGACATACTGGAAGCCGATGAAGGCGGCGAGCAACAGCACCATGACGCCGCCCTGCCAAGCCGGGATGCGGCCTTGTAAACCGAGCAGGATGACACCAACGGACACGAGCATGAGAATGAGGCCGTCCGGCATGAACAGGCGCGGCGGGCGACCGACCGGTCGAATGAGTGCCGCGATGGCCAGGATCAACAGGATGTTGGAGATGTTGCTGCCGATGACGTTGCCGGCGGCGATGGCCGGGTTGCCGCCGGCGGTGGCGCGCACGCTCACGACCAGCTCGGGCATCGATGTGCCGAAACCGGCGATCACCATGCCGACAACCAGCGGCGAAAGCCTATAGCGCTTGGCAATGGCGATGGCGCCGCGGACCAGTGCCTCGCCGCCAATAAGAAGCAACGCCAATCCGCCGACGAGGAGAAGAACCGTCATCACACACTAACCGATAGAGTGACGCTAGCCCGGACGAAGCGCATATGATACGGCAAAATCCGCCCGGATTAGCGGCGCGGGTGAACGCCGGCGCGAATGAACCGGCGGACGCGGCGGCGGTCACCGTGCTCAACACGGCCGCGCGCAAGCAGGACAACCGGACGAGACCTTCCTTCAGTGTCGCAAACCCTTCGCCCACAAACCTCCGAGATCCTGCGCGCCTTGATCGCGGAAATCGACGCGCCGGAGATCACCGTCGGCGATCTGATCACGTATCTGCGCGCCCGCGCCTACGGGGTCATCTTCATCATTCTCGCGGTGATCAGCCTGGTCCCCGCCATGTCGATCCCGGGCGGCGTGCTGATCGCCGTGTTCGCGGTGCAGATGGCCGCCGGCATCCGCACGCCGGGCCTGCCGCGCCGGCTCGCCGAGCTGCGCATTCCCATGAGCAAGCTGCGCTGGGCGATCGAGCGGCTGGTGCCGATCCTCGCCCGGATGGAGCGGCACGTGCGGCCGCGTTGGCCGTGGCTGACCGCGCCGCCGGCGATCAACTTTGTCGGCCTGTTGATGGCGTTTGTGAGCGTGACCTTTGCCCTGCCCGTTCCGTTGACGCAATTGCCGCCCGGACTTGCTATCCTGCTGATCGCCGTCGCCATGCTCGAGCGCGATGGACGGGTCCTCCTTCTGGGCGTGGCCGCCAGCGGCGGCGCGCTGGCTATCGGTTACTTTGCGATCAGGGCCACTGGCCGTGCTATCGGGCTTTGGTGACGGAGGCGCGGCACCTATGGCGATGCTGATGGAAAACCAGACGTTTCAGATCGCGGATATCCGCGTACCGGTCAAACGGGCACGCACCCTCGACCCCGAGCGGGTCGAGGAGATTGCCGCCAGCATGCTCGAGGAGGGCCAGAAGACGCCGATCCGCGTGCGCGCCGACGGCGAGCGCTTCGTGCTGGTCGAAGGACTGCACCGGCTGGAGGCGTGCAAGGCGCTGGGCGAGACGACCATCGTCGGCGTGCTGGTGCAGACGCCGGGACGGTAGACCTGAACGATAGACCCGGCGGGCCTATCCACCCTTGACCTTATTTGCCCTTGAACCGGGGCGTGCGCTTTTCCATGAACGCGCGGCGGCCTTCGATGTAGTCCTCCGACGCGAAGGCGTCGTCGACCAGCGTCTGCCACAAGGCCGGGTCCTGCGCGCTCTCGGGCTTGAGCGCCTCGTTGATCATGATCTTGACGCCCTTGATGGTCAGCGGCGCGTTGGCGGCGACCGTGGTCGCATACTCGGTGACGAAGTCCGCGAGCGCACCGTCGGGCAGCACCTTCTGGACGAGGCCGACTGCCAGCGCTTCGCCCGCATCGAGGCGGCGCCCGGAGAAAGTGATGTCGCGCGCCGCCCCCGCCCCCACCGTATCAACCAGCCGCTTCAAGCCGGCATAGCGGTAGCCGAGGCCGAGCTTCGCGGCGGGCAAGGCGAACTGGGACTTGGCTGAGCAGAAGCGGAGGTCGCAGGCAACGGCGAGGCCGAGCCCGCCGCCGATGCAGAAGCCGTCGATCTCGGCGATGGTCGGCTTGGGCAGATCGATGAGACTGGCGAGCAGGCCGTCGACGCGGGCATTGTAGGCTTGCGCCGCCTCGAGCGAGGCGCGCTCGCTCTCGAATTTGGAGATGTCGGCGCCCGAGACGAAGGCCTTGCCGCCGGCACCGCTCAGCACGATCACGCGCACCGCGTCGTCGCTCGCAAAGTCCTGCAGGATCGCTTCGGCCCGGTCCCACATCTCCAGCGAGACGGCGTTGCGTCGCGCGGGGTTGTTGAAGGTCATGCGGCCGATGCCGTCCGCCTTCGCCGCCAGCATTTTCTCGTCGCTCATTTTCGCATCTCCATCGCACTGTCGTGGCGGGCGCCGATACCCGCCCTCAGCCCCAGACCTCCCGCGCCGTCTCGACGACGAGGGCGAGCTTCTTTCGCTCGTCCTCGATGGTGACGGGATTGCCCATGAAGTTGCTGGCGAAGCCGCATTGGGGGCTGAGACAGATATGGTCGAGCGGGACGACCGCCGCGGCCGCCTCGATGCGGCGCTTGAGCGCGTCCTTCTTTTCCAGCTCCGGCGTCTTGGTGGTGACGAGGCCGAGCACGATGCGCTTGTCGTCGGGCAGATGCCGGAGCGGCGCGAAGTCGCCGGCGCGCGCGCTGTCGAACTCGAAGAAGAAGGCGTCGACGTCGATTGTCTTCAGCACCGTCTCGGCGACAACGTCGTAGCCACCTTCCGCCATCCACAGGCCGCGGTTGTTGCCGCGGCAGGTGTGGAGGCCGTAGGTCATGCCCGCGGGCCGGTCGGCGGTGATCGCGTTGATCACCGCGGCATAGGTGTCCATCAGCACCTGATGGTCCTCGCCGCGCTCGGCGATCGCCGCGCGGAACCTGGGATCGCAGATGATGGCAAAGGTGACGTCGTCGAACTGCACGTAGCGGCAGCCGAGCGCCCAGAGATCCTGGATCTCCGCGCGGTAGATCCCGATCAGATCGGCCCAGAGCGCATCGAGATCGGGATAGGCGCTCGCGCTCACCGAGGGCCGGCCACCCAGGAAATGCAGCATCGAGGGCGACGGCATGGTGACCTTGGGGGTGCGGTCGGTCTCAAATTTCAGAAACTTGAACGCATCCGTCGTGATCCCGCCGGTGCGGTGAAGCCGGTCCTCGACCACGACCAGATGCGAGGGCAGCTTCTCGCCGTCCTCGTTCCGGAAGCCGAGGATCGAATCGCCGAAGCGGATCGCCGTGCCGTCGAGCGCGAGGACGAAATCCTGATACCAGGAGCGGCGGCGGAACTCGCCGTCGGTGATGACTTGCAGGCCCACCTCTTCCTGCAGCGCGACCGCGTCGCGGATCGCCTTGTCCTCCTCGTCGCGCAGATCGGCGAAGGCGCGGCTCTCGCGGACCTCGGCATACTGGTCGCCCTCCAGACGCTCGCGCGCTTCGAGCAGCGCCTTGGGCCGCAGCAGGCTGCCGACATGCTCGGCGCGGAACGGCGGGGTCATGCGCTCCCCCAGAGGCCGCGCGCGACCCGGACGACGAGCTCGAGCTTCGCCTGCTGGACGTCGGTGGTGATCGGATTGCCCTCCATCACGCTGGCAAAGCCGCATTGCGGGCTGATGCCGAGACGCTCCATCGGCAGGTATTTGGCGGCTTCGTCGACGCGGCGCTTCAGCATATCGACATCCTCCATGTCCGGACGCTTTGTGGTGATGAGGCCGAGGGCCACGTTCTTGCCTTCCGGGATCAGCGCGAGCGGCGCGAAGTCTCCTGAACGCTCGTCGTCGTATTCGAGAAAGTAGGTGTCGACGTCGAGATGCGGGAAGACGTCCTCGGCGATGCGCTCGTAGCCGCCGCTGGCGATCCACGAGCCGCGCGCATTGCCGCGGCAGATGTGAAAGCCGATCGTCGTCTCGGGCTTGCGCTCGGCGACCGCGGCATTGATTGCGCGGACGTAAGTGGCCAGCAATTCGCGCGGCTCGGCGCCCATGTCGCGCACGCCCTGCTGCAGCTTGGGATCGACGAAGTAGGACATGACCGGGTCGTCGATCTGGATCATCCGGCAGCCCGCCGCCTCGAGCGCCGCAATCTCCTCGCGGTAGAGGCGGACGACGTCGTCCCAGAAGGCCTCGAGATCGCCGTACGCATCGGGCTCGATCGCGGTATAGCCGTACTGGAAGTGAAAGCGCGCCGGCGTCGGTATGGTGACCTTGGGGAGACCCGAGGACGCGGACTTCATCACCTCGAAGGCGTGGCCCATGATGCTGCGCGCACGCGCGAGCTTGCCTGTCACGCGGATGCGCTTGGGCACGTAGGTCGGCAGATCGCCGGCCGAACGGTCCTTGTCGAACCAGGTCGAGGGATCGCTCTGGTCGATCGCGATGCCGTCGATCGCGGCGGGGGTGATGAACTCGCTCCACCAGACGTCGCGGCGGAACTCGCCGTCGACGACGCAGCGAAAGCCGAGCGCCTCCTGCGCGGCGATGGCGGCCGTGACCGCCTCGTCCTGCAGCGCCAGAAGCTCGGCGTCGGGCAGCGCGCCCGCCTGGTTCGCCGCCCAGGCCTTGAGCAACGATGGCGGGCGCAGCATGCTGCCCACCTGATCGGCGTGAAAAAACGGCTTCTCCGCGCTCACCTGCTGTTCCCCCGAACTTTTTCCGCCGTGCTTTCGGCGCGGCACTTTCGACGCCGCGACCTACGATACCGTGTTTATCATCGTCGGCAATTGCGTGCTGGATTTACGGGGGAGATGATGCCCTTAGCCAGCATCATGATCCGTCGGGGGCTGACATTGAGACATCCGGGCCACCGTGGCGGGATCCCGGATTGGTCTTAGGTCGACTTAGGCCGCGCCCTGCTCGACGATGCCGCTTTGGGGAAGGTCGCGATCCTTGCGGCGCGGCTTGCCGGCCGGAGGATAACAGCCCAGCAGCCTGGCGATCGCCGGCAGCGCGTCTTCGGCGCGGAGATTGAGCGCGAGATCGCCCGGCAGCATCGGCACGGCCGCCTCGCCCAGGTTGAGGAAGATCACCTTGGCGCCATGGGCGCGGGCCCGCGCGAGCAGCGCCGCGGCCGACGAGATCGCCATCTGCGAGCCGATCACCAGGACGACACCGCAGTCCATCGCCGCCGCCTCGGCAGCCTCCCAGGCGCGCGTCGGCACGTTCTCGCCCATTGCGATCACCGCCGGCTTCAGCAGGCCGCCACAGGCCTGGCAGGCAAGGTCGAACTTGCGCCAGAGCCCGGCCGGCGGCCAGTCGCCGGTCTCGCCGCATCCCAGACACCGCACCCGGTCGATGCGGCCGTGCAGCTCGATGACCTTGTCGGCGCCGGCCGCCTGGTGCAGGCGATCGACGTTCTGGGTCACCGTCACGCCGAGCAGGCCTTTGCGCTCCATCGCGGCGAGGGCGCGGTGACCGATATTGGGTGCGGCGTCCGCCGCTACCTCGCGGAAATGACCGCAGGCATCCCAGTAGAGCTGGCGGCAGCGTTTCGATTCCAGGAACCGGTCGTACGCGTAGGTGCTGATCGGAATTTCCGGGTCGAGCCAGGCGCCCGAGGCGTAATCGGGAATGCCCGAGGCGGTGCTGATCCCCGCCCCGGTGAGCGCCATCGCCGGCCGGCCGATCGACCTGGCGCGGCGGATCTCTTCCACCGCAGCCCAGACATGCGGGTCGAGCAGCGTCGGCCCCGCGCCAAGCCGCACCGCGCCGAGCGTGATCCAGGTCGCGAAGATGAAGGGGATGAGGAGCGGCGGCGTCGATGCTGCGAGCGGGCTCGCCATCCAGCCGGCCCAGATCGCCGTCCCGAGCACCGCCGCGCCGATGCCGCAGACGGCGCCGATCCGCGAGCCGGCAAGGAACACCGCATAGACGCCGAAGGCCGCCGGCGCCACCGTGAACGCCCACAGACCGACCGGGCCCAGCCAGCCGTCGTTCAGCACGTACCCCGACAGGACCGCGGCGGCACCGGTCAGCACGCCGGCCAAAGCCGCCGCGCGCCAGGACTTGATGGCGGTGGCGCTGGCGAACAGCAGGATCGGCGCCGCGATCGTGATCATGTCTGCGTGCAGCCCGCCTGCCGGGGCCCAGAAGGGCTGGCCGAAGGCCGCGTGGAAGCTGGTCAGGAGCAGCAGCGTCGCGGCCGCCGGGAATGACAGTATCGGCAGGCCAATCGGCTGCAGCAGGCGCCGCATGCCCGCCTCGAGGGCAAGACAGACGATGACCGCGATGATCACCGTCAACGGCCGCAGCGCCTCGGGTGCGACAAAGGCGCAGGACGCCCCGATGATCGCGAGGTTGGCGCCGGCGAGGCCGTAGCTGGTCTCGACGCGGTTCCAGGTCCTGAGGAGGCCCGAGGCGAGCGCGCCGAGCAGCGCGCCCAACACGGCGCCGGCCGCCGCCCAGGGCTCGATGCTGAGAAAGCCGGCCAGCACAAGCAGACCCGAAACGGGCCGGTCGGAGAAGACGATCTGACCGAGCCCGTTCAGGGTCGACTTGCCTATGTACTCAAAGGCTCCAGCCATCGGGGCGCAATCGTTTGGGCATCTGATCGAGAATGAAGATCTCCTTCGCCGTCTCGCGGCGGCGGATGACCTCGGGCCCGTCGGGGCCGAGCAGCACCGTCGCCGGGCGCGGCTGGATGAACTGCATCGACTGGGTCTGGCAATAGGCGCCGACGTTGGAGACGACGAGCGGATCGCCGATCTTGAGCGGCGGCATGATCACGTTCTCGCGCAGCACGTCGATCTGCATGCAGAGCGGCCCATAGATGCTGACGGGCTCGGCGTCGCCGGCGGTCTCGCTGTTCGTCTCGGTGGGCTTGACGCCATGGTCGTACCAGTAGGCGGTGGGCACCAGGTTCACGCCGCCGTCGACGACCACGGCGCGGCCCTTGTCGGGAATATCCTTGGTCCCGACCACGGTGCAGAGCAGCTGGCAGGCCACGTCGACGAGGGCCCGGCCGGGCTCGAGCACCAGGGTCGGCTCGCCGCCGAACAGCTCCTTGGCCTTGCTGAGCGGCCCCAGAATGGCTTCGGCGTAGGGATAGAGCGTGTCCTGCCGCCGGTCGCTGCCGTCGGGCAGATCGTACATGGGCTTGAGCTTGTTGGCCGAGGGGTAGCCGCCGCCCATGTCGATCATGGTCGGCGCTAGCCCCAGATCGCGGGCGCGCTTGGCCATCTTGATCAGCACTTCGACGCCTTGCGCGTAGATGTCATAGACGAGTTGGAAGGTGCCGCAGTGATTGTGCAGCAGCTCGAAGGTGAGGTTCGGATGCGCGGCGATGCGCTCCAGCGCCTTTTGCGCGTCGCCGTTCTCGTCGTTGAAGCCGAACTTCGTCCACGGCGCGGGCCCATAGCGGAAGTTGACGCGGATGCCGACGCGGTTCCGGCCGCCGAGCTCGCTGGCGACCGCCTCGACCGCCGCGAGCTCGTCGAAATTGTCGATGTTGACCAGTGCGCCCTGGCCGAGCGCGGCATGCAGCTCCTCGCGGGTCTTGAAGGGACCGTTGAAGATGATCTCTTCCGGCGGCACCGACATCGAGCGGGCAAGCTCGTATTCCATGCCCGAGACGACCTCGGCCCAGGCGCCCTCCTCGTGCAGCACGGCACAGACCGCGGGCAGGTAGTTGGTCTTGTAGGAATAGGCGACGCGCGTCGTGATGCCGGGCTCGGTGAATGTGTCCCGGAAGTTCCGGTAGATCCCGCGCAACGCGCTCTCGGAGATCACGAAGAGCGGCGAGCCGAACTCCTGCAGCAAGGCCGCGGCGTCGTAGGCGTCGTCGAACGCGCCGGTCGATCCGACATCGGCAGTCAGATGCTTGCTGACCGCGGTGAAGGTGAGCGGGGTCAGCCGCGGCGGCTCGTACAGCTTGCGCTCGGGGGCGGAGGCGTCAGGCATGTTTCAGTGCCCCTTTCGTGGCAATAGCGGCAAAGGCGCTGTTGGTGATCGGCGCGTCTTCGCAGCTGCGCATGAAGACGAGATCCGCGGCGGCCGTTCCGGCGATAACCGGCAGGCCGCGCGCCGCGCGGACGGCGGCATAAGGATGATTGATCCCGAGATGCGCGGAGAAGGCGATCCAGGCGGTGAAGCGGGGATTGACCTCGATGAGGTGGAAACGCTCGGTCACCTCGTCGCGGATGAACTCGCCTTCCACCGGCCCGACCCAGCGGAGCGCGCGCAGGAAATCGGCGAAGCCCGCCTCCAGCGCCGGCTGGGGCACGCTGATGGCGCTCCAGGTGCTGCCGCGGTCGCAGATGCGCAGCTTCTTGATGGTGAGCATCGTCACCGGCTCGCTCGCGCGGTCGCACACCGCGGAAACCGCGAAGCGCTCGCCATCGACGAACCGCTGCACCAGCGCCTCGGCGCAGCCCTTCTCGCGCAGGCGCGACCAGGCGGCGCGCACCTCGCCGGCCGAGGACGCGGGTAGGGCGTGCGAGATCACGCCTTTCAGCACCACCGGATAGCCGAGCGCGCTCGACGCTTCCGTGGCCTCAACTTCCGACTTGGCCATGATCGTGTCCGGGATCGCGAAGCCCGCCGGCTCGCGCACAGGCGGGTCGGTGAAGACCCGGTCCTTGCCGCGTCGGGCGAAGGCCTCCGCGCTCGGCAGCAGCGTGGCGACGCCGAGCGCCTCGAGCCGGTCGGCGATCTCGATGAAACGCGGGATCTCGCCGTCGAGGCTCGGCACGACCACGTCGAAGGGGTTGTCGCCATGGATCGCCGCGAGGCGATCGTAGAGCGCACCCGGGTCGTCGGAGGCCGGCAGCCGGAAGGTGGCGTCGAAGAGCTCGGACCGGTAAAGGCCGGAATCATATGTGCCGTAGCCGAGGCCGTAGAGCCGACCCATATCGGGCGCCATGCGGAGCGCGCGGGCGACGCCGAGCCCGGCGTTGACGACGTCGAGCGTGCTGACGCCGGTGACGGCGACGGCAAGCCCGTCGGGATCGGCGCGGCGGTTGGCTGTCGGCGCGGGCGCCTGGCCGGCGACGCTGCCGAAGCGTGCGAGACGGTCGAGCTGCGCCAGCGGCACCGCCGTCTCCGCGATGTCGCGGACGAACGAGGTGCCGGGCCTGGCCTTGACGCGCGCGCCGGGGCGCTGGCCGAGGATCTCTTGCAGCAGCACCACGGGCAGGCTGCAGTCGGCCCAGTGCGACAGCAGGATCCAGGAGGGAAAGCGGCAATTCACCTCGATCAGGGAGGGCGCCTTCGCGCCTTTCGGTAGGACGAACTCGAGCTCCACCGGGCCGCACCAGTCGAGCGCCTCGAGGATCGAGACGGCGTGGCGCTCGATCGCCGGATCATCGACCACCGTGCACATCACGCCCTTGCCCTTTTCGTTCACCCCGACCTTCTTGATCGAGACCATGGCGCTGATCGAATGATCGCGCGCCAGGACCGCGGCGACGTTGTATTCCTCGCCCTCGATCACCTCCTGCAGCAGCACGCCGCCGCCCCAGGTGCGGTTTAGCGTGCGCGCCGCTGCCGTCGCCTGGGCCACGTTGGCGGCCCGCTTGGCGCCGGCGACGGTGCCCTTGATGAACATCGGATAGCCGAACTGGTCGGCATGCAGCGGCAGGTCGCCCTGATCGAGCACGTGGATGGTGCGCGGCGTGGGGATCGAGTGGTCGTGGCAGAACTTCGGCAGACGCAGCTTGCTGGTGGCGTAGACCGCCTCCGGGCTCGGCAGCAGCGTGCGCAGCCCCACCGCTTCCAGCCGGCCGGCGAGCCGAGCGATCACGGGGATCTCCAGATCGAGCGTCGGAATGAAGGCGTCGAAGCCGAAGCGGCTGGTCAGCGCCACCAGACGCTCCAGCAACACAGCGTCGCCCTCGGTGAAGTCCGGCAGGGTGTGCAGCTCATCCGCGGCGCCGCCCATCCAGGCGCCGGTCATGAAGGGATCGTAGCCGAGCGCGTGGATCTCGATCGGCCCGGGCCAGCTCTCGCGCAGGGCACGCGCGACCGGCCCGCCCGGATGCGGCACGTCGAGGCCGTCGAAGCCGCTGATCGCGACGCGGAGTTTGTCAGGCTTCATCGATCAGCCCCATGGCGCTCAAGCGGCTGATGAAGTCGAGCACGTCGGCCTTGGCCGCATCGGGTGCGACCTCGTACTCGGCCTCGATCTGCGCCACCAGCTCATCCACCGTAGCGCCCGAACGCAGTGCGAAGAGGATGCGCCAGGCCGCATCATTGCAGGCGCACAGCGTCGCCGTGTGCGTGTCGACCAGCACGTGGTCTTCGGTTTCGCCGTCGCCTTCGAGGGCGACCCGGCTGTTGAGTGCATAGCTGCGTCCGCTCATCGATCCGCTCCCAATCCTTTCAAACCCTGCCAGGCGTCCGGATAGCCCGGCGATATCTGCAGCGCGGCCCGGAACTGCTTTTGCGCGCCGGCGCGGTCGCCCAGCTTCTGAAGGCTGTAGGCGAGACCGGTCAGCGCGTCGATCCAAGCCGGATAGGTCTTGATGACGGCGCGAAACTCGCGGGCCGCCGCCTTGTATCGCTTGGTCCGGTAATAGGCCCAGGCGAGGGTCGAGCGTGCGTTGTAGGTAATCGGCCAGTTCCGGCCGGTGCCGGGGATCGGCACCACCTCGTTGACCGGCGCGAGCTTGGCCGGCTCCGCGGGCAGGACGGCCCGCAGGTCGCGGATCGAGGCCGCATATTTCTTCAGGCGGAACAGCGCGAAGGCGCGCCCGCGCAACGCGTCGACGTTGCCGGCGTTGGCCTTGGCGACGGCATCGAAGCGGCGATAGGCGTTCGCGTTGTCGCCGGCGAAGAACAGCGACCAGGCGAGCTGAAGCTTGAGCCGACCAAGCTCGCCCCCCGGCAGCGTGAGCTTGTCGAAGACGCCGTCGACGCCGCGCGGGGCCCGATCGATCGCCCGCTTGGCCAGCAGTGCGGCGCGCCGATGCTCGCCGAAACCGGCATAGCTGCGCGCGAGCTGAAAGAGCACGCCCGCCGCATCCTCATGCGCCTGCGAGCCCAGCTCGAGCACCTCGCGCGCGAGGCGGTACTTGCCGGCATCGTTCAGCCGGTCGGCGGGAACCGAGTAGCTGGTGACGACCTGCTTGGGCTCGAGGCGATATGACGCGCGAAGCTGGGTGACCGCGGCGGCATAGCGCTTTTCGTCGAGCGCGACATAGCCGAGGCCCTTGCGCGAGAGATGCGCCCGCTCGTGCTGGCGGAGAATTCGCTCGAAGGCGGCTTTGGCGCGGGCGCGCCGGCCCTCGAAATAATCAAGCCAGGCGAGCGCCTCATCGACCCGCCAGCGTTCGCCGGCAGGGGCGGCGGCACGAGCGCGGGCGAATTGCACTTTCGCCTTGGCGTAGCGCTTGGCCTCGGCGTGGTCCCAGCCGAGCAGATAGGCGGTGCGGTAGCCGGCGTCGGAGGCGACCAGTCCCTCGCGCGCCAGCTTGAAGTTGTTGTCGATCGCGACCGCGGCGGTGAAGGCGGCCTTGGCCTCATCGGCGCGGCCGAGCGCCAGCAGCGACCAGCCGCGCCCGGTCTGGACTGCGGGATTGGTCGAGGCCAGGCGCATGTGCTTGCTGAAGGCCGCGAGCGCCTTCGCATAATCACCGCGGGCATAAAGCGCCCAGGCCTTGGCGACCGGTGCATGCATCATGGCGCGGGCGCGGTAGAGCCCGGCCGTGGCCCACGGATACGGCCGGCGCATCTGCGTGGCGATCAGGAAGCTCGCCTCGGCGCGGCGCGGGCGCCGCGCGCGCAGCTCCGTCCAGCCCCGGCCATTATAATAGTCGGGAACATCCGGGTAGTTGCGAATGAGGCCGGCGTAGACATTGACCGCCGCGGCGGGATCATCGTACCGCCCCAGCGCTGCGTTCAGCAGCAGGAAGAGCTCGCGGTTGAAACGAACCAGACGCAGCCCTTCGAGGGCATGGCGCACGGCGCCTCTCGGGTCGCCCTGAAGCAGAGCGACGCGTCCCATGGCGTCGTATAGGCGAAAATAACGCGGCTGCTGCTTGAGCCCGGCCTCCAGACGCCGATGCGCGGTGGCGAAATCACCGCGCGTCATCGCCACCCAGGCGATGCCAAGCGTTCCGTCATGCTGGATCTTCCCGCGGGCGCGCTGCTCGCGCTCGGCGCCGAAGTGACGCTCAGCCTCGTCGAGCTTGCGCTCGGCAAAGGAGATCCAGCCGAGGCCGTCGGCGACGACGTAGCGCTGGTCGCCAACCGCGAAAGGCTGCGCGGCTTTGAAATGGCGGCGCGCGCTGGCCAGGCGGCCGAGCTTGAAGTAGCTCCAGCCCAGGCCGATCTGCGCGTCGGAGGAGCGCGGCGCCAACTGGACGAAGCTGGCAAACGCCCGGCGCGCTTCGTCGTAGCGTCCGAGCTGATACTCGCTCCAGCCCAATATGCTGAGGGCCGTCAGATTCGAGCGGTCGCCACGGAGCACGACGCTGGCGGCGGCGCGGGCCTGGTAATAGCGGCGCGCCTTGTAGTGCGCGACCGCCTTGGAGCCTCGTCCCCCGAATACCGGAAGCTGGGCGATCTGCACCGGGCCAAGCGGCTCACGGGCATGGCCGGTGCCGGCGGCACCCAAGGTAAGAGTGGCAACGGGCAGCGCCAGCGCCAGCGCTGCTGCGATATGACGGCCGGCGCGGTCCGTTGGGGCCCGCGTCGGGGGTGGGCTCATCGCGCGGCCCCGTCCCAATCGTCGGCCAGGATCGACAGCACGATCCTGTCGACCCATTGCCCGTCGCGCCAGGCATCGGCGCGCAGCCGGCCTTCCTCGACGAAGCCCAAACGCTCGTGGATGGCGGCGGACCCCTTGTTCGGCGCGAGATAGTCGGAATTCACTTTGCGCAGTCCCAACGCGCCGAACGCGTGATCGATCACGCGACGCGTTACCGCGGTGCCCAGGCCCTTGCCCCACAGGGTCTTGTCGCCGATCACGATGGAGAAGCGCGCAATGCCGCGCAGCAGGTCAGGCTCGTAGAGACTGGTCACGCCCGCGAAGCGGCCCTCGCATTCGATCGACCACAGACACCAGGCGTCGTGCAGCAGGATCTGCTCGACCCGCGCAGCGGACAGCGGCCGCTGGGCGATGTCGTCGAGCCAGCGGCTAACCTCCACGTCGCCGAGGAAGATCGTGTAGGGCACGACATCCTCGCCGCGGGCCGCGCGCATGGTGAAGTCAGGCGCTTGCACGAGTTTACAGACCTCTAAAAAAGTTACCCCACCCAGGACGGACCCCACCCGGGATGGAAAGATCACGGCATTAGAGGAAAATTACGCGGTCTTGCTTGAAGGAAGCTTAATGGTCGCCTGGGATTGACGTTGCGATTCAATAGGTTGCATACAGATTTATGCGGCCGTCCCAGGCATTCATTCCTAACGCCCGCAAAGCGTGAACTGCCCGAACGTCCCCGCCCAAGACAGCCGATTTCAACGCGCTTGGAAGTCGACGAGTTACGCGGATTTCTGCGCCGCGGGCTCTGCGCGGCGTACCCGCGATGGTGGCAGGGCGACGGTGACCGTCGTGCCGGCCCCGAGTGTGCTGTCGATCGAGACCGTTCCACCGTGCAGCTCGATCAGGGATTTGACCAGCGGCAAACCGAGCCCGGTGCCCTCATAGGCGCGGGCCAGACGGTTATCGATCTGGCGAAACGGCGTGAGCGCCACGGGGATATCCTCGGCGCGCATTCCGATGCCGGTGTCGGACACACTCAGCAAAAACCCGCCATTGTTCGCCATCGCGGCAGAGGCCGTGACCTTCCCCCCCGCCGGCGTGAACTTGACGGCGTTCGAGAGCAGGTTGATCAGGACCTGCTTGAGCATGCGCTGATCCGCCGTGATCGCCGGCAGATCGTCGGGCAGATCGAGCGTCAGTGCGATTTCCCCCTTGTCCGCCCGCCCGCGCATCAGATCCATGCAACTCTTGATCACGCTCGCGGGATCGAACGCTTCCTCGTTCAGCTCGACACTGCCGGCCTCGATCCGCGAGATATCGAGGATATCGTTGATCACCTCCAGGAGATGCACACCGCTGCTGTTGATATCGGCGGCATAGGCGGCATAGCGCTCGTCGAGATCGCCGAAGGCGCGATTGACCATCAACTCCGAGAAGCCGATCACCGCATTGAGCGGCGTGCGCAACTCGTGGCTCATATTGGTGAGGAACTCGGTCTTTGCCCGGTTGGCGGTCTCGGCCTCTTCCTTGGCGCGCTCCAGCTCAGCGGTTCGGGCGCGAACCTGACGTTCGAGGATTTCGTTCTGCTGTTCGGCGGCGCGTCGCGCATCCCGGCTTGTGCGCATGTAGCCCTCGACGGCGCGCGACAGATCGCCGATCTCATCGCCGCGGCCCAGCAGATCCGGGGCCGGGCTTTGCTGGTCCTTGTTGGCGACGACCTGATGCAGCCGCAGCAGAGGCCGCAGCACCTGGCGTCCGACCATGAGCATGGCGATCAGCGCGGTAATGAAGACCGTGAGCGCCGTGGTCAGCGACTGCCACCCAATATAAGCCTGGAGGTCGCCCGCCAGATGGCTCGTATCGACCCGCGCGACGATATAGTGCGGCGCGGCGCGCGTGCCGCGGCGAAAGACGATCTCCATCCGCTTGGC
This sequence comes from uncultured Alphaproteobacteria bacterium, assembly GCA_964494065.1. GTDB lineage: Bacteria > Pseudomonadota > Alphaproteobacteria > JAPULJ01 > JAPULJ01 > DATKZM01. Next base: position 24,681 of record CAZBRE010000053.1, read on the forward strand.
GCTGCGTCGCACGATTTTTGGCGGATCGGAGGCGGATGGCCGGCCGACCCGGCCGGGTCGGATCGACGACGACGGCCGCGTGATCGGCGCTTCGCCGATGCTGAGCACCAGCTTGCCGCCCCGGTGAAAGATCGCCAAGCCCTTGATCTTGGTACCCACGAGGACCTGCTCGGCCAGGGCGCTAAACTCATGGGGCGCCGTATCGGCCGGGGCGAGGCGGGCCAGGGTTTCGATGATCGTGCGCGCCTCTTCGATGACCCCCGTGACCTGGCGGGCCTCACGGTCACGATAGGACGGCACCGCGAAGATCGCCTGGGCCACCAGAATGCCCAGGAAGAGCGCGGCGGCGACCTGCAACACCATGCGGCTGCGAAGCAGCCTCTTGAGGCCCTGGATATCCAACGAACAATCCCATACCGGCAAGGCCGATCCGCGAGCGAACGGAGGCCCACTCACTTCGGCACATTGGACAGTGCATGGTAAATTTTGAGAAAACCCTAATTCGCCGGCCGCGGTGGATGGATAGCTTGGTCTAACGGCCGCCCCAAACCTCGGCGAAGTCATCGGCGTCCGCCGCCGGCATCGTGCCGATTCGTGTTGGCGCGAAAGGAACAAGGGCCTAGCCGTTGCCAGCTAGGCCCTTGTGTTGATTGGTGGAGCCGAGGGGAGTCGAACCCCTGACCTCTTGAATGCCATTCAAGCGCTCTCCCAACTGAGCTA
>CAZBRE010000054.1:0-25069 GCA_964494065.1 uncultured Alphaproteobacteria bacterium
CGTTGCCCGTCACGTTGAAGGTCGGCACCTTGCCCTTGATCGTGTCGGCGGTGCCAAGGCCCTTGCCCTCGAAGGTGAAGTCGCCGCGCGGCGCCTGGGCAGAGCCGGTCACCGACACCGATGCGCTGATCGTGCCTTCGAGCTTCGGGGCGCCGGGGACATGCCGGAGCATCACGGCCGGGGCACCGCGCGTCTGCACCCGGATGTCGACGGCTTTGGCGGACATGGCGGCGCGCGCTGTCACAGGATGCCCGTCGACCCGCAAGGTCACCGGCGTTATCTCCAGCGCGTCGCCCTTTTGCGTGACCGTGAATGGCCCGGCGGCGGCGAAGGGCAGCTCGCCGAACTTGCCGCGCAGCGTTGCGAGCTTCAGCGCCGCGCCGTTACCGCGCATTGCATAGGTGCCGGTGCTGGCGACCTCGAAGGGCTTGCTCGTCCGCCCGGCCGTCTCCAGCGCGTATTTGCCGTCTCTCAGAGCGCCGTCGATCGAGAGCTTGAGGCGGGCCAGCGTCACGCCGGCGGCGGCCATCCCCTGGGCCGTCACGGTGACCGCACCCCGAGGGTCGGCCATGACGTCGGCCGTGCGGCCCTTAACCGCGAGCTTGGCGATGATGATGCGCTGGCCGTCCTGGGTGAGGCCGAAGCCGCTCAGCCGGCCGTCGAGCGCCGCGCCCTGCTTGCCGTTCGCGGCGCTGAGCGTGATCTTGGCGTCGAGCCCGCCCTTGGCGTCGATCCCGGCCAGGCGCGCGGCCTGGGCGATGTCGGCGGCGCGGAGCTGGAGCGCGCCCGTCGCGAGGCCGCTGTCAAGCGCGATATCCGCCTGGCCCGTCGCGCGCAACCCGCCGGCGCTTGCCGCGATGTCGCGCAACGCGAGCGCCGTCGTGCCGTTGAGCGCGAAATTAGTCTGAAGCTGCGTTGTGACATCGCGCGCGGCCGCATCGAGGGTGAGCTTGCCGGCGATCCGCTCCTGCAGTCCGGTCAGCGTCACCGTTCCCTTGAACAGGCTCGGCCGGAGTTCGGCCACGGCGAGGGCCTTGCCCTCGAAGGTAGCCGCGAGCTCGGGGCGCTCGATTGCACCGGACACCGTGGCCGTGCCGGACAGGCGCCCGGCAAGCGCGGTGCCGGCCGCGGCCGAGAGCGGCGCCAGATCGGCGATACTGTAAACGCCCTTGGCCTCGATCTGCTTGAAGCCGTCGCGCAGCGCGCCCTCGGCGGTCACTGTGACCTTGCCCGCGCGCAGCCTGATCCGCCGGAAACGCAGGACGTTCGATTTTTCCAGCCCGACTTCGCCGCTGAGTGTGATGTCGCGGCCGGTGAGCGGTGCGATCTCCGCGGGTACCAAGGCCGTGTCCGTCACCGCGGCTTTGATGCGGCCCCGCCAGGTGTTGAGCGGACCGGCGCCGGTGAGCGTCACCCGATAGGCCGGGCGGTCGGGCAGGCCGGCAAGCGCGGCCAACAGGCCGTTCTTCTTTTCCGTCAGCGTCGCGTCGAGCGAGAGCCGCGCTTGCGCGGGCACATAGGCGCCGCGGATGCGGGCCTCGCCCACCCCGCCGTCCCAGCGGGCCGCGAGCGTGAGGCGGAGGGCCTCGCCATTGGCCCGAAGCGCCGCAGCACCACTGGCCTCGAGCGCGATCGCCCGGCCCAGCACCGGCTTGGCGACGCGTCCGTCGGTCACTGCGAAGCGCGAGATCGTCACGCCGACGGGCAATGCGGGCAGCGCAGGCATGGCGGCCGGCTCGGCCGTGTCGGGGCCCGACGGCGGCAGGCGGTGAAGGATGACGCCCGAGAGCGTGACGTCGCTCAGGGCGACATGGCGGTCGAGCAGCGCCTCGGGCCGCAGCGTGGCACGCAACGCGCCCAGCTCGACGATCCGGCCTTGGGCATCGCTCAGCACCGCATCGCGGACGACCACATTGAAGGGCAGGAAGCCCTCGATCGAGCCGATCTTGAGCGTGAGCGCGCCGGTCTCGGCCACGGCCTTCTCGATCTCCTGCGCGAGCCGCCGCTTGGCAGCCCCCGTCTGCAGGCCGATCACCGCGATGCAGACGAGCAGCAGGACCGTGCCGACCAGCGACACGGCCAACCGCGCCAGGCGGCGCGCAACGCCGCGGCCCGGCGGTTTGGGCGCTTTCGGTGGCTCAGCTGTTTCGGCCGTCATCTGCTCTAAAACGCCTGTCCGATGCTGATGTAGAACTGGAACCGCCCGTCGACGCTGCGGCGGTTGAGCGGGACCGCGAAATCGACGCGGAGCGGCCCGAATTCGGTGTAGTACCGCACCCCCAGTCCCGCCGACCACAGGAAGCGCTTGGAGAAATCGGGGGTCACCCCGCGATAGGCGCGCCCGCCTTCGATGAACGGAACGACGCCGAACTGCTTGCCGACGCGGATGCGAAGCTCGGCGCCGACCTCGACCATTGAACGTCCGCCGAGCGGGTCTCCGTCGAGATCGATCGGACCGGCTTTCTGGTACCCATAGCCGCGGTTCGAGCCGCCGCCGCCGGAATAAAGCCGCTTGTTCGCCGGGATCGCGCGCAGCCGGTTACCCAGGACCGTCCCATATGCGGCGCGAAATGCGGCGATTATGCGTCGGTCCTTGGTGAGCGGGCGGTAGATCGATCCGCTCGCCCGGGCGACGACGAAGGGGCGCCCGCCCCCAAGATCGGCATAGGGCGTGATCTTGAGCGCGATCCGGTCGCCGGTGGCGGGGTCGAGGCGGTCGGTCGTGCTGTCGCGCTCCAGCGTCAGCGGCACGCCCAGCAGATAATTGATTTCCGTTTCGCCGTTTTCAGTGATCTTTGAGTACTCGGCGCTAAGCCCCACGATTGCTGCATGAAACCGGTCGAGCTGGCGCCGGACCGACGGGCCCGCTTCGATGAAGCGGCCGGTATAGGCTTCGGTTCGCTCGTCGCGGTATTCCGCCGAGAGGCCGAACGCCTGGTCGCGCCGCAGAAAATCGGGCCGGCGGAAGCGTGCCGCGGCACCATAGCCGATGAACGACCCTTTGAGCTCGCCGCGCAGGACCTCGCCGGCGCCAAAGAGGTTGCGATGCTCCCAGAAAGCCTCGCCGCCGAGCCCTTCGCTGGTCGAAAACCGCCCACCGACGCCCAGCGAGCGATGCTTCCCTTCTTTCAGTTCGACCATGATCGGCAGCTCGCCGTTGGCGTCGAGCGCTTTGGCTTGCGTGATCTTGACGAGCGAGAACAGGCGGCTGTCGATCAGCGCCTTGCGGGCTTCAACGACGAGGCGCGGATCGTATCGCTCGCCCTGCTTCCAGGCGAAGCGGTTCCGCACAAAACGCTCTTTCACGCGGCTGAGGCCGCTGATCGTGATCTTGCCGAAGCGCGCGGGCGCGCCCGGGTCGACGGTCAGCGTGAGGTTCAGCTTCGCGGTCCGCATATCGGCGACGGCGTCGCGTTTGACCACCTTCGCCAAAGGGTGCCCGCGCGCGGCGAGCGCGGCGCGGAGCTTGCTCTCTGCCTCCAGGATCGGTGCCGCCGCCGCTGTCTTTCCGATCTTCAGGCCAAGTGACTCGGGATCCGTCTTGACGCCCATCGGCGCCCGCCGGGTGAAGACGACCTTGTAGCTGCCGAGCTTGAAGAGCGGGCCGCTCTTCACCGTGACGGTCACGAGCACGGGCGTCTTGGCCCGATCGATCTCGATATCGGCCCTGCCGGTATGATAGCCGCGTGAGCGCAACACCCGTTGCAACCGCGGCAGATCGCCCTCGGCGCGGCGCTGCAGGGCAACGATCGACGGCGGGGGCTTGTTTTTCAATGACACCAGGTTCGCGTTCTTTTCCAAGGCTTCCTTGAGGTCCTTGTCTTTGGTCCCCTTGATCTCGACGGAATATTTCACGCCTGCCGGCTCGGCCGCGCGCGCATCCTTGTGGTGGGCGGCCGGAACCAGCGCCCAAAGCAGACCTAGGGCGGCAAGAAACGCGCGGCGGAAACTGCGCCGTCCGGCAAACTCAAGGCTGCGCGTCAGTTCGAGCACGGTGTCTCGTCCGTAGTGGTTCTCTGCCGACTTTGCTGTTGGACGGGGTGCTCTGCCAATATGTCAATACGGTGACAGGGGCCGGACTATCCAGCTTTCCCCAATAAACCAGGCCTCAATAAACTGGGCCCGAATAAAATAGGTAAGGGCTGAGGCCGGAATTGCCATGTCTTGTCGAAAGCGACCGGTTGACCGGGCCGCTTAACATCGTGGCTGGCCTTCAATCGGTGATCGGGCGGTCGCCGGCGCGGGGAACCGGGCGGCCGCCATCGGCGACCCCCATGCACAGAACGATCTCGTCCGGACGCGGTGCGCCGGCGACCATCACGGTCATCGTATCGAAATGATCGAACGACCAGGGATTGTCCTTGTGGCCGAGCGGCAGGTCGATGGGTGTGCCCGCGGGCGCCACCTTGGCGTTCGACGGGATCAGCGCCTCGCCGCCGCCAACCGCCGCGCGCATCGGCTTGCCGAGCTTGGGATGCATCATCGCCGCCCCGTGCTCGAAGTCGCCAGCGACACCGACGATCGCCGCCTTGCCGTAGCTGACCGGCGCACCGGAGAGCATCGCCACGGCCTGGTCCATCAGTTGGTTGCCGAGCTGGCCGCTCAGATCGAAGAGCGGCGACAGATCCTCGACGACCTGTCCGGCAAAGGGGTTCCGCACCACAGCGGCCGCAACGACCCGGATGATCGGATCGCAGGGCGAGCCGATATCGTCGGCCTCGATCAGCTCCTTGATGAACACGGTCTTTCGTAGCGTCATGGCCACGGTCCCTACCCTTTTGCGAGCTTGATCAGCTTGACCTCGGGATCGGCGAGCTGGGCGGGATCAAAGCTCTTGCCGGTGGCGATGAGCCGCTTGCAGGCGCCCATGTCGCGGCCGGAATTGACCGTGTTCACGGCGACGATCTTGCCGCCTTTCATGTAGAAGAGCGTGAACGCGCCCGCATCCGGATCGCCACGCCAGACGAGCTCATCGTAGCCCTCGGGCATGCCCAGCATCTGCAGGTTGACGTCGTACTGGTCGGTCCAGACCCAGAGCGAATCCTCGTAAGGACTCGGCTCCTCGCTCACCATGTTGCGCGCGACCGCCATCGCCTGATCCTGCGCGTTCTGATAGCTCTCCAGGCGCACCTGGCGGCCGAGGAACGCGTTAGGCTGGTTGGCGACGTCGCCCGCGGCCCAGACGTTGGGATCGGAGGTGCGGCCGTAGGCGTCGACCGAGATGCCGTTCTCGCAAGCGATGCCCGCCTCCTGCGCCAGCTCGACGTTGGGGAGAATGCCGATGCCGATGACGACCACGTCGGCCGGCACCGGATCGGCGTCCTCGAGAACCACGCTCGCGACCTTGCCGTAGCCGTCGATCTCGACGATCTTGGCACCGAGGCGCAGATCGACGCCGTGGCCGCGGTGGATCTCCTCGAAATGCTTGCCGATCTCGGGCGCCACGGCGCGGCCCATCAGGCGGTCGGCGGCCTCGAGCACGGTGACGGCGCAGCCGCGACTGCGCGCGGAGGCCGCGCATTCGAGGCCGATGAAGCCGCCGCCGATCACCACCACCCGGGCGTCGGGGGTGAGGCGCGCGCGGATCGCCTTCGTATCCTCGTAGTCGCGGAGATAGTGGACTTCGGGCAGATCGGCGCCGGAAATCGGCAGCTCGCGCACCCGCGCGCCGGTGGTCAGCAGCAGCTTGTCATAGCTGAGCGTGCCGCCATCGACGAGCGTCACGGTCTTGGCGCCGGTATCGATCGCGGTCGCGCGCGCGCCGGTCAGGAGCTCGATGTCGTGCTCCTCGTACCAAGCCGGGTCATGCAAGCGCGCACGTTCGAGCCCGTCATCGGTCTGCAACAGCTCCTTGGAGAGCGGCGGGCGCTCGTAGGGCTGGTAGGCCTCCTCGCCGACGAGGATCACCGCACCCTCGAAGCCGGCGGCGCGCATGGCCTGCGCCGCCCGCCCCCCGGCATGGCCCGCGCCTACGATGACGATGCTTTCGTTCGACATGGCTCGCCTTGGTACTCGCTCACTTCTTTTCGGGCATCAGCGCCACGGTGGAGGTGGCGTGCACCGCGGGATCGTCCGATCCCTCGGGGCGCAGGAAGATCTCGCCGAACGCCAGCGTGCGGCCGAGCCGCACCACCCGCGCCTCGGCGATCACGTCGGCATCCATGATCGCCTTCATCATGGCGGTGGTCTGTCCGACGGTGGTCATCGGCCTCGTGCGTCCGGAGGCGCCGATCATGGCGAAGACCATCGCCGTGTCGACCAGCGACATCAGCGCCTGGCCGCAGATCATGCCGCCCTCGCGGCAGAGATGCTCGCCGAAAGCCATGCGCAGCACCGCGCGCTCGGGGCCGATCTCCTCCACGGTGATGTTGAGATCGTGCAGCCAGGGAGCGAAGGCCTCCTCGAAGAACTTCTGCGCGGTTTCGACGCTGACTTGGCTCATGAAACGATTTCCCCGGTGCCTCTCATTCGACCAAGCGCGATATGAGCGGGCGCGCCCGGCCGGGTCAAGCCCGGCCAAGCCGTATATATGGCCGGCCGCCGCACGCGCCGGAAAAGCCTTGAGGAAACCGGGCCGCCGCCGGAGAATGGCGGCCGAGGGGGCCAAGCCAAGGATTAGGAGATGGAGAGGCCGGCGCCGATGTTGCGGACGGCGCGGGCGCGAGCATCGTTACGCCTTATCGACGCGCTTGGTCGATGCGTAGAGGGACGACGAATGAGCACTGCCACAGCCTCCGGGCTAGAGAAGACCCTCGCCGAGGGCAAGTTCGCGATCACGGCGGAGGTGACACCGCCGCTCTCGGCCTCGGCCGAGGCGCTGATGGAGAAGGCGGCGCATCTGAAGGGCGTGGTCGATGCGGTCAACGTGACCGACGCCGCGAGCGCGCGGGTGCATATGTCGAGCGTCGCCGCGGCCGCGATCCTGGCGCGCGAGGGGATCGAGCCCGTCGTGCAGATGACCTGCCGCGACCGCAACCGCATCGCCCTGGAATGCGATCTTCTGGGCGCGGCGGCGCTCGGCGTGCACAACGTGCTGATCCTCGGCGGCGACGATCCCAAAGCGGGCGACCATCCCGACGCGAAGCCGGTCTTCGATCTGAACAGCACCTCGCTGATCGAGGTTGCCGCGATGATGCGCGACAAGGGCAAGCTGCCGTCCGACCGCGAGATCAAGCCGCCGCCCCAGCTCTTCCTCGGTGCCGCGGACCTGCCGGTCGACCCGCCCGCCGACTGGAGGCCCGACGGGCTCGCCGCCAAGATCGATGCCGGCGCGGGTTTCGTGCAGACGCAGTTCTGCTTCGATATGGGCGTGGTGCGGCGCTATGCGGAGAAACTGGGCGAGCACGGCATCACCGAGCGCGTCGGCATCCTGATCGGCATCGGCCCCTTAGCGTCCGCCCGCTCGGCGCGTTGGATGCGCGACAATCTCTTCGGCACCATCATCCCGGACGAGGTGGTCGAGCGCATGGATGCGGCCGAGGATCCCAAGGCCGAGGGCGTGGCGATCTGCGCCGATCTGCTGCAGGAGCTGGCCGAGATCCCCGGCATCGCCGGCGCGCATCTGATGGCACCGCTCAACGAGCAAGCCGTGCCGGCGACGGTCGAGCGCGCGGGCGTGCGGGGCAAGAAGCGCGCCTGACGCCGGGCGCGATTGCTCTCCCGGCACTCCCCCGCGCTCCCCAGCTCCGACGCTCCTCAGGCTGGGGCAAATGGCTTAGGCTCTCCGGCATCCCATGGCCGTCCGGCCATTCACCCGGGAATGCTCAAGAAAAATGGAGAGCCACGATGATCGTCGAAATGCGCACCTACACGACCCATGCCGGCAAGGCCCCTCAATTCGCGAAAGCGTATGAGGAGCTGGGCGCGGATGTTCAGATCCCGATCCTGGGCGGGTTGATCGGCGCCTTCACCACCGAGATCGGCCCGCTCAACCAGGTGATCCATCTGTGGGGCTATGAGGATCTGGCCGACCGCGCCAAGCGCCGGGCCGAGCTCGCCGCCAATGCCGACTGGCCGAAGTATCTGAAGGAAGCGGTGCCGCTGCTCGACCGGATGGAAAACAAGATCCTGGTGCCGCTGTCCTGGTCGCCTGTGAAGTAGGCTGGGGCCGGTCCTACAAACTTCCGCCGTCATTCCCGCGAAAGCGGGAATCCAGAGACCGTAGGGCACCGATCTTGCCGGCGTCCCTGGACCCCCGCTTTCGCGGGGGTGACGAATTAGGAGCGAATAGGAAACCGCAAGGACGCAGCTTCAGGCAAGGCCGGTCTTGCCCATGGCGAGGAATTTGTCGCGGCGGTCGCGGCGGAGCACGCCGCCTTCCTTGGCGAGGAGCGGCTGCAGCGCCGCCTCGATCGCATCGCCCAGGGCCGCGATCGCCACATGGGGCTCGCGGTGGGCGCCGCCGAGGGGCTCGGGCACGATCTCGTCGATGATGCCGAGCTCGTGCAGGTCTTCGGCCGTCATGCGCAGGGCCTCGGCCGCCTCCTTCGCCTGATCGCCCGAGCGCCACAGGATCGAGGCGCAGCCTTCGGGCGAGATCACCGAATAGATCGCGTGCTCCATCATCAAAACCGTATTGCCGACGGCGAGCGCGATGGCGCCGCCGGAGCCGCCCTCGCCGATGACCACCGCGACGAGCGGCACGCGCAGGTTCAGGCAGATCTCCATCGAGCGGGCGATCGCCTCGGCCTGGCCCCGTTCTTCGGCGCCCTTGCCCGGATAGGCGCCGGAGGTGTCGACCAATGTGATCACGGGCAGGTTGAAACGGTCGGCGAGCTGCATCAGGCGCTGGGCCTTGCGGTAGCCCTCGGGCCGGGCGGCGCCGAAATTATGCTCGATGCGGGAGTCCGTATCATCGCCCTTCTCGGTGCCGATGACGGCGACGGCCTGGCCGCGGAAGCGCCCGATGCCGCCGATCACCGCCTGGTCTTCGGCAAAGGCGCGGTCGCCGGCGAGCGGCGTGAAGTCCTCGACCAGCGCCTCGACATAGTCGGAGAAATGCGGCCGGTCGGGGTGGCGCGCGACCTGCACCTTCTGCCACGGGGTGAGCTTGGAATAGGTCTGCTTCAGAAGGCGGTTCACCTTCTCCTGAAGCTTGGAAACCTCGTCGGCGATGTTGAGCTCGCCCGCTTCGGTGAGGTGGCGAAGCTCCTCGATCTTGCCTTCGATCTCGGCGATCGGTTTTTCGAAATCGAGGAACGTGGGCATGGAGATCAGACTATCACGCTGCGGGGCGATGGGTCACGCAAGACGAGATTTCGGGGCCGCGCGCGGCTCACCGGTTCTGGTCGAACCACATAATGAGCGCGCGCGCTGGGCGCAATAGAAGAAGCTTGCACCCGGCCCCTTTAAGGTTTCGTCAACGCTGGGCGACGCCGATCTGACCCGTCGCCCGCCGCGTCAGGCGTTCTGATAAACGGCCGTCTCGAAGTCCAGATAGAGCGGCAGCGACTTCACATCGGCGAAAGGCAGCACCTGGGTCATGTAGACGCCGCCGATGCCCTTGGCCGGATCGATCCAGTAGAAGGAGTTGGCAAGACCCGCCCAGCCGAGGCTGCCGGGGCTGCGCCCGGTCGGCGCCTCCTCTTCGTTGATCATGAAGGTGAGGCCCCAGGTCTTCTCCAGACCGGGGAAGAACTCCGCGTCGTTCGAGTAGGGCGGCATCGCGGTCTTGAGCAGACCGACGCGGCAGTCGCCCATCTGGTTGACCGACATCGTCTCGACGGTCTCGGGCTTCAGGACCTGATTGCCGTTCGCCTTGCCCTTGTTGAGGATCATGCGGACGAATTTCAGATAGTCGCCGACGGTCGAGTAGAGTCCGCCACCGCCCATCTCGAACTCGGGCTCCTGCTCGAGGACTAGGTCCATCGGCGCGAGCGCGCCGTCCTCGCCACGGCCGTGGATCTTGCAGAGGCGCGCGTTCATGTCCGGCGTGATCTTGAAGGCGGTGCTCGACATGCCGAGCGGCTCGAAGATGTTCGCCTTCATGTATTCGCCGAGGCGCTTCCCGCTCACCGCTTCGACCATCTTGCCGGCCCAGTCGATGCCGATGCCGTATTCCCAGCGCTCGCCCGGATCGAATTCGAGCGGCGTCATCAGCGCCGCGTCCTTGCAGGTCGTGACCTGCGGGGTGTCGGTGGCTTCCTGGAACCGCAGGATGTCGGCGTCCCAGATCTCGTAGACGAAACCCGAGGTGTGCGTGAGCAGGTGGCGGAGCGTGATCGGCGTGTTGGCCGGGCGCGTCACCGGCTGGCCCTTGCCGTCGAAGCCCTTGAGGACCTCGACCTCGGCCAGATGCGGGATCACGTTGCCGGCCGGCGCGTCGAGATCGAGCTTGCCCTGCTCGACGAGCTGCATCGCCGCCGTGCCGGTGATCGCCTTGGTCATCGAGGCGATCCAGCCGACGGTGTCGGGCGACATCGCCGTGCCCTCGCCGAGCACGCGCTCGCCGAAGCCAGCCTCGTAGATGGTGTCCGATGCCGTGGTGGCGGCAGCGACGACGCCGGCCGCGGCGCCGTCGGCAACGCCCTGCTGCAACAACGCGTCGGCTGAACTGCTGAGTGACATGAGCTGACCCTCCCTTACGCGAGTCGCCAGTGCGAGTCGCTAGGTGTGGCCCGGGTCTTGCGTATTTTTCGTATGCGATGCGCGCGCCGGTATCACCGGGCGGCCGCGCCGATATCTGCCCGGGTTTCAGAGACGATGATAGCCGGGTGTGACGCAGAGGAGAACCGCGCGTTTGGCGCGTGGGCCGTCTAACAGTTAGATGGCGGCAAAGCCGCGGAGCGACCAGTCACTCACGAACGCGGATCGAGCGGATCATGCGATCCCGCGCGGCCGCCCAGGCGGCCCGTTTCTCGATACCGCTGTTGAAGCCGATCAGCAGCAGGCGGCCGTCGAGAACGGTCCCGACAGTGTAGTTGTCCATTCGCCTCGCGCCGACGCGGGCCCGGTTCGGCCGCTCGAGAAATGCCAGCATGAAAGGCCGGCCCGCCCACTCCGCCATCGTCAGGCGGATGATCCGCACCTTCGACCCGGGCTTCGTCAGTCCTTTACGCAAGCGATCGAGAAACCCGGACAGCCCGCCCGGCTTCATGGGCAGGGCCGTATGCTTGATCGCGATGTCGAACAGCGGCGTCCGGTCGGCGATCACGGCGTCGGGCTGGTTCCCGCGCGGATAAGAACGCCGAATCTCTGCCGCCGACAGAACCCGGAAGCTCCGTGGCACCAGCACGCTGACGCGGCCGCCCAGGAACGCACGGCGGACCAGCTCGGGCGGTTTGGCCGCCTCGGCGGCGAACCCATCGCCGGTCTGGGCGAGGACCGCGCCGAGAAGTGCGAATACGAGGGGTCGTCTCAAGACGTGGCTCCGAAGCGTGGCAGGACGGCCGTATCGAACCGCGCGCTTACCCGCCCGTGCCGATCTGCTCGGCGATCTGGACCAGGTTCTCGGCCTGGCGGATCGAGGCGATGTCGATCAGGCGGCCGTCGAGGGTGGCGGCCCCCCTGCCCTCCTTCTGGGCCTGGGCCATCGCTTCCAGGATGCGCTTGGCCTTGGTCACCTCCTTCTCCGAGGGGCTGTAGCACTCGTTGGCGAGATCGACCTGGCTCGGATGGATCGCCCATTTGCCGTCGCAGCCGAGCACGGCGGCGCGCATCGCCTGGGCCTTGTAGCCTTCCGCGTCGCCGAAGTCGCCGAAGGGCCCGTCGATCGGGCGCAGGCCCGCGGCGCGGGCGGCGATCACCATGCGCGAGATAGGGTAGTGCCACATATCGCCCCAGAAATATTCGCGCTCTTCGTTCCCGCCATCCTCGGGCTTATCCGTGAGCACGCCGTAATCCGGGTTGGGACCGCCGATCTGGGTGGTGCGCGCCTTGGTCGAGGCGGCATAATCGGCAACGCCGAAATGCAGGCTCTCGTTGCGCGGGCTCGCCTTGGCGATCGCATCGACATTGGCCATGCCGAGCGCGGTCTCGATGATCATCTCGAAGCCGATGCGCTTCTTCCTCGCCTTTGCGGTCTCGATCTGCGTCACCAGCATGTCGAGCGCGTAGATGTCGGCGACCGTTCCGACCTTGGGGATCATGATCATGTCGAGCCGCTCGGAGGCCTGCTCGAGCACGTCGACGACGTCGCGATACATATAATGCGTGTCGAGGCCGTTGATGCGCACCGACAAGGTCTTCTCGCCCCAGTCGATATCGCCGATCGCCTCGATGACGTTCTTGCGCGCCTGTTCCTTGTCGTCGGGCGCGACGGCGTCCTCGAGGTCGAGGAAGATGACGTCGGCGCTGCCGTTCGCCGCCTTCTCGAAGAATTTCTGGCTCGAGCCCGGCACGGCGAGCTCCGAGCGGTTGAGGCGCGGGGTGGCCTGATCGACGATGGTGAAGCTCATGGGAACGGTCCTCGGCGTGTGCTTGATGGCCTGGTTCGGATTACTAGCCAGCAGCCCGGGGAGACTCAAAGGGAATCTGCCGGATATTACGTCGCACCGCCCGTCCTACCGCTTGCTGTCATTCCCGCGAAAGCGGGAATCCATGATTGCCGGAGAGAGTGTCGCCCAACGATCCCTGGATTCCCGCTTTCGCGGGGATGACGTGAGAGCGCGGAGATAACGGGAGAGGCGGCTCAGCCGACCGCACGCCGCGCCAGCGGGTGGTGCTGTTGGACCAGCGTCTTCAGGCGCTCCTCGAGCACATGGGTGTAGATCTGGGTCGTGGAGATGTCGGCGTGGCCGAGCATCTTCTGGACCGAGCGCAGATCGGCGCCGTGCGAGAGCAGATGCGTGGCAAAGGCATGGCGCAGCACGTGCGGGCTGACCTTGGCCGGATCGAGCCCGGCGGCGAGCACCACGTCCTTCAGCATCTGGCCGAAGCGCTGGCGCGTCAGGTGCCCGGAGCCGGCGCGCGAGGGGAAGAGAAAGGGTGACGAGGCGCCGGGCTTCAGGAATCGGTCGCGCTCGGCGAGATAGTCCGCGATGGCCTCGCGCGCGGGCACCGAAAGCGGCACGATGCGCTCGCGCCCACCCTTGCCGGTGACGGTGAGCCAGCGCGGATCGCGGCGCACGGCGGCCAACGGCAGCGAGACCAGCTCGGAGACCCGGAGCCCGGTGGCGTAGAGCGTCTCGACCAGGGCGACAAGGCGCGCGCCGTCCGCGCCCGGGTCTTTCCGCGCCGTGGTCATCAGCGCGTCGACGTCGCTTTCCGACATCAGCTTGGGCAGCGAGCGGCCCTGGCGCGGGCTGTCGATGGTCTGGCAAGGGTCGTCGCCGCGCACGCCCTCGGCGAAGAGGAAGCGGTGGAACTGGCGGATCGCCGAGAGCTGGCGCGCCGCCGTGCGTGCCGACAGACCGGACTTGGCGAGCATATCGAGATAGCCGCGGATCGTTTCAGCATCGGCGGCCTCGGGCGCCCTGCCCTGCCTGGCGGCGAAGCCGGCGAAGGCCTTGAGGTCGCGCTGGTATGCGTCGAGCGTGTTTTTCGCAGCACCCCGCTCAGCGGCGCACATTTCGATAAACGCATTGATATGGCGGCGATCGATCGTGTCCGTCGTATCGCTCACCGCTTCCACCTAGAGCCGGTTGGCCAGCGCCGCTTCGAGCGCCAGCACCCGAAGCTCGTGGACGAGGCCGATATCGCGCAGGCTCTGCAGCACCAGGCGCAGATCGACATCGTCGAGCTTGGAGAGATCGCCGTCTTCGATGCCGTTGACCACGGCCAGCACGGTCTCGCCGCGGCGCTGGGCGACGGCCGCCGCACGCATGCTGCGCCAAAGGCGCGGGATGGCGCCGCCGGTCCGGGCCACGGCGAGGCGCGGCGACAGCGCCGACCAGTCGACCGTGGCGGCATCGCGGTCGCCGGTCGCCTCGAGCAACGTGCGCAGGATGGCGATGCGCCGTTCGGCCGCCGCACGTCCGTCGCGGCGCTGCAAACGCGCCCAGTGCTGGAGCCGGCCGTCATCCCAGAGGATCTGTTCCGGCGCCACGAGCCGTGCAATGGGCCAGAGCTGCGCTACCGATTCATTCTCCCGGTTCGCCTTTTCGTCCAGCAGCAGGCGATACCATGTCGTCGCGAGCTGGGTCTCGCCGGCGGTGTAGAGGGCGCGCGCGGCAAAGGGCGCGAAGCGGCGCAGCTCAGGGCCGGGCGCCATGTCGGCGACGAAGGGAGCGAAGACCCGCGCCGCCACATCGTAGCCGCCATGCTTGCGCGCGAGCGACCAGACGGCGCGCAGGATGGCGGCGCGTTTGCGGGCGTTGCGTTCGCCGGCGGCCGCCTTGAAGAGGCGCGCCCGGGCGCGGGCATCGAAGGTGTCGCGGGCCATGGCGACCGCCTTGGCGATCTCATCGGCCTCGATCGTCTGGGCCGCGTAGACGCGGCCAAGCTCGGCGCCGTTGAGGGCACCTGCCGCCGCGGCCTTTTCGCCGGCCTGCAGACGCAAGGCCAGCGGCGCGTCCTTGGCGAGCGCGATGGTACGCAGGATCGCGAGGTCGTTCGTCTCGGCGGCAACCTCGGGCAGCGGCAGCTTGAGCGCGGCCATCAGCGCCAGATGGCCGGGCGTCGGCTGCTTCAGCGAAGCGACGTCGACGGGCTTGCTCTTGCTTCCGCTCTTGCCGTCCGAGCGGTTTGCCACTGCCTCGACGAGCTGCTCCCAGGCCTCGTCCGGAATGCCGTCCTGCTCGCGGAGCAGGCTCAGCGCCAGCATGGCCTTGTCGGCTTCCTTCGCGAGCGCGAGGCAGATCACATTCGCGCGCTGGAGATCCTGGGTGTCGTGCTTGGGAAGCTCACGGTCGACGACGTCGCAGGCGCGTTTGGCGTCGCCGCCCAAGAACGCGATGTTGACCTGGAGCATCGCCAGACGCGGCTCGGAGAGCGACGGCGGGACCAGGGCGGCGAGCTTTGCCGCGCCGGTCAGCGCGCCCATCCGGTAGAGGCGGTCGATGCGCTGGGTGATGAGGTTCTCGCCGACGATGAGCCCGCTCGGGGCCTCCGCCCGGGTCAGCAGCAGCCGGCGCGCCAGATCGCGCAGGATGGACGAGCGGTAGCGGAGCGGTACGTGCCCGGTCATCGCCACCACGTTCGCGCGCGGCGTGCCGGACCAGATGCGGGCGCCGAGCCCGCCCTCGCTCTCGTCGAACACGCCGACCGATTCGGGGTTCACGCGGCCGAGGCGCTCCTCACGGATGCCGCCGCGCCGCTCGACCGGCGGCCGCGCCGTGGTGCCGCCCTCCGACGGGCCGCGCGGCGTGAGGCGGACCGGGGGGCCGCTCTGGGCGAGTTGGGGGCGCAGCGGCGCCTCGGCATCGGCGGGCAGCGCCGGAAAGGCGCAGAGGCTCCCGGCAAGCAGGCCGCCCAGGGCGAATACCAATCGTCTCGAAACGCTCATTCTCAAGCCCGGCTGCTCGGCTCGGTCACACAAAAGAAACCACACAGGCGATAAGGCCAAATTCCCATCCGCCCATCACATGGCCCGCCTTTGGGCGGCTTCAAGCTAGGGATTGACCGTTTGGCAACTTTCCTTACCGCATTATGATTAAGGAACCGCTGAATGAATTGAAACCTATGGGTCTATTGGCACTTTCGGGGCCCGAGGGGGCGATTCCGTGGCGCCGTGAGCCACGGCGCCGGGCCAAACCCTTCAAGTCGCACGGCGGAAGACCATATATCCCCTGATGTCAGCGAACGGACAATGAGCGGCGCACCCACCAGAACCAGCCAAACCATCGTGCTGGTCGGCCTTATGGGGTCTGGAAAGAGCAGTATCGGGCGGCGGCTTGCCGAGCGGCTCGGCCTGCCTTTCGTCGATGCCGATGCGGAGATCGAGGCGGCCGCCGGCTGCACGATCGAGGATTTCTTCGAGCGTTACGGCGAGGAGGAGTTCCGCAAAGGCGAGCGGCGGGTGATGCAGCGCCTTCTGGCCGGACCCGTTCATGTCCTCTCGACCGGCGGCGGCGCCTTCATCGACGCCGAGACACGCGAAATCATTGGGCAATCGGGCATCTCGGTCTGGCTGCGCGCCGACCTCGAGACGCTGCTCGACCGGGTCGGGCGCCGCGACGACCGCCCTCTCCTCAAAAACGGCGATCCCGAGGAGATCCTGAAATCGCTGATGGATGAGCGCTATCCGATCTATGCCGAGGCCGATATCACGGTCGACAGTACGGACGGGCCGCCGCGCATCACCGTCGACCGGGTGACCGAGGCGCTCGACGCCTATATCGCCGACCAGGCCCAGCAGGCCGAAGGCGGCGCGTCATGAGCACGGACGGCCCGAGTTCCACCGGAAGCCTCCCGAGCGAAACCGTCACCGTCGCGCTGGGGGAACGCGCCTATGACATCGTCGTGGGCGCGGGTCTGCTCGACGAGGCGGGCGCGCGGCTCGTTTCGCTGATCGGCACGCGGCCGGTTCTGGTCATATCGGATGAGACGGTCGCCGGGCTCTATCTCGTGCGTCTGACCGACGCGCTCAAGCGCGCCGGCATCGCCCATCAAGAGATCACCGTGCCGCCCGGCGAGGCGACCAAGTCCTTTGCGTCCTTTGGACGTCTGGCCGAGGAGGCGCTGAAACGCGGCGTCGAGCGCGGCACGGTCATCGTGGCGCTGGGCGGCGGCGTGGTCGGCGACCTCGCCGGCTTCCTCGCGGCGACGCTGCTGCGCGGGCTCGACTTCGTGCAGATCCCGACCACGCTGCTGGCCCAGGTCGACAGCTCCGTCGGCGGCAAGACCGGGATCAACACGGGCGTCGGCAAGAACCTGGTCGGCGCCTTTCACCAGCCGCGGCTGGTGCTGGCCGATATCGCCACGCTCGATACCCTCGATGCGCGTGAGCTTCGGGCCGGCTACGCCGAGACGGTGAAATACGGGCTGATCGACGACCCGGCCTTCTACGACTGGTGCGAGGAGAATGCAGGCGCGCTGATCGCGGGCGATCATGCGGCGCGGCAATACGCCGTGGTCACCGCGTGCCGCGCCAAAGCGCGCATCGTTGCCGAGGATGAACGCGAGGCCGGCGCCCGGGCGCTGCTCAATCTCGGTCACACTTTCGGGCACGCGCTGGAGGCGGCGACGGGCTACTCCGATGCGCTGCTGCACGGCGAGTCGGTGGCGATCGGCATCGCGATGGCCTTCGATCTCTCCGCCAGCCTCGGCCTCTGCCCGCCGGAGGACGCCGCGCGGGTGCGGCGTCATTTCGCGGCGCACGACCTGCCGTCGGGGCTCGACGCGAAGATATTCTCCGGGCGCCGTCCGAGTTCCTCCGATCTGATCGAGCTCATGGCCGCCGACAAGAAGGTGAAGGACGGCCGCATCCGCTTCGTGCTGGCCCGCGGCATCGGCCAGGCCTTCATCGCCGACGATGTCGCGCTGGAGGCCGTGCGGGACCTTCTCGACCGCGCGGCGGCGGCCTGAACCGCCCCGCCGCCCGTGACGCCCACGTGCTCTCGGCGTTTTCCGATGGACGTTGACCATGGACGTTGACCTATGATCATCGAGTACATCCTGCCCGCGATCGGCATCATCGCCGTTCTGCTTCTCCTGTCCGCGTTCTTCTCCGGCTCGGAAACCGCGCTCACGGCGGTCTCGCGTTTGCGGATGCACGAACGCGAGCGCCAGGGCGACCACCGCGCCGCCCGGGTCAACGCGCTCACCGACCACCGCGAACGTCTGATCGGCTCGATCCTGCTGGGCAACAACCTGGTCAATATCGGCGCCTCGGCACTGGCGACGGGTTTGCTGGTCGAGTTCTTCGGCGACCGCGGCATCGCCTATGCCACGCTCGGCATGACGCTGCTGGTGCTGATCTTCGCCGAGGTGCTGCCCAAGACCTACGCGATCTACAACCCGATCCGCGTCTCGCTCGCGGTGGCGCCGGTCATGCACGTCATCGTGCTGGTGCTCTCGCCGGTGGTGCGGGCCGTGCAGTTCGTGGTGAACGGCACGCTCAAGATCTGCGGCGTGAAGATCCAGGCCGGCCGCAGCTTCGCCGCCGCCGAGGAAGAGCTGCGCGGCGCTATCGAGCTGCACCAGGGCCCCGAGGAGGACGAGGTCAAGGACGAACAGCGCATGCTGCGCTCGATCCTCGATCTGGCCGATGTCGATGTCGACGAGGTCTTGACCCACCGGAGCGAGCTCCAGACCGTCAACGCCGATGCGCCGGTAGCGGAGATCGTCGAGGCGGTGCTGAAAAGCCCCTATACGCGCATCCCCGCCTGGCGCGACGAGCCCGACAACATCGTCGGCGTGATCCACGCCAAGGCGCTGTTCACGGCGACTCAGAAGGCCGAGGGCGCCCTCGACAAGCTCAACATCCAGGAATGCTGGCAAACGCCCTGGTTCATCCCGGAGACGACCAACCTGCTCGATCAGCTTCGCGAGTTTCGCGCCCGGCGCGAGCATTTCGCCATCGTGGTCGACGAGTACGGTGCCCTCATGGGTGTCGTCACCCTGGAAGACATCCTGGAAGAGATCGTCGGCGAGATCGAGGACGAGCACGACAAGACCCGGCCCGGCGCCGGGTTGCCCGGCGTGCGCACCGAGGGCGACGGCACCTACATCGTCGAAGGCACGGTCACCATTCGCGACCTCAACCGCGAGTTTGATTGGGACCTGCCCGACGAGGCCGCGGCCACGATCGCCGGCCTGGTCATGCACGAGGCGCGGCGGATCCCGGAGGCCGGGCAGGTCTTCGCCTTCCACGGCTTTCGCTTCGAGGTGCTGCGCCGGCGCAAGAACCGGATCGTCCTGCTCCGCCTGGCCCCGCTCAATGGAGACCACGTCGAGCCGCCCGAGGGCGAACCCGCGGACGCCGCGCCGGAGGGAAAGGCCAAGACGGCGGGCTGACCCGCGCATAGGCGCCCCGCCTGCGACATCGGTTGACCGGCCTCCGAGCGGCTGCCTATATCACCTATCAAGTTTTCGCACTGCACAATTTCGGACCCTTGCCCATGCCGCTCCCGCCACCCGCCGCCCGCACGCCGCTGCACAAGCGCCGGCTGACGATTGACGGCTTCGAACGCGAAGACGGGCTCTACGACATCGAGGGCCGCATCGTCGACACCAAGACCTACGCTTACGAAAGCGATCTGCATGGCCGGGTCGAGCCGGGCACGCCGGTCCACGATATGACGATCCGGCTGACCATCGACGACCGCATGAAGGTTCACGATGTCGAGACGGTCACCGATCGCGCGCCCTTTCGCCCCTGCAACGAGGCGGCGGTCAATTACGCCGAGCTGGTCGGGCTGACGATCGGGCCGGGATGGACGCGCGCGCTGCGCCAGCGGGTCGGCGGAACCGCCGGTTGCACCCACATAACGGAGCTTCTGGGCCAAGTAGCCACCGTGGCGTTTCAAACGATGGTGAAGAAACGCCAGCAAGAGGCGCAAAAGCGCACCGTCGATGGCCTGTCCGACCAGCCACGCAAGCGACCGATGATGATCGGCGCCTGCCACGCCTTTGCGGCCGACGGTCCTGTCGTCAAGATGTACTGGCCGGAATACTACCGATCAGACACCGCCAAGGACGGCGACGAGGACCGCGCAGCCGAGTAAACCGACCGGGCTAACACGCAACCCGGTCGCAATCCTTGTGGTTCGACGATTCGATGTCGTCGAGCATGTCGCGGTAATAGGACACAAGGGCGGCCCGTACGGCGCCAGTCAGGCTCATATCCCCCCGCCGCGCATCGATCCGCCCACACAGATCGTTCACGCTTCCGCCTTCCCGGCGTGCGATTTCCTCAAGAGCCTCCCACAGGCTCGATTCCAATCGCATGCTGGTCCGACGTCCGGAGACCACGACGTTTCGACTAACCTGCCGACTCGTCCTGAAGAGTTCTTCGTTTCCCCACGTCATCATTAGCTATCTACTCACTGATGGTTGGTCGAATTGGGAGTTCCTCTCAAGCCACCCGGTTATTATTCCGAGTATTCTGGTAACCGAAACAGAATAATCAAACGTAAAAGTTGCATATCATGGTAGGTACACGCCATAGTATGTAGTAATGTTACGGAATGATTGCAGTTTTATTGCGAAGACATGACAACGGGCTGGCAAAATTTTTTCGCGCTCCCCTCTTTCTCTGTTGCCGTCTGCTACTGTCGATGTTGCGGATCCGCTTCGCCAGGTGCGAGCGCCGTAACCGCCAAGGCATGGACGGGCCCGGCAAGCTCGTCACTCAACGCGCCATAGACCAGACGCTGGCGCGCCACGCGCGATTGTCCTTCGAAAGCCGCAGCAACGATTGCCACGCGAAAATGGCTCTCACCACCGTCCGGTGCCGATGCATGTCCGGCATGCAAATGCGACTCGTCGACGATCTCCAGCTGCGCCGGTGACAGCGCTTCGGTCAACTTCGTCCGTATCGTTTCGGCAACCGACACGCCAAGCCCCCGATTTGCCTGCATACATACAACTGTGCACAGAATCGTGTCGGCCGGCACGCAAGTCAACAGTATACGGATCAGTTTTTCTGAAGTTCAGCCGAAATTAAATTTGGTTCAGTATCAGTCAACAAATCCGGGCATTTCCGGCAAGAATTTCATGTCGATCGGGTAATCATCGTGCGTGCCGGGCTGCGTCAAACGGCGCCGGCTCCGTAATTGCAAATCGATGGCGAATACCCATACTTTAAGGCAATGGCCCGGAAGAAATCCTTCGACGACGTGTTCGATCCGTTGCGCAGAATGCGCACGGAAGAAGTGCGTCCATGCGACCACCCGGGCTGCAAGGCGGCGGGCGACCACCGCGCTCCGCGCTCGCCCGACGATCTGAAGAGCTACTACTGGTTCTGCCTCGACCACGTGCAGGCTTATAACCGGGCCTGGAACTACTACGCGGACATGGACGAGACCGAGATCGAGGCGCAGATCCGTTTCGACACCCAATGGCAGCGGCCGACCTGGCCGTTGGGCGGCCGCGGCGGCTTCGATTTCGAGCGCCGGCATGATGGGCTCGACGACCCCTTCGAGATGTTCGTCGAGGCGCGCGCGCAAGCCCAGGCCAAGCGCGCCCAGCAGGAGGCTCCGGCGGTCCGGCACGACCGCGAGGAGCAGGCGCTGGCCATGCTCAATTTATCCCCTCCGATCACGGCAGACCGGTTAAAATCGCGCTTCAAGGAACTGGTCAAGAAACTCCATCCCGACGCCAATGGCGGCGACAAGGACGCCGAGGAGCAGTTGCGCCTGGTGATCGAGGCTTACGCCACGCTGAAGACGACCGTGGCCGTCACCAAACCACCGCCGCCCGAACCACAGACACATCGACACGACGCATAACCTAAAAGACGGAAAGCTGCGAAATATGAGCCAAGAACACGAAACCGTTGTCGGCGACCTGATGCCGACCGGTGAGCCCGACATCAAGGTCTCGGTCCGCCAACTCTTCGGGATCGACAGCGATATGGAGGTCCCGGCCTACAGCCAGACCACCGAGCATGTACCCGATGTGGACGAAGCCTACCGCTTCAACGCGCCGACGACGTTGGCGATCCTGGCCGGCTTCGCGCACAACCGCCGGGTCATGATCCAGGGCTATCACGGCACCGGCAAGTCGACCCATATCGAGCAGGTCGCAGCACGCCTCAACTGGCCGTGCATCCGCATCAACCTCGACAGCCACATCAGCCGTATCGACATGGTCGGCAAGGATGTGATCACGCTGAAGGACGGCAAGCAGGTGACCGAGTTCCGCGAGGGGCTCTTGCCCTGGGCGCTGCAGCATCCGACGGCGCTGGTCTTCGACGAATACGATGCCGGCCGGCCGGACGTGATGTTCGTGATCCAGCGCGTGCTCGAGGTCGAGGGCAAGCTGACCCTGCTCGACCAGAACCGGATCGTGCGGCCGCACCCGGCCTTCCGGCTCTTCTCGACCACCAACACGATCGGCCTCGGTGACACGACCGGGCTTTATCACGGCACCCAGCAGATCAACCAGGGCCAGATGGACCGCTGGAACATCGTCGTGACGCTCAACTATCTGGAGCATGACGAGGAGGCCGACATCGTGCTGGCCAAGGTGCCGAGCTACGACGACGCCAAGGGCCGCGAGCTGATCGACGCGATGGTCGCAACCGCCGATCTCACGCGGAACGGCTTCATCAACGGCGATATCTCCACCGTCATGTCGCCGCGCACGGTGATCACCTGGGCGGAGAACGCCGAGATATTCAAGGATGTCGGCACCGCTTTCGAGGTCACCTTCCTCAACAAGTGCGACGAGATCGAGCGGCCGGTGGTGGCGGAATACTATCAGCGCTGCCTCGGCACCGAGCTGCCGTCGACCGCGCGCGCAACCCCCGCGAACTAGGCGCGGTACCCAAGCGCGGGGCCCGGCGATGGCTAAGGACAACAACCCCGTCGAGGAGATGCGGATCGTCACCGCGGCGACGCTGCGCGCGATTGCGCGGCGGCCCGACTTGACACTCGCCTTCACGCCGGACCCGCCGCACATGACGGGCAACGAGGCGCGGCTGCCGCTGCCGACGCGCGATCTGCCGCCCGACGAGGTGGCCGAATTGCGCGGCCAGTCGGATTCGCTGGCGCTGCAGATCCGCCATCACGACGAGGCGACGCACAACCGCCGCCGGCCCCAGGGCGCGGTCGCGCGGGCGATCTATGACGCGGTGGAGACGGCGCGCTGCGAGGCGCTGGGCGCCAACAGGATGGCCGGGGTCAAGCTCAATCTCGAAGCGGCCATCGACCGGCGCTGCAAAGACGAGGGCTACGCCACCGTCGACACGCGCGAGGAAGCGGCGATGGCCGATGCCATCGGTCTCTTGACCCGCGAAGCGTTGCAGGGCACCGCACCCCCGGCGACCGCCAAGAAGATGGTCGACGCCTTCCGGCCGTGGCTGGAAGGCAAGATCGGCAAGGACATCGAGGCGCTCTCCAAGGTGGTCGACGATCAGGACGCCTACGCGCGCATCGCCCGGCGCCTGATCAAGGACCTGCAGATCGAGGACGAGGACAGCGAGGAAGGCGAGGAGCAGGACGAAGAGGGCGAAGGCGACGACCAGCAGTCATCATCGGAGAGCGGCGACGAAGGCGGCGAAGGGGCGGAGGCCGCCGCCGACATGGCGATGGCCGCGGAGATGGAGGAGTCCGAGGGCGCCGAGGACGGCGAAGGCCAGGCCGAGGACGCCGACATGGAATACACCCCCGGCGCCGGCGAGGATCAGCCGGCGGGGCCCGGCAAGGCGCTCCGGCCCGACGATGTCGGCGGCAACCGCGCCGACCAGGACCTCTATCACGCCTTCACGGGCGAGTTCGACGAGGTGGTCGAGGCGCCCGATCTTTGCGACGCCGACGAGCTGACGCGTCTGCGCCACCATCTCGACCAGCAGCTCAACCACCTGCAGGGCGTGATCTCGCGGCTCGCCAACCGCCTGCAGCGCCGCCTGCTCGCCAAGCAGTCGCGCTGGTGGGAGTTCAATCTCGAGGAGGGCATGCTCGACAGCGCCCGGCTAGACCGGGTGGTCGTGAACCCGATGCATCCGCTCTCCTACAAGATGGAGAAGGACACGGAGTTTCGGGACACCGTCGTCAGCCTCCTGATCGACAATTCGGGCTCGATGCGCGGGCGGCCGATCACCGTCGCGGCGATGAGCGCCGACATCCTGGCGCGCACGCTGGAGCGCTGCGGCGTCAAGGTCGAGGTGCTCGGCTTCACGACACGCGCCTGGAAGGGCGGGCAGTCGCGCGAGCGCTGGCTCTCCGAAGGCAAGCCCGCGCATCCGGGCCGGCTCAACGATCTGCGGCATATCGTCTACAAGTCCGCCGACGCGCCCTGGCGGCGCGCGCGCAAGAACCTCGGCCTGATGCTGCGCGAGGGGATCCTGAAGGAAAACATCGACGGCGAGGCGCTCTTATGGGCGCATAACCGCATCGTCGGACGGCCGGAGTCGCGCAAGATCCTGATGGTGATCTCCGACGGCGCGCCGGTCGACGATTCGACGCTCTCGGTCAATCCCGGCAACTATCTGGAGCGGCATCTGCGCGAGGTGATCGAGTACATCGAGACGCGCTCGCCGGTGCAGCTGATCGCCATCGGCATCGGCCACGACGTCACGCGCTATTACCGCCGCGCCGTCACCATCGTCGATGCCGAGCAGCTCGGCGGCACGATGCTGGAGAAGCTGGCCGAGCTGTTCGACGAGGACGACGTGGGCGCCCGCGGCCGCCGCCGCGCGCGTCGCGAGGGCGTGGGCGCGCCCGCCAAACGGCGCGCCCGGATGCATTGATGCGGCTCGCCGGAAAAGTCGCGCTCATCACGGGGGGCGGCACCGGCATGGGGCGGGCGACCGCCGAACTCTTTCATAAGGAAGGCGCCAAGGTCGCGATCACCGGCCGGCGCGAGGGCGTGCTGAAGAAGGCAGCCAAGGCCATCGGCGACGACGTGCTGGCGATACCGTGCGACGTTACCAACGAGCCCGCCGTGATCCGCATGGTCGAGGAGGTCGTCGCCGCGTTCGACCATATCGACGTGCTGGTGAATTCCGCCGGCGTCAATCCGAGCCGCGCCGAGATCGCCGAGACCGACCTCAAGGCCTTCCGCGACACGATGGAGACGAGCGCCACGGGCACGTTCCTGGTCACGCGCACGGTGCTGCCCTCGATGCCCGAGGGCGGCTCGATCGTGCTGGTCGGCTCGGCGGCGGCGATCCGGGGCTGGCCGGCCCGGTTCTCGGTGACCGCGGCCAAGGGCGCCATCCACGCCGTGACCCGCCAGCTCGCGCGCAGCCTCGGCAAGGACGGCATCCGCGTCAATCTGGTCTCGCCCGGCGCCACCCGCACCGAGATGACGCAAGAGTTGTTCGAGACGATGCCCAAGGAAGCCTATGACCGGCTGATCGCCGAGACGCCGCTCGGCCGGATCGGCGAAGCGGAGGACATTGCGAAAGCCTGTCTGTTCCTGGCAAGCGACGAGGCGGGCTACATCACCGGCGCGATCCTGCCGGTCGATGGCGGGCAGAGCGCCTGACGATCGCCGCTAGTTGACGCTGAACGGGCTCAGCGTTTGTGGTTCTTGGCGCGCAGGTCCCGCAGCTTTGCCTTCTTCAACGCCACCGCGCGTTTGA
>CAZBRE010000055.1:0-2465 GCA_964494065.1 uncultured Alphaproteobacteria bacterium
GTCCTGCGTTTGTCGATTCGCGGTAGGTCTCTGTGGGAACGTCGGGCAGCGCGAGGTCGCCGCCCCGCAACGCGGTAAGCCGGGCGATATCGGCCTCGCTCGCGGCGCGGATCACCCGGCCGGGGCGGCCGACGACGACGGCGTTGTCGGGCACGGCCATGCCCTCGGGGATGAGTGTGCCCTCGCCGGTGAAGACGCGGTTGCCGAGCACGGCCCCGGGCATGATGACGCTCGCGTTGCCGATCTCGCAGAGGTCGCCGATGCGGGCGCCGATCACTCGGGCGAGGTGGCCGAAGACAGTACGCCGGCCGATGCTGGCCGGCATGTCCTTTCGGCCGACGATGACCCCGGTTTCCAGAAGCGCCGTGCCCGCGCCGATGGCGACACCGCCGCCCGCGGCGCGCACCGCCGTGCCCTGGCCCAGATAGGCGCCGGGGCCGATATCGATCGGGCCGATCACCCGGGCCGATGCTGCGATGCGCGCGCCGCCGTGGCTGCGCCGTTCGTCATGATCGGGTTGCTCGAAAGCCATCGCCCAGGACCGTCGTCGCGTCCGCCGTTCCGCCCGGTCCTTGATAGCACGGCCCGCACGCTGGACTTATGACAAACAGATAGTTGACTGAAGCAACTAATTCGATTGAAATAACGCCAACCAGTCGAACGATGGCGATCCCATGACCCAGGCCCTGCAATCCACCGATACCGACCGGATCGAGGCGGTACGGCGTTTCAACCGTTTCTACACGCGCCGCATCGGCGTGCTGCGCGAGGGCCTCCTCGACAGCCCGTTCTCGCTGACCCAGGCGCGGGTGATCTACGAGCTGGCGCATAGGGCGGGCGTGACCGCGCGCGAGCTCGGCGCCGATCTCGGCCTCGATGCCGGCTATCTGAGCCGCCTCCTGCGCGGGCTCCGCGAGCAGGGTTTGGTATCGGAAACGCGCTCGGAAGAGGACGGGCGGCGCAAGCTGCTGCGGCTTAGCCGAGCGGGCGAGGCGGCGTTTGCCACGCTCAATGCCCGCTCGCGCGAGGAGATCGGGGCGATGCTGGGGGCGCTGGCGCCGCGCGACCGTGCGCGGCTCGTCGAGGCGATGGAGACGATCGAACAAACGCTTGAGGCGCCGCCCGAGGCGCGGGCGCCCTACATCCTGCGCCCGCACCGGGCAGGAGACATCGGCTGGGTGATCCAGCGCCATGGCGCGCTCTATGCCCAGGAATACGGCTGGGATGAGACCTTCGACGCCATGGTCGCGCGCGTCGCCGCCGACTTCATCGACAATTTCGACGTGGCGCGCGAGCGCTGCTGGATTGCCGAGATGGACGGCGCGATGGTCGGCTCGGTCTTTCTGGTCCGGCACACGGACGAGGTGGCGAAGCTGCGCCTGCTGCTCGTCGATCCCGCCGCGCGCGGCCACGGGCTCGGCCGGAGGCTGGTCGAGGAATGCATCGCCTTCGCGCGCGCGGTCGGCTATTCGAAGATCACGCTCTGGACAAACGATATCCTGCACGCCGCCCGGCATATCTACGAGACCGTCGGCTTCGTGCTGATCGACGAGGAGCCCCATCACAGCTTCGGCCACAACCTGGTCGGCCAGACCTGGGAGCTCGATTTGGGCGGAGCCAGTGCCTAGCGCCGCCGCAGTCCCCCTCACCCTCCCACGGCCTTCGACCGCGGGCCCCTCCCTCTCCCTCCAGGGGAGAGGGGGTTAGATGTCGGCCTCGCTCTGGTTCCCTCTCCCCTCCGTGGGAGAGGGTGAGGGTGAGGGGGCTGAAACACCGAAGTGTTTCAGAGACTTAGGCCTGACTTAATCCGCCGCCACCACGTCGAAGGCGATCGAGACGCGGCGCTGGGGCGACTTGAACGGCACCGTCGCGTGATAATAGTAGCCGGGGAAGAGCACCATCAGCCCTTCATGCGGCTGGATTTCGATGGTCTCGTGCTCGGCCTTGAGCGGTAGCTCGGCGGGCGGGCGGCCGAGCTGGAACCAGCCGCTCTTTGCCGTCTCGTCGACGACCACGTCCGGCAATTGCGGGTAGTAGCAGCCGCCCATATAGCCTTCGAGGTGAAGATGCGGGGCGAGATTGCCTTCGCCTTCCAGCACCACGCCCCAGGCGGTGATGCGCCAACGCTCGGGCCATTGGGCGAGGAAGGGGTGGTCGGGCGCCACGCTGACGCTGGCGCGGTATTCCTCGACCGCTTCGTACATCATGCGCTCGAGCGTCTCCATCGGGCCCTTGTCGCCGTCGAGCAGCTCCTCGGTGATCCACAAGCTCGGATGGTGATAGGTGGGATCGCTTTCGGGCGGCACCTTGAGCGTCGAGTGGCTGCGCACATGCTCGACCAGCGCGGCGTTGAAATCATCGAGGCTCTCATAGCCGGGGATCTCGGTGTAGCGGTGGGTGCGGACAAGGCCCTCGAAGTCGAGCCAGTAGTGCAGCCGCGTCTTGTCGCCGAGCTCGTTGAGCGC
>CAZBRE010000055.1:2565-9886 GCA_964494065.1 uncultured Alphaproteobacteria bacterium
CCTCGAAGTCGAGCCAGTAGTGCAGCCGCGTCTTGTCGCCGAGCTCGTTGAGCGCGATGCAGTGATAGGACATCGCCGCGACGCTGCCGGGCAGCGCCGCCAGCCAGTCGGCCGCGGCATCGGCGGCGCCCGCCGCATCGCCCTCGGCGAGGAGGGTGTCGGTCAGATTGTTGTGCGCCTCGTTCCAGTCGGGCCGCGCGGCCAGCACCGCGCGGAACGCCTCTTCGGCCTCGTCGAAGCGTTCGAGCTTCTGGAGTGCCAAACCGAGATTGCGCTGGCTCTCCACGGCGTCGGGGGCGACGTCGAGCGTGCGCGCATAGGCCTCCGCCGCCTCGGCATGCTGGCCGAGCGCCATCAGCGCGTTGCCGAGATTGTGATGCGCCGGGGCGAGGTCGGGCTTGATCGCGATCGCGGCGCGGTAGGCCTCGACGGCCGCTTGCGTCTCGCCTTGCTGTTGCAGCGCGCGGCCGAGATTGTAATGCGCCTCGAAGAACTGAGGATCGTTTGTGACGGCAGCACTGTAATGTTCTATCGCGGTCTCCGCGTCGCCCATGCGCAGCGCGATCATGCCAGCGAAAGCATGCACGTCGGCGCGAGCGGGCTGGAGCGCCAGGATCTGGCGGCAGACGGTCAAGGCGTCGGGCAGGCGCCCCGCCTGAAAAAGCGCGCCCGCCTGTTGTTGCAAGGCGGCGACCTCTGCCGGCGGCGACGCGTCCGCCCGCGATCGCGACCGACTAGGGGCGGATCGTCTCGCACGACGATTGGGTTTGCGCGCGCTCATCGGCCGCGACCCTAGCCGAATCAGGGGCCGATGCAAACGCCGGCCAATTGAACGCCGCTCGATTGAACAGCAGGCCGCCTCCGTGCCAAGCTCGGCGCCGACATGCCGGAGCTGCCCGACATCACCGCCTATATCGAGGCGCTCGACCGCCGCGTCACCGGCGCGCCGTTGGAGGGCGTGCGCCTCGCGAGCCCGTTCCTACTCCGCACGGTCGAGCCGCCGCTGTCCGACTTCACGGGCAAGCGGGTTACGGGGCTGCGCCGGATCGGCAAACGCATCGCCTTCGGCTTCGAGGACGATCTCTGGCTCGTCCTGCACCTGATGATCGCGGGCCGGCTCCATTGGAAGGCGGCAGGAACCGCCATTCCCGGGGGCAAGCGGGGGCTGGCGGCGTTCGATTTTCCCGACGGCGCGCTGATCCTGACCGAGGCCGGCTCGAAGAAGCGCGCCTCGCTGCATGCCGTGGCGGGCGAGGCCGGGCTTGCCGCGCACGATCCGGGCGGGATCGAGCTCTTCGGCGCAACGCTAGACGACTTCAGCGCGCAGCTCACCCGGTCGAACCACACGCTCAAACGCGCGCTCACCGACCCGCGCCTGTTCAGCGGCATCGGCAATGCCTATTCGGACGAGATCCTGCTGCACGCCAAGCTCTCGCCGGTGGCGATGACGCAGAAGCTGACGCCCGATGAGATCGCGCGTTTGTTCGAGATCACCAAGCAAACCCTGAAGGACTGGTGCGCGCGCCTGCGCGACGAGACGGGCGAGGGCTTTCCGGAGAAGGTCACGGCGTTCCGGCCGGAGATGGCAGCGCATGGCAAGTTCGGTCGGCCCTGTCCCGTCTGCGGCGCCAAGATCCAGCGCATCCGCTACGCCACCAACGAGACCAACTACTGCCCGGACTGCCAGACCGGCGGGCGTCTGCTCGCCGACCGGGCGCTCTCGCGGCTCCTGAAGAAGGACTGGCCGCGGCGCCCCGAAGAGCTCGAGGAGCTGCGCGGCGGAAGATAAGAAAATGGCCGGACCCGTTTGCACGGGCCCGGCCATCCTGTTGATCTTACTGGTCGATTAGATCACGCGGATCGTCACGTTGCGCTGACCGACGCGCTTCACCAGCGCGAACAGCTTGGCGGCATTGCCGGGCGCCAGGCGGACGCAGCCATGCGAGGCCGGCCGGCCGAGGCGGCGCACCGCGCCGGTGCCGTGAATGGCGTGGCCGCGGCTGGTGAAGAAGATCGAGTTCGGCATCTTCGCCATGTTGTATTTGCGCGAATAATGCATCTTCTTCAGCACCAGCGGGCGGAAGGTGCCGCGCGGCGTGGCGTGGCCGCGCTTGCCGGTGGAGACGCGGAAGACATAACGCTTCACGCCGCCGACGCGGACGACCATGCGCTGGGTGCGCTTGTTGATGACGATGACGATCTTGCTGCCCGACTTGACGTCCTTCTCATAGCGGTTGTGGGCCTGGGCGGTGCCGGCGAGCAGCATGAGCGCCGCGACGGCGGAGGTGATCAGCGCGAGACCGCGCGAGAGCGGAGAGGTGAACGTGGACATGTGAAGGCTCCTCAAAAAAATTGGGTCGGGGGCGCCAGCGCCCCATGAGTTGCCCCCACACTAGCCACAGCCTGGCCGGGCCGCAGTGACGCGGGTCACAATGGTAAACAAATGGTTAATTGGGTGACGGCTGCCGCTTTGTCAGCGCGCCAGGACGGCCTGGCAGGCCTTGGGAAGCGGCGGTTTGCGGCGCGTCCTGCGCGGTTTGGGCGTGGTCCGGCGCTGTTTCACCGACACTTTCCGGAACCACCAGGCCAGCGCCTTGCCGCAACCGGTGCCGGGCGGCAGCGCCTTTTGGTGCACGCAGCCCGGGCTGCCCTCGGGACACCGCAGGCGCACATGCATATGCGCGTGGTGGCCGTACCAGGGCACGACCTTGGCGAGCCAGCCGCGCTCAGCCGTGACCGTGCGGCAGAGCGCGCGCTTGATCACGGGGTTGACAAAGATGCGATCGACCCGGGCGTCGCGGGCGGCGGCGCGGATCAGCGCGATCTGGCGCTTGGACCAACGGCTCCGGTCGATCGCTTTCTTATCGGGGGTCAGCATCGAGACATTGGGTGGCTTGGCGCGGTAGCCGGGGGTGATCGCCGTGCGCTGCAGCATCAAGAGACGGATATCCGCGTCGAGCCCGAGCTGATGGCTGGCATGGCCCGAGACCGGCCCGCCGCGCGGCTGGCCGATATCGGCGATCAGCAGCACGCTGCCGGCGCGCGCGACGCGACGGGCCAGGTCGCGCACGAAGGACACCAGGCTCGGATGGCCCCAGTAGCGGTTGCGCTGAGGCCGCAGCACCGCGAAGCCCCGGCCATCGATCGGCAGGGACCGCGCGCCGGCAACGCAGCCTCGATTGTAGAAGCCATGCACCCTGGCGGTCCCCGGTGCCGGTCTTGCGACCTTGGCCCAGCCGTTGGTTTCGGCCAGGCCCGATCCCGCGGTGGCGCAGAGGACGGCAAGGGTGAGAGCGAGGCCCCGAAGAGTTCGGTTTCTGGTCACGGGCGATCCGGAGCGGCATCCAGGAGAGACGGCCATCAAAGATGATTTACGTTTAGAAATCACTGATATCCCCTGGCCACAAGGCCGGATCGGAAACAGCGCCTAAATCCCGGATTCGTAACGGTTTGGTGCTGGCGAAGCCGAGAGCGATGGGTTAGAAGGGGCCGTTCATGAGGGGCCGGAAAGGCCCGCAAAGACTTACCGATTTTTCGCCCGTGACATCGCAGCCCTCGCCTTCCGCTCCCGACACGCCCGCGCGCGCGCCGGTCGATGCTCCGCTTCTGGCGCCGTTCCGCGGCCTGCGCCCGATCCAGTCGGCCGCCGCCGGCATCATCGCGCCGCCCTACGACGTGATGACCACCGATGAGGCGCGGGCTTTCGCGCACGGCCGCGACTATTGCTTTTTCAAGGTCTCGCGTCCGGAGATCACCATGCCGGCCGGCAGCGACCCGCACAGCGTCGACGCTTACGCGGCCGCACGGGCGGCCTTGCAGCGGATGATCGAGGCGGGCGTGCTGATCCGCGACGAGGCGCCGGCCTACTATGTCTACCGGATCGCCGACGGCGAGCATGTGCAGACCGGGCTTGCCGCCGCGGCCCCCGTCGCGGCCTACGAGACCGGCTTCATCAAGCGGCACGAGTTCACCCGGCCCGACCGCGAGCTCGACCGCGCCCACCAGATCGATGCTGTGAACGCGCAGACTGGCCCGGTCCTGGCGATCCACCGCCGCGCGCCCGCTTTCGAGGCGCTGCTCGACGCTGCGACCAAGGCCGAACCCGATTGCGACGTCACCGTCGACGGCGTGCGCCATACGATCTGGGCCGTGACCGATCCCGAAACCGTCGCGGCGATTTCCGCCGCGGCCGAGGCGCTCGATGCGCTCTACATCGCCGACGGCCATCACCGCAGCGCCGCCGCCGCCCGAGTCGCGGCAATGCGGCGCGAGGCCAACCCCGAGCACCGGGGCGACGAGCCCTACAATGCTTTCCTCGTCATCACGTTCCCCGACGACCAGGTCCGCGTGCTCGACTACAACCGCGTCGTCTATGACCTCAACGGGCTCACGCCGGACGCCTTCTTGAAACACGTGGCCGGGCCTTTCGACGTCGCGCCGAGCGATGGTCCGGCGCGGCCCGCTCGTATGCACGAATTCGGGCTCTATGTCGCCGGCGGCTGGCATCGCCTGACCCTGAAGATCCCGCCGGCGGACGATACCGACGTGCTCGCACGCCTCGACGTGACGTTGCTCGCCGAGCACATCCTCGGGCCGATCCTGGGGATCGGCGATCCGCGCGAGGACATGCGGGTCGATTTCGTCGGTGGTGCGCGCGGGCTCGACTGGCTCCAGCACCTGGTCGATGACGGGCCGATGGCGGCGGCCTTCGCGCTCTATCCGACCCAGGTCGCAACCTTGCTCGAGGTCGCCGATGCCGGCGGGATCATGCCGCCCAAATCGACCTGGTTCGAGCCCAAGCTGGCCGACGGGCTGATCTCCTACCCACTCGATTGAGCGCGCCTCACGGCCCGGTTTTCAGACAGCCAATCAGGTCGGCGGCAAGCCGCCGCATCAAGGTAAAGTATGCCTCCTCGCCCGGCACGATTCGCGCGCCCAGCGGGTCGAGGGTTGCGGCGCGGGCGCCGGTGCCCTCGATCACCGTGGCGACGATGCTCGGCCGGAATTGCGGCTCGGCGAAGACGCAGCGCGCCTTGCGCTCGCGGATCGTCTTGCGGATCTCCCTCAGGCGGCGCGCGCCGGGCGTGCGCCCGGGATCGAGCGTGATCGCGCCGGCGGCATTGAGGCGATAGCGGCGCTCGAAATACTGATAGGCGTCGTGGAAAACGATGAAACGCGCTGTACGAACCGGCGTAAGTCTGCGGTCGAGCTCGCGGTCGAGGGCGTCGAGCTTCGCTGACAGCCGCGTGGCGTTGGCGAGATAGGCGGCAGCGTTGGCCCGGTCCGCCTTGATGAGCGCCGCCGCGATTGCGTTCGTCATTGCCCTTGCGTTCCGCGGATCGAGCCAGAGATGGGCATCGATCTCGCCGTGGGCGTGGGCCCCGGCGTTTTTCGCGGTTGGCCGGGTCTCGTGGCCGTCGTCGTCGCGAGCCCAGGCACCACCCTCGCGAACCTTGAGGGTCGCGACGCCCTTGGCTTCGATCAGCGCGACCGTCTGCGCCTTGCGGGCGAGTGTCTTCAAGGGGCGCACCAGAAAGCGCTCCATATCCTCGCCGATCCAGAAGACGATGCGGGCCGAGGCCAGCGCCTTGGCATCGGACGGGCGGAGCGAAAAGGTATGGGGCGAGGCGCCGCCCTTGAGGAGAAGCGTCGGTGTCCCGACCCCACGCATGACCCCGGCCACGAGCGAATGAACCGGGGCGATCGAGGCGACGACCTTGGGCGCCTCGGCAGCACAAATGCCGGGCACGCCGCCGATTACGGCAAGGAGGGCGACGATTGCGGTCGCCCCCGCGCGGATTACTCCCGGCATGTCTGCTGCTCCTCGCCGCGCCCGTTGCGAAAGGATTGAATCTCTCTCGAAACGCTATATCATAACATTTTATTGATAATGTTATATCATAACAATCCTTGTCAACCGCGGTCGAAATGACGCTGGACAGTCAGACGGCGGAGAAGGGATCGAACGGAAATGGCCAATGCCGATAACGCCTCGACGCGCGACTACAGCCCCCACGACCACAGCCCCCACGATCATGCTCAGTGCATCGACGACGCCCTCGATGCGGCGGCGGAAATCTGCGCGAGGCGCGGCGCGCGGCTGACGCCGCTGCGGCGGCGGGTGCTGGAGCTCGTCTGGGCCGGCCACGAGGCGGTGAAAGCCTACGACCTGCTGGCCAAGCTCGATGCCGGAGCGAAGCCGCCGACGGTCTACCGCGCGCTCGACTTCCTGGTGGCGCACGGTGTCGTCCACAAGTTGGAAAGCCTGAATGCCTATGTCGGCTGCCCGCGGCCGCAAACGGCGCATGAGGGCCAGTTCCTCATCTGCGACACCTGCGGGCTGGTCGACGAGTTCGACGCGCCGGAGCTCAACAGCCAGCTCGTCGAGCGCGCCGCGATCACGGGTTTCGCCCCCCAGCGCCAGACCGTGGAGGTCCACGGGCGCTGCGCGGCCTGCTGCGGCGATCGGTCATGAGCGCCGACGGCGGCACCAATGGTGGCGGTGGGGCCGGCCGGCCGCTGATCGCGGGGGTCGACCTCGGCGTCAAGCGCAACGGCAAGACGCTGCTCGAGCACGTCCATATCGAGGTTGCCGAGAATGAGATCGTCACGCTGATCGGACCCAACGGCGCCGGCAAGACGACGCTGATCCGGGTGCTGCTCGGCGTACTGGCGCCCGATACGGGTACGGTGGAGCGGCAGCCGGGCCTTCACATCGGCTATGTGCCTCAGCGCTTCGAGGCCGATCCGGTGCTGCCGCTCACGGTGTCACGGTTCCTGTTGCTCGGTACGCCGCGGCCGCCGGCCGGCGCGCTCGACCGCATCTTGGACGAGACCGGGATTGCGGAATTGCGTCAGGCACCGCTCCACGCACTGTCCGGCGGCGAGCTGCAGCGCGCGCTGCTTGCCCGCGCCCTGTTGCGCGACCCCGACCTCCTGATCCTCGACGAGCCGGTGCAGGGGGTGGATTTTTCCGGCCAGCTCGACCTCTACGATCTGATCGGGCGCTTGAAGCGCGAGTATGGCTGCGGCGTGCTGATGGTCTCGCACGACCTCCATATCGTCATGCGCGCGACCGACCGCGTGGTCTGCATCAACCGCCACCTCTGCTGCGCCGGCCAGCCCGAGGCCGTGTCCCGGCATCCCGAATATGTCTCGCTCTTCGGGCCGCGCGCGGGCGAGCTCGCGGTCTACACGCACGAGCACGATCACGCGCATGACCTGGCCGGTCATGTGGTGCCTGCGGATGGCGGGCACGATCATCATCATGACCATGACCATGACCATGACCACGATCACGCGCATGCCCATGTGCACAACG
>CAZBRE010000055.1:9986-18419 GCA_964494065.1 uncultured Alphaproteobacteria bacterium
TACGACGTCTTCTTCTTCTCGATCACGTCCTTCAGGCGCAGCTGCATGTGGCTCAGATTGGTCGCGGGCACCTTGTAGGCCCAGCCCTTGACCCGCGCCTGCAGCGCGGCCACCGCCTTCTTTGCTTCGGCCGCCGTCTTGATCTCCATCTTCTCGTGCACCTTGCCCTTCGGCGTGATCGCGCCGGCGGCGTTATAGGCGACGTCGAAGCGGACCCAGAACTCGTCCTTCTTCACCTTGGCGACCCGCGCGGTGACGACGATGCCGTCGTAAGTGCGGATCTCGGCGATCGAGACCGTCAACTTGTCCCAGTCGATCTTGGACGCCTCGCGCACATCCTCCAGCTCCAGCTTTTCCAGCACCCCGGCGACCGCGCTGATGGTGCCATCGGTCTTCGCCACCATGCCTTCGGGCAGCGGGTAGTTGGTCAGCTCCAATGCCGCGCCGGGCTTGGGTCGCCTGATCGCAACCGTCTCGCCGGCCTTGTCGCTGACCGCGACGAAGCGGATGCGGGTCTTGCGGAAATCGGCCAGGTCCTTGTCGATCCAGTTGGACGGATCGTGGTCGATGGCGATGTCGCCCGACGCCTTCCAGGCGCGCTTTTCGCCGGGCTTGCGGTAGTAGGCGGTGCCCGGCCCGAAGCGGCCGCGCGCGGTCTTGCCGATGAGCAGCTTGGCCAGCGTCTTGTTGTTCGCGCCGACGACCGTGACGAGCTGCGCTGCGGAGTCCTTGTGCGAGAGATCGCGCAGATCGAGCCGCTCGTAGAGATCGGGGCGGTCGGTCTTGGGCTCCAGAACCTTCATGCCGGCAAGACCGACGAGGATTTCCTTCACCTTGTTCGGATCGGCCGCATAGCCGCCGCGTTCCTTGACGTGCCAGCCGTCCTTATCGCGCGTGATGGTAAGCGAGCTCTTCTTGCGCGCGATGGTGATGGCGCGCACGTCGTTGATCGATTTGGCGAGGTCCGGCAGCACGAGCTTGCCGCTGCCCGCGACTTTGGCGAGTTGGTTGGAGGGCTCGGTCGCGATCGCCGCCACGACCGCAACCGCGGTGATGCCGGCGAGGATCAGGAAGTTCCGTTTGCGCATGGCTCCTCTCCTCAGCCTACCGCCATCGCGTGGCGTCGCCGGCGCCGCCGCCGCCGCATCAGACCCATGAAAGCGGCGAAGATCGCGATCGCCAGCGGCACGGCGGCGATCGTGTAGAACTGGATGCGCCGCTCCAGCCGGTCGATGTCGCTGCGCATGGCGTGCTGGACCGCGCGCAGCTCGCCGCGGGTCTTGATGATCTCGACGCGGAACTGATCGATCGCCTTGATCTGCGCCGGCGACAGGATCGTCTCGCCCGCCTTGTCGGTCTTGCTCTGCATCTCGGTCAGCTTCTTGCGGGTCTCGGCCAGCTTCTTGACCAGGCCTTGTTCCTTGGCGCGCAGGCGCACGCTCGCCTTGCGCTGGATTTCCTGGACCAGCGTGAAGGGCCGGGCGGCCTGGCCGCGGCTGCGCAGGCCGATGAGGCCCTTGCCGCCGGCCATGTTGTCGACGGCGTTGATGATGAAGGCGCCGTTGTCGGCCGCCGCGACGGGGACGGCCCGCCCATAGACCGACTGCCGGGTGATCCAGAACTTGTCGTCCATGAGGTCGGTATCAGCGATCACGATGACGTTGATCGGACCGACCGACCTGGCGAGGTGCTTGGGTTTGGGCTTTGGCTTTTCCGCCGGCTTCTTGGTTTCCGCCGGCTTGGCTTTGGCCTTTTCCTTATCACCCTTCTTCGCTTTGTCGCCTTTCTTGAGCTTCTCCGGCGGCGGGCCTTTGGGGAAGGCGCTCTCGGCCGGCCCGCGCAGGCGTGCGGCCAGCACCAGCACCCGGCCGCCGGCCTTATAGTCGGCGACAAGCTTGGGAAGGTTGGGGCGGAAGCGCAGCTTGTTGGCGTCGATCAGCTCCGCCTGCGGTGTGGTG
Source organism: uncultured Alphaproteobacteria bacterium (assembly GCA_964494065.1). GTDB lineage: Bacteria > Pseudomonadota > Alphaproteobacteria > JAPULJ01 > JAPULJ01 > DATKZM01. The sequence continues at coordinate 11,945 of CAZBRE010000055.1, forward strand.
ATGAGGAGCGGGGTCATGGTGACCTTGCTCTTGGTCTTCTCGTCGTGGACGATCACGCCGGGCGAGGCGATGTAGAGCTGGCGCAGCTCGGCGGTAACGATGTCCTCGCGGTTCATGTTGCGCCCAGTGAGCGCCAACCAGGCGAGATGCTCGACCACCTGGGTGCCGCGCCCATCAGGGCTCGGATACTGCACCCGCACTGCGCTCGATGGATCGCCGACAACCTTGTTGGGGACCACCTTGATCCCCCACGGCTCCATGACCTTCGGCAGGCTCGATCCGGTGTCGAGGTTCGGCAGGCCGAAGCGGCCGCCGCCGGTGTCGGTCTCGGCGTGCGGGTCGATGAAGAAGATCGCCTTGCCGCCGCGCATGATGAACTGGTCGATGGCGTAGAGCGTCTGCGGCGAGGGCTTCTTGGGATGGACCACCAGGAGCACGTCGATGTCCTTGTCGATCTCCTTCGCGGCGGTGCTCACCTGGCGCATGGTGAAGCGCTCGCTGAGCTGCGAGAGCAGGACCCACGGCGTGCCCCACATGCCGCGCCGCGCCGCCGGATGCGACAGGCGCAGGTTCGACATCAGGCCCACCACCTTCTTCTTCGGATTGGCGAGGCGCTCGACGAGGCGCGTCACGTCGTATTCGAGGAAAGATTCCCGGTTGGGATGGAAGAAGGCGATGGTCAGCTCGTCGTCGGTGCTGTTGTTGCCGACGAGCCCGAAATAACCCTTCTCGTCGGAACGGCTGCTGAGCGGCACGGCCTGAAGGCCGGCGCGCACCGCCTCGTCCTCGGTGGTCGAGAACGGCTCGGGGTTGAGGATCTCCAGGCGGATCTTGCCGCCGGCGATACCCTGGTAGCGCTGCAGAAGCTCGCGCACACGGGTGATATAGGGAATGAAGGTCGGTGCGGCCTCGCCCAGCTTGCGCGAGTAGTAGAGCTTGAGCGTGATCGGCTCGTCGATCGAGGTCAGAACGCTCCGCGTGCTGTCGGACAGGGTGAACAGCTTGTGCTCGGTGAAGTCGAGCGCGGTGCCGCGCGAGAGCCGGCCCGACAACGCGTTCACCGCCACCAGCAGGACGGCCAGCAGGATCAGGCTTGCGACCGCGATGGTGCGGTGCCCGGCAAAGCCGGTCTCGCCCTTCGCCGGCGGATTGCTTCCGCCGCCCGTCTTGGGGGCGGACGGTTTTTCAGGTGTGTCCGGGTTGGCGGTCTTGCTGTCGGCCATGGTCGCTAGCTACTCCGCTTTCTCAAGATCGAGGACGATCGAATTCGCGATCAGGAAAAGCACGATCATCGAGCCGAAGAAGACGAGGTCGCGGACCTCGATGACGCCCTTGGAGATCGCGTTGAAATGGGTGAGGAAGCTGAGCGAGGCGATCGTGTCGGCGATCGTCTGCGGCACCCAGCCTGAGAGGAAGGTGAGCACGAATTGCGTGCCGCTCAGCGTGAAGATGAGGCAGACCGCCGCGGAGACCACGAAGGCGATCACCTGGTTCTTGGTCCAGGCCGAGAAACAGGCGCCGATCGCGAGATAGCCGCCGGCCATCAGGAAGCTGCCGACATAGCCCGCGAGGATTGCGCCGTTGTCGGGATCGCCGAGCTCGTTCACGACCATCCAGATCGGGAAGGTGAGCGCGAGCGCCACGCCGGCAAAGGCCCAGGCGGCGAGGAACTTGCCGATCACCGCCTGCGGCAGCGAGATCGGCAGGGTGAACAGGAGCTCGATCGTGCCGGATTTGCGCTCTTCGGCCCACAGCCGCATTGAGATCGCCGGCACCAGGAAGAGATAGAGCCAGGGGTGAAAGACGAAGAAGGCCTGGAGATCGGCCTGCTCGCGCCCGAAGAAGTTGCCGACGAAATAGGTCAGCGCGCCGGCGACGGCGAGGAAGACCACGAGGAAGACATAGGCCACGGGCGTCGCGAAATAGCCGCGCAGCTCGCGCTTGAAAATCGTCCAGATATTGCTCATACGCGTCTCTGCCTGCCCTTACGCTGCCGTTTGCGTGATCTCGCGGAACACTTCGTCGAGATGGCCGCGCTCGGCATAGACCTCCTCGACCGGCCACTTCTGCGACCGCGCCAGATCGTTGACCGTCGCGATGATCGAGCGGCCGTCCTTGGGATAGACGATGAGCACGCCGCCGCCGCGCGGCTGCACGTTGGCGACCTCGTCCAATCCCCGCAGCGCTTCGGCGGCCGCCGCTTCGCTGTCCTTGTCGATCTTCAATGTGACGGCATTGTGATGGCGCGAGCGGGCTTCCATCTCCTCCGGCGTACCGTCGGCGACGACGCGCCCGGAGGCGATGATGATGGCGCGGCTGCACACCGCGGTGACCTCTTCCAGCAGATGCGTGGAGATGATGATTGCCTTCTTCGGCGCCATCTCGCGGATCAGCTTGCGGACCTCGTGCTTCTGGTTGGGGTCGAGGCCGTCGGTCGGCTCGTCGAGCACCAGCACGTCGGGGTCGTCGAGCAGTGCCTGGGCGAGCCCCACCCGGCGCTTGAAGCCCTTGGAAAGCGTCTCGATCGGCTGGTCGTAGACCGAGGCGATATTGGCGAGCTCGACCGTCTTCTCGATGCGCTCGGCGCGCGCCCCGCCGCTCAAGCCGCGGATCCCGGCGATGAAGCCCAGATACGAGCGCGGCGTCATGTCGGCATAGGCCGGGGCGCCCTCGGGCAGATAGCCCAGATGCTGTTTCGCCTCGATGGGGTTTTGCACGATATCGAAGCCGCAGATCGAGGCCGTGCCGGCGGTCGGCGTGAGAAAGCCGCAGAGCGTCTTCATCGTGGTCGACTTGCCGGCGCCGTTCGGCCCCAGAAAGCCCAGCACCTCGCCCTTGCCGACCTTGAAGCTGACCCCGTCGACCGCCTTGATCGGTCCGAAATATTTCGTCAACGAGTCTGCCTGGATCATGGCATCCCTTTTTTCGCGCGTTCGCGCCGCTGCATCGGTAGGTTTGGCCGGCCGTTCGGCCGTCGAAATGGCGCGGCGTCGCCGGGCGTCAACCGACCGCCACCCCATCGTTCGGTGGGGGAGTCATACTTGACCTGACCCGTCCACGCAAATGCCGCAGTTGGGCAATTCTGTGGAATCTTCGGACGTTAATCATGAATCCCGCGGACCTTGGTCGGTGACGCGCGCCCGCCGCCCGGCCTAAGCTAGGCGTTCTGCAACGTGGGGGGGAGAGACCATGGCGATCATTTACGACGTTATCGTGCGCGGCAACAATCTGGCCTTTCGCGGCGGCTATTTCGCCCTCGCCAATGTAACCCTCGTCTTCACGCCGGACGGGCCGGTGCTGTTCGATACCGGGCACTACTGCAACCGGCCGTCGCTACTCGACGGGCTGGCGGGCCACGGTCTCGCGCCGAAGGACGTGCGCGCGGTCTTCCTCTCGCATCTCCATTTCGACCACTGCAACAACATCGACCTGTTCGGCGACGCCAAGGTCTATGTCTCGAAGCGCGAATGGGCGTATGTCGACGCGCCGCACGAGAAGGACATGTTCGTGCCCTGGATGGTGCGCGAGCAGCTGAAGACGCACGACGTCGAGTTCCTCGACGGCGAGGGACGGATCGCCGAGGGCGTGCGCTACTTCCCCGCGCCCGGCCACACGCCCGGCAGCTATGCGCTCGACCTCGACACGGCGAACGGCGAGCGCGTCGTGCTGGCGGGCGATGCGATCAAATACGCCAAGGAAGCGGTGACAAAGCGCTGCGACATGGCCTTCGATACGATCGAGAGCGGCACCGCCTCGATCGAGCATATTCTCACCATCGCCGACCGCATCGTGCCGGGGCATTTCCCGGAGCTCATCAAACGCGACGGCACCTGGATCTGGGAGGAGGCGGCCGAGCTGGCGCTGCTGGTGCGTTAGCGGGCGGTCAGCGGGGCGCGTAGACGGCGCGCTTCTCGGTGATGCCCTTGAGGTCGAACTCGCCCAGCAGCTCGAAGTCGCCGCCGTGGGCGGCGGCGAAAGCGGAGGAGGCGAGCACGCTTTCGTCGAGCTGACGGGTCAGGCCTTCGATGCGGGCGGCGAGGTTCACCGCCGGTCCGATTACCGTGAAGTCGAGCCGGTTCTCGCTGCCGACATTGCCGTAGAGCACGTCGCCGAAATGGAGCGCGACACCGCATTCGAACGTCGCTTTGCCGGCCTCGGCGCGCTCCGCATTGAGTGCCGAAAGGTTGGCCTGCGCGATCCGGGCGGCGTTGAGCGCGCGGCGGGCGGCGTCCGCCTCGTCTTCCTCCCTTGGTACGAAGATCGCCATCACCGCATCGCCGATGAACTTCAGGATCTCGCCACCCTCTGCCTCGATCGCGCGGGCAACGGTGTCGAAATAGTCGTTCAACAGATCGATAAGCTGGGGGCCGGGCAAGATCTCCGAAAGCGGCGTGAAGCCGCGTAGATCGCAGAACCAGATGGCCGCGCGGATGGTTTCTTGCGTGCCCCGCCTGATCGCGCCTTTCAGTACCCGCGTGCCCGCGACCGGACCCACATAGGTGTCCATAAGCGTCTTGGCGAGGTGGCGCAGATAAAGCGTCTCCATAACGGGCGCGAGGTCACCGGCAATGCCGTCCAACACGGCGATCGCGTCATCGCTGAAGCCGCCTTTACGGTCGGTCGCATAGGTCACCGCCTTGTGGGAGCCGTCGGAGAATGCGATCGGGACGGCGAAATAGTCTGTGAGCCCTGCCGCGCGGAGCTCGGGCAGCACGCTGAATTCGCCCTTTTGTGGCGGCGCTTCGAGATCGCATCGCACGATGCGGCCTTCGTAATACACGATGTACATTGGGCTGTTGCGGAGGACGATCGCGCCCTCGCCGCTCGCCCTGAATTGGCGAACGGTCAGGCCTTTGCCGTGCTCCCACAGCGAGGAGAAGCTGTCGACCTGTGGGTGCAGGCTCGGCACCCCCGTGGTGTAGCGCACGATCGGCAGGCCCAGATCGCGCAAGCGTTCGACGAGGGCGGTATCGAACTCGGCGGCATTCGCTATGAACCGCCCATCTGCGCGCAGCCAGTCGCGCACCGCCTCGATAATGGATTGGCTGTCGGGCACTGTCGGTTCGCCTTTCCCGGATTGAGCGCGGTTCAATCTCCCAGAACCTGCATCGCCGCGGCGCGGCCGGCAAGCCGGCCGAGCACGGTCGCCGTCAGGAGCCCGTTGCCCGAGAGGTAACCCGAGACGTGCGGGCCGGACACACCGCAGGCCGCCCCGCCGCCGGCGAAGAGGTTGGGGAGCGCCGTGCCGTCGGGGCGCAGCACGCGGCCGTCGGCGTCGACCACCAGTCCGCCCTGTGTGTGGAGGAGTGCCGCGGTGACACGCACGGCGTAGTAGGGCGGGGCGAGCGGGGCTTGGCCCGTGAAGTCGCGGCCGAAGGGGCAGGGGCGTTCGCCCCGCGCGAAAGCCTGGGTCTCTTCGATGGTCCGGGCGAGCGTGTCGGCGGGAAGGCCCGTGGCTTCGGCAAGCGCCTCGGGCGTCTCGCCGGTCTTGACTGCGCCCGCCTCGAAGGCGGTTCGGTAGTCGTCGAAGGTCATGCCGAGCGCGTGGATGCGCTTATCGTAGATGTCGAAGACAACGCCTTGCGGCTGCTCCTGCACGAAGACGGCCTGCTCCGAATAGCCCTGATGCTCGTTGGAGAAGCGCTCGCCGCGCAGGTTCACCTGGAATCCGCCCTCCATCATCAGCGCCCAGGTGATCTGGATGCCGTGGGGATGGGCGATCGAGCCGTGGCCCTGATAGCCGCTCATGTCGCGCGTGGCCGCGCCCAGCTCGGCGCCCCAGTCGATGCCCTCGCCCAGGTTTCCGGCGTGGCCGAAATAGAGCGCGTCGGCGATCTCGGGGATGTTCTGCGCGACCATATCCTTGTTACCGCCGAAACCGTTGCAGGCGAGGAGGAGCGCCCCACAGCCGATATCCTCTGTGCTGCCGTCGGGCCGTTCGTAGCGGAGGCCGTGGACCCGCCTTTTATCGTCCGCGAAGAGCGCGGTCACATGCGCGTCGCAAAGGATCTCAATGCCGGCGGCTTCGGCAGCATTGCGCAGCGCATCCATCAGCGCCTGGCCGGTCTTGCCGGGCGGCGCGTGCATGCGGAGACGCGAATGCCCCGGATAGAGGAAACCCTCGACCAGCTCGAGCGGGATGCCGCGCTTCTCCGCGAGCCAGTCGACGGTCGGGCCGGAGGCGCGGGCGATCACCTCGACCATCGCCGGGTCGTTCTTGTCCTTGGCCTTGCGCTTTAGATCTGCGGCAAAAAGTTCGGGCGTGTCATCGACACCATTCGCCGCCTGGATGCGCGTCCCGGCGGCAGGGATCATGCCCGAGGACATGGCGGTCGAGCCCATCGGCAGCGGATCGCGCTCCAGCACCACGACCTCTGCGCCTAGCTCCGAGGCCGCGAGCGCTGCCGTGAGCCCGCAGGCCCCGGCGCCGACGATGACGAGCGGCACGGTGAGGGCGAAGTCGGCCTGGTCTGGG
>CAZBRE010000055.1:18519-21019 GCA_964494065.1 uncultured Alphaproteobacteria bacterium
TTGAACGCCGCGAGGATCTCCGCGCCCGTCGCCGACCAGACGCCGTCATGGCTCGTGATATGCGCGAGCGCCGCTTCGAGCGCCCTGATCCGGTGCGGTTGGCCCGACATCCAGGGATGGATCGAGACCGCCATGATGCGGCCGCCCTCGCGCTCGGCTTCGCCGTAGAGCACGTCGAACTGGTCGCGCACCTGGTCGACGAACTGCGCCTCGGAATGGTGGTAGCCCATCATGATCGTCTGGTCGTCGATCTCGTGCGCGTGCGGCATCGAGTGGATGGTGCCGTGCTTGGTCTTGATAGCGTAGGGCATGTCGTCGTTGATCCAGTCGCAGACGTAATCGACGCCCTCGGCCGCCACGAGGTCGAGCGTATTCTCCGATTCCGACTTGGCGGGGGAGAGCCAGCCGGTCACGGCCTGGCCCGAGGCCTCGCGCAGGACACTCAGCGACTCCTGAACGAGCGCTGTCTCTTCGGCTTCGGCGAGCCCGCCGTAGTGGAGCTTGCCCATATCGACGCCGTTCGCGATCACCTCCCAGCCGCGCGCGTTGATCTCGTCGATGAGCAGCGGATAGCGCTGGGCAACCTTCGAATTCACCGCGACCGAGGCCTTGATCCCGAGCTGGTCGAGCAGCTTGAAGACGCGGAAGACGCCGACCCGGTTGCCGTAGTCGCGCAGCGTGTAGTGCCTGAGATCGGGATAGGGCGTGACCATGCCGCCCGGCGCCTTGAAGGGCTGGGCCGGCTGGTTGAGCGGGAAGAATTCGAGCGCCGGCACGACCCAGAGCGCGATGCGCGCGCCGTTCGGCCACTCGACCTTCGGGCGTTTCTGCAGGATCGACCATTCGTAACGGTCGTGATCCATGCCATAGCCGCGCTTGGAGTATTTCAGATAATCGTCGGGGAGCGCCATAGGTTCAGCCTCCCTTATGCTTGGCGATGTCGGCGATCGCCGTGTCGTAGTGGTGTTCCAAATACCACTGGGCGATCTCGCGGCCCGTCGTCACCCAGACGTCGTCGTGGCTGGTGATGTATTCGAGCGCCTCGGCGAAGGGCTGGATGCGGTGGGGCTGCCCGACCGCGTAGGCGTGGAGCGGAATGCACATGACGGTGCCGCTCTCCGCGCCCTCCGCATACAACTGGTCGAAGTTCGCCTTCAGCATGTCGGCGTAGCGGCGCGGGGCCTGGAAATTGAAGTTGTAGACGATGATGTCGTTCATCTCGAGCGAGTAGGGGATCGAGATGAAGCGGCCGGACTCGACGTTCACCGGCTGGGGCTGGTCGTCGCAGAAGAGATCGCAGGTGTAGAGGAGGCCGTATTCGGCGAGCAGATCCATCGTCCGCTCGGTGTGGGTGAGCGCCGGGGCGAGCCAGCCCGCGATCATCTGCCCGGTGTGCTTTTTCACCGTCTCGATTGCGTCCTCGATGATGGCGCGCTCCTGTGCCTCGTCCATGTCGTAGCAGTAGCGCGTGTTGTAGATGCCGTGGGAGAAGAACTCCCAGTCGCGCTTGGCGCATTCCTCGATCAGCTCGGGATGGTGCTCGCAGAGCGCCACGTTGAGCGAGACGCTGCCGCGCACGCCGCAGCGGTCCATCACCTCCATCATCCGCCAGTGCCCGGCGCGGTTGCCGTAGTCGCGCTGGGCGTAGGGCAGGATCGCCGGGGTCGGCCGCGGCCAGGGCGTGCGCTTTGGATTGCTCGGCGGATCGAGCTCGTAGAACTCGATATTGGGCGCGACCCAGAGGGCGACGCGCGCGCCGTTCGGCCATTCGAGCTTGGGCCGGTCCTTGTAGGGCCAGTAGTCGTAAAGCCCGGGATCGTCTTTCTGCATCGCGTAAGAAACTCGCTTAGTTGGGGGCTGACCAATCTTTCAAATATCCGATCACGTCGGCCGCCGGCACGACGTCGGCGTACTTGATCGCCATGTCATAGAGATTGGCGAAATGCGGGCTCTCATGCTTGTCGGCCACGCATTCCTCGGCGACCACGGTGCGGTAGCCGCGCGAGAGGCTGTCGACGCAGGTCGCGCGCACGCAGCCGCTGGTCGAGCCGCCGGTCAGCACCACCGTGTCGCATTGATGCCAGATCAGCAGCGACTGCAGATTGGTCTCGTGGAAGGCCGAGGCCATGCGCTTGTTGATGATGACGTCGCGCACCTTGTCGATCTTCAGGCGGTCGTCGAACTCCGAGCGCCGTGAGCCGACCTTGATGTTCTGCAGCGAATCCGGCGTGTCGGTGCGCGTGCCCCAGATGCCGCAATCCTCGCCCGATTCCATGTAGGCGACATATGTCCAAACCACCGGGATATCCTTGCCGCGTGCGAGATCGGAGATCTCGTTCACGTAATCCATCTGCTTGGGGTCGGTCTCGTAGGCGGTCTTGAACTCGCCGACGCTCGTATAGGACTTCTGCAGATCGATATTGACGATCGCCGGCTTGCGGCCGAAGCCGAAGCGCGGGCGGGTCGGGTTCGCCTTGATCTCCTCGTAGAGCTGGCGGGC
>CAZBRE010000055.1:21119-24914 GCA_964494065.1 uncultured Alphaproteobacteria bacterium
TCGAGGCTCGGCGTCTTGCCGCCCTCGACCATGTTCGCCATCAGCGGCGCCGCGTTGCCGAGGCGCCCGACCATGGTCTGCATCTCGTCCTCGCTGCGCGGCGCCTCGACGAACAGCATGTCGGCGCCGGCCTCGGCATAGCGCGCGGCGCGCTCGAGCGCGGGCTCGAAGCCTTCGACGCCGATCGCATCAGTGCGGGCAATGATCAGCGTGTCGGCATCGGCGCGGGCATCGAGCGCGGCCTTGATCTTGCCGACCATTTCGTCGGTCGAGACGAGGTCCTTGTTGTCCAGGTGGCCGCAGCGCTTGGGATAGCCTTGGTCCTCGATCTGGATCGCCGAGGCGCCCATGCGCTCGAAGAGCTTGACCGTTCGGATCACGTTGAGCGCATTGCCGAAGCCGGTATCGGCATCGACGATCAGTGGGATCGCGATGCGCTCGCGGATCGCCGAGACGACGCCCGCCACCTCCTCCATGCCGACCAGGCCGATATCGGGCCGCCCAAAGCGGCTATACGCGATCGAGGCGCCGGAGAGATAAGCGGCGCGGAACCCCGCCTCCTCGACGAGCAGGGCGGTGAGGGCGTCGTAGCAGCCGGGGGCCACGATGATCTCGCGGCCGGCCAGCATGGTCGGCAGGGTCTCTCCTGCGGGCGCGCGGGCGACATTCATGCCGCCGCCCCTTTGAGCTTCTTCTTCAGATGCGGCAGCAGGCCGCCATCGGCGATCATGGCGAGGAGATGCGACGGGATCGGCTCGCAGGCAAGGCTCGCGCCGCCTTCGATTGCGAGCGTGCCTTCGGCCGGATCGAGGCTGAGCGTGTCACCGGCTTTGATCTTGTCGGCGTCGGCGCAGACGAGCGCGGGCAGGCCGAGATTGATAGCGTTGCGGTAGAAGATGCGGGCAAAGGACCTGGCGACCAGCGCCGCCACGCCGAGCTCAAGCAGCGCTTGCGCCGCCTGCTCGCGCGACGAGCCCATGCCGAAATTCTCGCCCGCCACCACGATGTCGCCGCGCTGAACGTTCCGCGCGAAGTCGGGATCGACCGATTCGAGGCAGTGCTGGGCAAGCTCGGACAGCGGGCTTTTCATGTAGATGCCGGGGGCGAGCACGTCGGTGTCGACATTGTCGCCGAACACCCAGGCGCGGCCGGTGAGGGAGGTCATGATGCGAAGCCCCCTGCATCGACGGCCCCCTCACCCTCCCATCGCAGACGCGATGGGCCCCTCCCGCTCCCGCAAGGGGAGAGGGTTAGGGTGGGGGGGCGGAAACACCGAAGGTGTTTCAGTAGCGTATGCGCGGTCACGCCGCCTTCTCCATCAGGAAGGCGCGCGGGTCGGTGATGTGGCCGGCGACGGCGCTGGCGGCGACCGTGTAGGGCGAAGCGAGATAGACCTGGCTCTCGGCATGGCCCATGCGGCCCTGGAAGTTGCGCGCGGTCGAGGAGATGCAGACCTCGCCGGCCGCCAGCACACCGGCGCCATAGCCGGCGCAGGCGCCGCAGCCGCTCGGCATCAGGATGGCGCCGGCCTCGGTGAGCACCGCGAGCGTGCCGTCGGCCGCCGCCTCGTTGGTGATGCGGGCCGAGGCCGGGGCAACCAGCAGACGCACGCCGGGCGCCACCTTGCGGCCGCCCAATATTTCCGCCGCCATGCGCAGGTCGCCGAGCTTCGCGCCCGTGCAGGCACCGATATAGGCCTGGTCGATCGCGACCTTGCCGTGGGTCTCGGCGTCGGCCGCGTTCTCCGGGCTGTGCGGCGCGGCGACTTGGGGGTTGAGCGCGCCCGCATCGAAGCTGTGAACGGCTTCGACCGCCGCGTCCGGGTCGCTTTTCCAGTCGAGTGCGTCATCACCCACATCGGCGCCCGCCGCGCGCAGGTAGTCGAGCGTCACCTCGTCCGGCGCGATGAGGCCGACCTTTCCGCCGAGCTCGGCCGCCATGTTGGAGAGCACCATGCGCTCGGTCATCGGCAGCGCCGTCATCGCGGGGCCGGCATACTCGATCGCCTTGTAGTTCCCGACGCCCATGCCGAGCGCGCCGCAGAGCTTCAGCATCATGTCTTTTGCCGCGAGACCGTGACCGAGCGTTCCTGTCCATTCGATGCGGATGGTCGGCGGCACGCGCACCCAGATCTCGCCGGTCGCCATCACGCCCGCCATCTCGGTGGCGCCGATGCCGATCATGAAGGCGCCGAAGGCGCCGCCCGTCGTCGAATGCGAATCGCCGCCGGCGACGAACATTCCGGGTTTCAGATGGCCGCGCTCCGGCAGGACGATGTGGCAGATGCCCTGCATATCGTAGAAGGCGCCAATCCCGGTCTCGGCCGCCCATTTGCGCGTTAGGTCAAGGATTGCGGCGCTTTCGGCGTCGACCGCGGGAACGTAGTGGTCGGTGATCAGCACGACTTTCGAGGGGTCCCAGACCGTGGCGCCGATCTCGGCGAGCTTGGGCACGAGGCGGCGCGGCCCGCTGGAATCGTGCACCATGGCGAGATCGACCTTGGCGGTGACGATCTCGCCCGGCTTGACGGACGGAACGCCCGCCGCCTTGGTGCACAGCTTTTCGGCAAGCGTCATACTTGCGTTTGGGGACATGACCGCCTCACCCTGCCGGCGACCAGATCTTCCGGTCCTCGCCGTCGATCCGGTTGAGCGTCATTTGATACTGATAGCGGTCGGGCCGATAGACCCCGGTGATGTGCTCGACGGCGCGGCCGTCCTGGTCGTAGACCGTGCGCGAGATGCGCAGCAGCGGTGCGCCCACCTGAACCTCGAGCAGCGGCGCAATCCGCGCGTCGGCGAGCGTGGCCGTGAGTGTCTGATGCGCCGAGGAGACGATCACCCCGCAGCGTTCGAGCAGGGCCAGCAGCGGCCGGTTGGCGAGATCGTCGCGGCTGTAGGAGCGGCCGAGCGCCTCGGGCACATGCGTCGTCAGGTGCGAGAAGGGCTCGCCCTCCATGAGCCGCACGCGCACCGCGCGTTGAACGATCGTGCCGGCCTGGCAGCCGAGCGCGCGTGCAACGTCCTCCGAGGCCGCGACATAGTCGAAGGCGAGCAGCCGCACCTCGGTCTTGATCCCCATCTGCAGGAGATTTTCCAGCAGCCCCTCGACCGAGGCCCGAACGGGCGGCGAGGGCGCCTCGAAACGCACCACGGTGCCGCGTCCGCGCTCGCGGCTCACCAGCCCCTCGGCGGCCAGCTCGTTGAGGGCGCGCTTGGCGGTCACCCGGCTGACGCCGTATTGCCGCGTCAGCTCGAACTCGCTGGGCAGGATGGCGCCGTTGGGATAGGCGCCGCTCACGATCTCGTCGCGCAGGATCGTGTAGATCTGATGGTAGAGCGGCGTCGGCTGGCGCCCATCGACACCGCCGCGCGCGGGTTGTGCCGCGTCCGGCTCGGCAGGGCGCCGGGCGAGCAAGGTATCGGTTTTCGGCTGCGCAGCCATCGCTTCGGGCAACCCTCCGTCAAGAGCGAGAATGCGGCCTTTGGTTCGCGCTCCAAATGATATACTGACATATCATTTGGAGCGCCGCCAGCGTCGATTGGCCCGCCCCGGTCGTCACGCCCGGCGATCCGGCCTATAACCGGCAGCCACGTCGTGGCGAACGCGCCTCACAAGACCATCGGGACACGCGGCCTATGAAAGCACTTCAGTTTATGGACTACGGCGGGCCGGAGCAGCTCGTCCTTACCAATGTCCCCGATCCCGAGCCGGGGCCGGGCGACGTCGTCGTCGATATTGCCGCGGCGAGCCTCAACCCGATCGACTGGAAGACGCGCGCGGGCCACATCCGCA
>CAZBRE010000056.1:0-9463 GCA_964494065.1 uncultured Alphaproteobacteria bacterium
CATCGCCGCCCGAGCTCGACGCGAACAGGCTGGCGATCAATGCGCTTTACCGGGCTGACGAGACCGAGGTCGTCCGGACACTGATCCGCCAGGCGCAACTGAGCCCTGAGCTGCGCAACAAGGTCGCACGCCGTGCCCGCGCGCTGGTCAAAGCCGTGCGCGAAGACCGGCTCAGCCACGGCGGCATCGATGCCTTTCTGCAGGAATACGAGCTGTCGAGCGACGAAGGCGTGGTGCTGATGTGCCTTGCCGAGGCGCTGCTGCGTATCCCTGATGCGGATACGGCTGACCGCTTGATCCGGGACAAGATCGGTGGTGCGAACTGGAAGAAGCACATCGGCGCCAGCGAGTCGCTCTTCGTGAATGCCTCGACCTGGGCGCTGATGCTGACCGGGCGTTTGCTGGGCCCCCGCCCGTCTGAGAAGGATGATCTGGGATCGGCCTTCACGCGGCTCGTTGCCCGCAGCGGTGAGCCGGTCATTCGCCAGGCCATGACCCAGGCGATACGGATCCTCGGTCGCCAGTTCGTCATGGGGCGAACGATCGAGGAGGCGTTAAGCCGCGCGCGCGACGAGCGGGCGGCCGGATACCGGCATTCCTTCGACATGCTCGGCGAGGCGGCGCGGACGGCCGCGGATGCCGAGCGCTACTACGATGCTTATGCGTCCGCGATCGCGAAGATCGGGACGGAGAAGACGGGCGAGGGCCCGATCGATCGGCCGGGTATCTCGGTCAAGCTCTCCGCCCTGCATCCGCGTTACGAATACGCCCAGCGCGAGAGCGTCCTTGCCGAGCTGACGCCCCGCCTGGTCGAACTGGCGGCGATCGCCAAGGACGCCAATATCGGCCTCACGGTCGATGCGGAGGAGGCCGACCGGCTCGATCTGTCGCTCGACATCTTCGAGCAGGTTGCGGCGGCATCGCGACTGGCCGGCTGGGACGGCCTTGGGCTTGCGGTGCAGGCCTATCAGAAACGGGCCACCGCCGTGATCGACTGGCTCGCGACAATCGCGAAACGCGACAACCGGCGGCTCATGGTGCGGCTGGTCAAGGGCGCTTACTGGGACAGCGAGATCAAACGGGGCCAGGAGCGCGGGCTGGAAAGCTATCCCGTCTTCACGCGCAAGGCGTCCACGGATGTCGCTTATATCGCCTGTGCGCGCAAGCTGCTCGAGGACGGCACGTCGTTCTATCCGCAGTTTGCCACCCACAATGCGCATACGCTGGCGACCGTCGAGGCGTTGGCGGAGACCGGCGCGGCGTTCGAGTTCCAGCGCCTTCACGGCATGGGTGAAGCGCTCTACGGGGCGATCGTGGGGCCGGGGCCGGACGATGTGAAATGCCGCATCTACGCACCGGTGGGGAGCCACGAGGACCTGCTGCCCTATCTGGTCCGGCGCCTGTTGGAGAACGGCGCGAACACATCCTTCGTCAATCGCATCGTCGACGAGGATCTGCCGATCGCGCGGATCATCGCCGACCCTGTCGAGACGATGGCCGAGACCAAGCCCATTCCCCATCCCCGCATCCCGCTGCCGAGCGCTTTGTTCGGCGAGGACCGGCGGAACTCGGCCGGGATCGATCTCAGCGACCCGGTCGAGCTGACGGCGCTGGCAGAGGATATGGAGACGGCCGCGGCACGGGATTGGACGGCGGCGCCCGGCGAACCGGCCGGCGGTGCATCCGGGGAGACGCGGCCGATCTTGGATCCCTCCGACCGACGACGAGCCGTCGGCGAGGTGCGGGAGGCAAGCCCGGAGCAAGTCGAAAAGGCCGTCGGGGCTGCGGCCGCAGCTTTCAATAGCTGGGAGGCTCGTCCTGCCGGCGAGCGGGCAACGTGTTTGGAGGGTGCCGCCGATCTCTTCGACGAGCACAGGGCCGCCTTTATGGCGATCGCCGTGCGCGAGGCGGGTAAGACTATCCCGGACGCCCTCGGCGAGGTGCGGGAGGCGATCGATTTCCTGCGTTATTACGCCGCCCGCGCGCGATCAGATTTCGGCGCGCCGGCGGTGTTGCCGGGCCCGACCGGCGAGCGCAACGAGCTGGCGTTGCATGGCCGGGGGGTTTTTGGCTGCATCAGCCCCTGGAACTTCCCCCTTGCGATCTTCACCGGCCAGGTTTCGGCCGCCCTCGCGGCTGGGAATACTGTGGTTGCCAAGCCCGCGGAGCAGACCCCGCTGATGGCCGCTCATGCGGTGCGGTTGATGCATCAGGCCGGCGTGCCGGAGGATGTTCTGATCCTCCTGCCGGGCGACGGGCTTGGCGTCGGCGCGCCGTTGGTGGCGGACCCGCGCATTGCCGGCGTCGCCTTCACGGGATCGACCGAAACCGCTTGGGCGATCAACAGGACGCTCGCCGCGCGGGACGGCCCGATCGTGCCATTGATTGCGGAGACCGGCGGTCAGAATGCGCTCATCGTCGATTCCTCCGCGCTCGCCGAGCAGGTGGTCGAGGATGTGCTCGCGTCCGCCTTCAACAGCGCGGGCCAACGCTGCTCCGCGCTGCGGGTTCTGTTTCTTCAGGAGGATATCGCCGAGCGGACGATCGAGATGCTGGCGGGTGCGATGGCCGAGCTCCGCGTGGGCGATCCGGCCTATCTTTCCACCGATATCGGGCCGGTTATCGACGAGGACGCGCGGAAAGTGCTGGTCGCGCATGCCGACCGCATGACCCGCGAAGGACGGCTGATCAGGGAGGTCGCGCTGCCCAATGGTCTTGAGCACGGCACGTTCTTCGCGCCGCGTGCCTTCGAGATCGACGGGCTCGATCGTTTGCAGCGCGAGGTCTTCGGCCCGATCCTCCACGTGATCCGGTATCGCGCCGACAAGCTCGACGCCGTCGTCGACGCGGTCAATGCCACTGGATACGGCCTGACCCTCGGCATCCATAGTCGTATCGATGCGACCGTTCGCGCGGTCCACGCCCGCGCCCGTGCTGGCAACGCTTACGTCAATCGCAACATGATCGGGGCGATCGTCGGCTCGCAGCCTTTCGGCGGTGAGGGCTTGTCGGGAACGGGGCCAAAAGCGGGTGGGCCGCGCTATCTGCACCGATTTGCGGTTGAGCGGTCCCTATCGGTGGATACCACCGCGGCCGGCGGCAATGCCGCCTTGATGACGCTTGAGGACGACTAGAGCATTTTCGATATTCACGGAACCGGCCCGGCGCCAGTTCCACGAAAGTCGAAAATGTTCCAGCCGCAAAGAGAAACGCGAGGGCCGGGGAGCCCTCGCGTCCGCTCGGCGATGAGGGGGGTGCGGCATAACCCTCATCGTCAATGACCCGTTCTACGGGGTCATGACGGCCACCATCCCCCCAGAAAATGCCGATGTGTCGATCTTTGCACCGACCTATCGCCAGCCCACACGATCGGCGATCTTGACGGCATCGGCGTTGTATTTTGCGAGCTCCGCCAGATTGAGCCGATCGGCCTTGAACCTGCCCCAACCTTCGAGCACTTCGGCCACAGGGATACCCGGCTTGACGGGGTATTCGAGCACCTTGTGCGCGTAGATCCGTTGCGCCTCGTCGCTGGCGAGGAATTCCAGCAGCTTGATCGCATTGGCGCGGTTCTTCGACGACTTGGTGACGCCGGCCCCGCTGATGTTCACATGGGTGCCGCGTCCCGCTTGGTTCGGCCAGAACACCTTTACTTTCCTCGCCGCCTCGCGGTCGGAAGCGCGTTTGGCATTGGTCATGCCGGCCAGGTAGTAGGTGTTGGCGATCGCGATATCGCACACGCCCGCGGCAACGGCGCGGATTTGATCCCGGTCTCCGCCCTTGGGTTTGCGCGCGAAGTTGGCGACGAATCCCTTGGCCCAGGCCTCGGTCTTGACGACGCCATTATGCGCGATCATCGAGGCGAGCATCGACTGGTTGTAGACGTTGCTCGACGAGCGGATGCAGATCCGTCCCTTCCATTTGGGTTGGGCGAGGGCCTCGTAGGTCGACAGCTCCGACGGCTTGACCCGCCCGACGGCGTAGATGATGGGGCGGCCGCGCACGGTCATGCCGAACCAGTACCCATCGGGATCCCGGTATTGCGCGGGGATCGCGGCGGAAAGCTTTTCGGACTTGATCGGCTGCAAGACGCCCGCCTGCTTGACCCGGATGAGCCGGCCCGCATCGACCGTCAGAACGACGTCGGCGGGGCTGTTGGCGCCCTCCACCTTGAGCCGCGCGATCATGCCGTTCTTGGCGAAGACCACATTGACCTTGATCCCCGTCTCCTTGGTGAAGCGAGTGAGCAAAGGGCGGATCAGCACCTCCTGGCGGTAGGAGTAGATGTTGACCTCGCCGGCCGCCTGGGCCGGTGCCGAGGAGACAGCGCTGGGCAAACCGACTGAGAGCACGGCGGCTATGAGGCTACGAGACAGTTTCATTGGCCGGATCCATTGCCTGAGAAGACGTGGGCGGCCGCATGGTGGCGGCCCCCGATACACTCAAGATATGATATTCAGAATTATTCGCAACCTGAATCGGTGCGACATTATCGCCCGAAGCGTTCCTCGGCAATGGTATCGGCAATCTCGCTTGTAGCCTTATTCTCGCGGTCGGCGCGCTCGAATATTTCGGTCAGGGTGTCATCGATACGGCGGAGCTTGGCCCGCGCTTCCTCGATATCCATGGCCACTTTGAAGCGGGCCACGTCGATCAGCCCACCGGCATTGATCACATAGTCGGGCGTATAAAGGATGCCCAATTCCCGCAGCACCTCGCCGTGGCGTTGCTCGGCGAGCTGGTTGTTGGCGGCGCCGGCGATCACGCGGGCCCTCAGCTGGGGGATCGTGTCGTCGTTGATTGCCGCCCCCAGCGCACAGGGCGCGAATACGTCCGCCTCGACGCCGTAGATGGCATTCGGTTCCACGGCGGTCGCGCCGAATTCCTTCACCGCCCGTTCGACCGTCTCGGTGTTAATATCGGCGACGATCAGCTTCGCACCCGCTTGATGCAGGTAACGGCACAAGCCATAGCCGACGCTGCCGAGACCTTGCACGGCAACGGTGATCCCTTTGGCGCTTTCCTGGCCAAGCTTGTGCCGCACGGCGGCCTCAAGCCCGATGAAGACACCGTGCGCGGTCGAAGGCGAGGGGTTGCCCGCGCCGTCGGATACGCCTGAGACGTGGAGCGTGACTGAGCGGATGAGGTCCATGTCGGTGACCGTGGTGCCCACATCCTCTGCCGTGATATAGCGGCCGTTCAGCTGGTCGATGAAGCGCGCGAAGGAGAGGAACAGGGCATCGGACTTGTCCGTCTTCGGGTCGCCGATGATGACCGATTTGCCGCCGCCTAGCGCAAGGCCTGCCATCGCCGCCTTGTAGGTCATGCCGCGGGAGAGACGCAGGACGTCGGTGAGCGCCTCGTCGTCGTTCTCGTAGTTCCACATGCGGCAGCCGCCGAGCGCCGCGCCGAGATTGGTGTTGTGGATGGCGATGATGGCCCGCAGGCCGACTTGCTTGTCCCGGCAAAAAACGACGCGCTGGTGATCGTCGAAATCAGGATGGTTGAATACCGACATGGCGTCTCGTTCCTTTACTCCGGCCTTTGCCCCCGCGCCGATGGCCATATCGCCAGCCGACGGCGCCAATCGTACGTATCATCCGGATGATCCTTGATAGCGCAATTTCGTCAGCCGTGTCTTAACGAAGGCGAACGATCGCCGGGGACATGGCGGCGCGCGCCTAAATGCGTAGTGAGTTGCGTCACGTGACCGTCATGGGCAAAGGCGCTTGCGCCCGAGCGCAACCGCGTTCATGCGTCGCAGTACGGTCGCGGCGCGGTTGCGGGTCACGCGGCTCGGGCTAACGGGCGAGAAAATCCGCGCGTTTGGTAGAACTGCGGCCAAGTATGCGGCCTGGTTCCGCGTCAGACGAAGCGCCGGCCGGCGATAGTAGCGTCGTGCGGCGCTTTCGATGCCGTAAATTCCGTCGCCCCATTCGGCCACGTTGAGATAGGTTTCCAGGATTCGGTCCTTCGACCACAGAAGCTCGAGCAGCACCGCGAACCAAGCCTCCAGGCCCTTACGCACATAGTCGCGGTAGGGCCACAGAAAGAGGTTCTTGGCCGTTTGCTGGGTGATCGTGCTGGCGCCACGCGGGCCGCCTTCGCGGTCCTCCTCGAGCGCTTTTTGGATCGCCTCGAAATCGAAGCCGTTGTGCTGGCAGAAGCGTGCGTCCTCCGACGCGATCACCGCGCGCACGACATTGCGCGAGATGCGGCGGAGCGGCACCCAACGCTGACGGACCCGCCCCGAGTAGCGATCGTCGAACTTGCGCAAGACCATCAGCGGCGTGCCGGGTGGCGGCACGAAACGGTAGATCAGCACGACCGCCACCGAAACGACGGCAAAGGCAAGGCCAAGCCAAACGACGATGCGGACGAAGGTTCGCACTACCGAAGCAACCGATGGCTATCCGTGGTATTGGGCAAGTGCGCGTTCCGCACTATTCCGACGCCTTCATGCGGGCGATATCACGGTCGCGCAGATCCTTCCGTCGAATCTTGCCCGTTGCGGTCAGCGGCATCGCGTCCACGAATTCGATCTCGCGGGGATACTCATGGGCCGCCAGGCGGTTCTTGACGAATTCGCGGATGTCCGCCTCCAGGCTGGCGCTCGGCTCGAAGCTCTGGTTGAGCACGATGACCGCCTTGACGATCTCGGTGCGCTGCGGATCCGGAATGCCGATCGCGGCCGCCAGGCCCACCGCCGGATGGGTCATGAGGCAGTCCTCGATCTCGCCCGGCCCGATCCGGTAGCCGGCGGAGGTGATGACGTCGTCGGTGCGGCCCAGGAACCAGAAGTATCCATCCTCGTCTTTTACGCCCTGATCGCCGGACACCATCCACGGGCCGATGAATTTGTCGCGGGTCGCCTCCGGATTGCGCCAGTATTCCTTCATGGCGACGGGATCGGGCGTCTTGAAGGCGATATTTCCCGTCTCGCCGGGCGGACAGATGTTGCCCTCGTCGTCGATCACCTCGACCGTGTGGCCCGGCACGGTACGGCCCATCGAGCCGGGCTTGACCGGCATGATCGACGCGCAGTTGCCGACGCAGATGTTGAACTCTGTCTGTCCGTAGCCTTCGTTGAAGGTGATGCCGAAGGTTTCCTTGCCCCAGGCCAGGACCTCCTCACCCAGCGTCTCGCCGCCCGTGAAGAGCGAGCGCAGCGAGGGGTTGTACCGCTCCTTCGCGTTGGTGACCTGGCGCATCATCTTGAGCGCGGTTGGCGGGATGAAGGTGTTGCGGACCTGGTATTTGGCCATGAGCGCGTAGGCGCCTTCGGGGTCGAACTTGGCGGCGCGATAGGCCAGAACCGGAATGCCGTGGAACCAGCACGGCATCAGGAGGTCCATGAGGCCGCCAATCCAGGCCCAATCCGCCGGGGTCCATCCGAGATCACCGGAGGCCGGCGGGAATTCGTGATAGAAGTCGAAGCCCGGCATGTGGCCGAGCATCGTGCGGTGGACGTGGAGCGCGCCCTTGGGCGGGCCGGTGGTGCCTGAGGTGTAGACCAGGATCACCGGGTCTTCCGCATCGGTATCGAGCGTGCTGAAGGCGTCCGAGGCGCGCTCCAACTCGCCCGGAAGCTCGAGATCGCCACCGCCGCCGTCGGTTACGATCACATGTTTCAGGCCCGGTAGCTTCTCGCGGACGGCGAGTATCTTCGGCAAATTGACCGTGTCGGTCACGACGGCCGAAGCTTCGCTGTTGGCGAGCCGGTATTCCAAGGCATCCTCGCCGAATAGCACGAAGAGGGGCAGGGCAACGGCCCCCATCTTGTAGGCCGCAACGTGGGTGAACGCGGTTTCCGGGCATTGCGGCAGCAGGATTGCGACCCGGTCGCCCTTGCCGATGCCGAGCGCGGTCAGGAAATTCGCCATTCGATTGGCGAGCCGTTGGATGTCGCGGAAGGTGAAGCGTTGCTCGCCCTCGGGCCCGCCGACATAGATGAGGGCCAGCCGGTCCGCATCGCCCGCATATTGGTCGCAGACGTCGTGTGCCATGTTGTATCGGGCCGGCACGTTCCAACGGAACTTTGCGAGCAGCTCATCGTAGCTTTTGGCTTTGGGCAGCACGTTGCAGACTCCACTCCCGTCGCGGTTCAGTTCGTCATTGCTAGGAATGATAGCAGGCCCGCCGAAGGGTCAGAAAGGGCCGGCCGCATTGTCCGTCGCTGGCTCTGTTGATTTCGGGGCGGGCGGTTCGTAGTTTGCGGGTAGGCAACGGGAGTGCCATGCGCCATGCCCCTCGATATCGTCCATTCCGCCTGTCCCCATGACTGCCCAAGCTGCTGCGCGCTCGAAGTCGAACGGATCGACGCGCATACCATCGGCCGGGTCCGGGGCGCCAAGGAGAACACCTACACCTGCGGTGTGATCTGCGCCAAGGTCGCGCGCTATGCCGAGCGCGTCCATCATCCGGGCCGCCTGAAAACGCCGCTGAGACGGGTCGGCGAGAAGGGCGTCGGCATCGAGGCCTTCGAGCCGATGGGCTGGGACGAGGCGCTCGATGAGGTGGCAGGGCGCTTCAAGGATATTGCCGCCGAGTACGGCAGCGAGGCGGTCTGGCCCTTCTTCTATGCCGGAACCATGGGGTTCGTGCAGCGCGACGGCATCGAGCGCCTGCGCCACGTCATGAAGTATTCGCGCCAGCATTCGACGATCTGCTCGGCGCTCTCGAATGCGGGCTGGCTGGCCGGGGTCGGGCTGGCGCGCGGCTCCGACTCGCGTGAAATGGCGAATGCCGATTTGATCATTAGCTGGGGCACCAACCCGGTAGCGACGCAGGTCAATGTGATGCACCACGTGACCGAGGCGAAGCGAAACCGGGGCGCGAAGCTCGCCGTCGTCGATCCCTATCGCACGGCAACGGCAGAGAAAGCCGACTACCACCTGATGCTGCGGCCCGGCACCGACGGTGCGCTCGCCTGCGCGATCATGCATGTCCTTTTTGCCGAGGGTCTGGCCGACAGAGAGTACTTGGCCAAGTACACCGACGCGCCCGACGAGCTCGAAGCGCATCTTGAATCCCGCGGCCCCGACTGGGCGGCCGCGATCACCGGGCTCTCGGTCGAGGAGATCGTCGAATTCGCCCGGGTGATCGGAAGAACGCCGAGAACCTTCTTCCGCCTTGGCTATGGCTTCTCCCGTTCGCGCAACGGGGCGGCCAATCTGTTCTCGGTCTCCTGCATCCCGGCCGTGTCCGGCGCCTGGCAGCATAAGGGCGGCGGCGCGCTTTATTCGAACAGCCAGCTTTACGGCCTCGATCTCTCGTTGATCACGGGGTTGGACGCCGTCGATAAATCGACGCGGCTGCTCGATCAATCGCGGATCGGGCCGATCCTGACGGGTTCGGCGGATGACTTGGGTGACGGCCCGCCGGTCAAGGCGCTGCTGATCCAGAACACCAATCCGGTCATGGTGATGCCGGATACGACGTCGGTGCGCAAAGGCTTTGCCCG
>CAZBRE010000056.1:9563-24232 GCA_964494065.1 uncultured Alphaproteobacteria bacterium
CCAATCCGGTCATGGTGATGCCGGATACGACGTCGGTGCGCAAAGGCTTTGCCCGCGACGACCTCTTCACCTGCGTCCACGAGCAGTTCATGACCGAGACGGCCGCGATGGCCGATATCGTGCTGCCCGCGACGACGTTCCTCGAGCACGAGGATTTCTACATCGGCAATGGGCACACCCATATCCAGGTCGTGAAGCCCGTGATCGAGCCGGTCGGCGAGAGCCGGCCGAACCATGACGTGATCTGCGGATTGGCCAAGCGTCTGGGCGCGCAGCATCGGGGCTTCGAGATGTCGGCCTGGGAGCTGGTCGACGCCACGCTCAAGGCCTCTGGCCACCCTGATGCCGAGACCATTCACGCCGCGCACTGGCTCGACTGCGGGAAGCCGTTCGAGGAGATGAACTTCCTCAACGGCTTTCCGACACCCGACGGCAAGTTCCGCTTCAAGCCGGATTGGTCGTCCATCGGCAGCGACCACGAGCGTATGCCGAAGATGCCGGACCATTTCGACATCATCGACAATATTACCGACGACCGGCCCTACAGGCTGATCGCCGCGCCGGCGCGCAATTACCTCAATTCATCCTTCACCGAGACGCCGACCTCGCAAAGGATGGAGAAGCGACCGACGGTGTTAATGCACCCGGAGGATTGCGCGACCGTTGGCCTCGGCGAGGGTGAAAAAGCGCGGATCGGCAATGCCCAGGGCTCGGTCGTGGTTCATACACGCCCCTTCGACGGGCTGCAGCGCGGCGTCGTGGTGGTCGAAAGCATCTGGCCCAACGCCGCGTTCGTGGAAGGAAACGGGATCAACACGCTGATCAGCGCCGAGCCTGGTCCGCCGCGCGGCGGGGCGGTGATCCATGATACGGCCGTGTGGATACGGCCGGCCTAGACGCCGCCGGGACACAGTCGGGGAAATTCTCCCCTCTTCCCTGTATGGTCCGGTTGCCTTTGCAATCGACATGCTTGATTGTGCTGAGGGGGACCAAATCGAGGATCGTCGGAGCTTGGGGTGAGCCATCCGGGATCGGTGAGCGGGCCCGCGCGGGCCAAGGGTCGCACGAAGGTTGTCGTGCTCGGCAACGAGAAGGGCGGCACCGGAAAATCCACGACAGCAATGCACCTGATCATCGGGGCTATGCGCGAAGGCGCTCGCGTGGGCTCGATCGATCTCGACTCCGGCCAGGCCTCGCTGTCGCGTTACATCGCCAATCGCCGTGAATTCGCCGACGAGAATGGCGTCGCGCTGATCATGCCCGAGCACCACCGGCTGGTGCTGAGCCAAGATGACAGCCGGTCGCGCGCCGGCGACGAGGACAAGGGACGGCTGATCCGCGAAATCAAGCGCCTATCGCAGACCAACGATATCGTGTTCATCGATACGCCCGGCGGCGACACCGATATCGGCCGGACGGCGATCCGGTTTGCCGACACGCTGGTCACGCCGATCAACGATAGCCTGATCGATCTCGATCTGATCGCACGCCTCGAAGGCGACCCGCCTGAGCCGGTCGGACCCAGCCGGTTCAGCGAAAAGGTCTGGGAGGCCCGCAAGGGGCGGGCCAGCGACGGAATGGGCCCGATCGATTGGGTTGTCCTGCGCAATCGGGTGAGCACGTTGGCCTCGCGCAACCGTCAGGCGATCGAGGCGGCGCTCGATGAGCTGTCGGGGCGGTTCGGCTTTCGCGTCGCTACAGGCTTCGGCGAGCGTGTGGTCTTTCGGGAGCTTTTCCTTCAGGGCCTTACGGTTCTAGATCTCCGTGAAAGCGGCACGAATGTGCCCCTCAACATGTCGCATATCGCCGCGCGCCGGGAGGTCCGGCGGCTGCTGGAGTTTATCGGGCTCGTTGATTTCCGCGACGAGCTGGAGCAAGCCGCCTCGTCCTGAGGCTGGACGAAACGCCCGGAAATCCTTATCTCAGAAGAGATAAACAAGCACGACGCTGAGGCAGATGACCAAGCGCAAGGCGGGTCTGCCGGCGCGCTCGAACGCCGGCCAAGTCGAAGAGTTTCTAAAGAAGGTGGCGGCGACGCCGGTGACCAAGCCGGCGGGGCAGCGCGGCCGGCTGATGTTCGCCATCGACGCAACGGCGAGCCGCGAGCCGACTTGGGATATGGCCTGCCATCTGCAAAGCGAGATGTTCGAGGAAACGGCCAATCTGGGCGGCCTGGACGTTCAGCTGGTCTATTACCGGGGCTTCGGCGAATGCCGGGCGACGCCTTGGGTCGGCAACTCCCGCGACCTCGTGACGCGCATGAACCGGGTTCGCTGTCTCGGCGGCCGGACCCAGATCCGCAAAGTGCTGCATCACGCCATGAAAGAGACCAAGCGCCAGCCGGTCGACGCGCTGGTCTTTGTCGGCGATTGCATGGAGGAAGATGTCGACAAGCTGTGCCACCAAGCCGGCGAGTTGGGGCTCCTTGGCGTGCGGGCCTTCATGTTCCACGAGGGGGGTGAGCCGGTCGCTCGGCGCGCCTTCGAGCAGATAGCTCAGCTGACCGGAGGCGCCTATTGCCCGTTCGATGCCGGCAGCGCGCAGCAGCTGAAAGAGCTTTTGTCCGCCGTTGCGGTGTATGCGGCCGGCGGGCGTCGGGCGCTTGAGGATATGGGGGCCAAGCGAGGGGGAGCCGCCCTTCTGATCACCCATCAATTGAAATAGGGCGGGAGCGCCCATGTCCTATTTCTTCCTCGGCCTCGCCTTCGTCGCGGCGATTATCGTCCTGTCGCGATGGTTCCAGTCCGCCAATTCCGTCCAGATATCCTACGCGCTTCGTTGGGCCGGCATAATCGCGGCCGGCCTGGCCACGGCGGTCTTCTTCATTGCCGGGCCCTTGCCGCTCGCTTTTTTCAGCATGTTGGGGTTTTTCTACCTTCTGATGCGCCTGCCGGGGCCGGGCCCGGCCTCGTCGCCCGGACCTCGACAGAGGAAAAGCAAGCAGTCGCGGGTCGAGACCACCTATCTCGAAATGATCCTCGATCACGACAGCGGCGAGATGGCGGGCAGGGTCCGCAAGGGTCCCTTCGAGGGCCGCGATTTGAGCGAGATGCGGCCGGAGGAGCTGTTGGCGCTGTGGCGTGAATGCGTGGCCCGCGACGAGCAGTCCGCCCGCGTTCTGGAAAGCTTCCTCGACCGCCATTTCGGCGGCTGGCGCGAAACGGCCCAATCACAGGACGAGGCCCCGCGCCGCGCCGGCCATATGGGCCCGGCCGAGGCCTACAAAGTGCTCGGTCTTAGCCCGAACGCCACCGACCAGGAAATCAAGGATGCGCACCGCAAACTCATGCGTGAACACCATCCCGACAAGGGTGGCTCGGTAGAGCTGGCGGCGCGGATCAACGAGGCGCGTGACGTTTTGTTAGGCGGATGACAAGGATTTGTTGACCATACTCACAAGCTAGAATCGGGCCGCGGCCGGATCGCCAGCCCGGGACGTTCAATTGCGGTGCCATTGCGCGCATGCTTTGATGCGCTCCGATGGCGGGACTTTGCCGATAGGCCATGAAATGCGCGTGACTCAGAGCGGCGTTAGATCGGGTCTTTTCAACTTCGCGTTGCTGGCGATCGTCGGCGGCCTGACGCTCTATTTCCTGATCGTCGCCAAGAACCTCCTGATCCCCTTCGTGATCGCGGTGGTGTTCTGGTACCTGATCGACGTGCTGGCCACGACCTACCAGCAGCTGCCGATCTGGCGTTGGCATATGCCGCGCTGGCTCAGCGTGACCTTGGCTTTCCTGTCCTTCGCCGCCGGCCTAGCCATTCTCGTCAGCTTCGTGAGTGCGAATTTCTCGCCCCAGAACCTGCAGCAGGTCGCCAACGACTTTGAGGCGAACCTCAGTACGGTGCTCGACAGCGCGCTCAAACTGCTGCCGATCAAGGAGGGCACGCTGACCGTTAACGAGTTGGTCGGTCGCATTAATTTTGGCCGCATTGCCGGCAGCTTGGTCTCGGCCGTGACGAGCATCGCCGGCGATATCGGCATCATCGTAGTTTACGTCATCTTCCTGTTGTTGGAGCAGCTGACCTTCGACCGGAAGCTGGTCGCGCTGGTGAAGGACAAGGAGCGCCGCGAGCGCACTCGCCGGATGCTGAAGCAGATCGGCCAGGACATCCAGCTCTACATCCGGATCAAGTTCACCCTGGCGCTGATCACCGGGCTCCTCTGCTACGCGATCATGCGGGCGGTCGATCTTCGCTTTGCTGAGGTCTGGGGCGTGCTGATCTTCTTCATGGCCTGGATTCCGACCGTGGGGCCCATTATCGGCATCATCTTTCCGCTCGTCTTCTCCATCGTTCAGTTCGCCAGCGTCTGGCCGATCCTGATCGTTGCCATTGGCGTCGGGGTCACCCAGGCCGCGATAGCCAATATCGTGGAGCCCAAGCTGATGGGGAGCTCGCTCAATCTGAGCCCTCTTATCGTCATCGTTTCGCTGGTGGTCTGGGGCACGATCTGGGGTGTTACGGGCATGTTCCTATGCGTGCCCATCATGGTGATTCTGATGATCGTGCTCTCGAACTTTCCGCAAAGCCGGCCGGTTGCCGTGCTGCTGTCGAGCGACGGCCGCCTGAAGCACTGATGGAGCGCTCACCCGCAATGCGCCGCGCGACCCACGGGGCCATGCTTGCGCCTGTGGGCAACGCGTGCCAGAACAGCGCCGCCCTGATGCAAGCCCCGTATGGAAGTCGATGCAGCCGGCGGCAATCAACGAAACCTTCGATCAAGTCGAGCAACCGATGATCCGACCGGTCCGCAAGGCGGTGTTTCCGGTCGCAGGGCTCGGCACCCGTTTCCTGCCAGCGACCAAGGCGGTTCCGAAGGAGATGCTGCCGGTCGTCGATAAGCCGTTGATCCAGTATGCGGTGGAAGAGGCGCAAGCGGCCGGAATCGAAGAGTTCATTTTCGTCACCAGCCGCGGCAAGTCGACGATCGAGGACCATTTCGACCGCGCCCCGGAATTGAGCGAGGTTCTGCAATCGCGCGGCAAGACCGCCGAGCTCGAGGCGATCTCCAGCTGGATGCCGGAGCCCGGCCAGATCAGCTTCACGCGTCAGCGCGAAGCCCTGGGGCTGGGTCACGCGGTCTGGTGCGCCCGCGCCTTCGTTCGTGACGAGCCGTTTGCCGTGGTTCTGCCCGATGACCTGGTGGCCGGCGGGACGCCTTGCCTGAAGCAGCTGGTCGATGCCTATGCGGAAACCGGCGGCAATGTCGTGGCGGTCATGGATGTGCCGCGCGAGCGCACGAACCGCTATGGGATCCTGGATATTGACGATGACGATGGCCGCCTGGCCTCGGTCCGAGGGCTGGTCGAAAAGCCCGATCCCAAGGACGCGCCATCGACCCTGTCGATCATCGGCCGCTACATATTGCAGCCGCAGGTGCTGGCCGAGCTTGATCGGCATACCAAAGGCGCCGGCGGCGAGATCCAATTGACCGACGCGATCGCGCAGACGATCGGGCGGGTGCCGTTGCATGGCCTGCGCTTTG
This sequence comes from uncultured Alphaproteobacteria bacterium, assembly GCA_964494065.1. GTDB lineage: Bacteria > Pseudomonadota > Alphaproteobacteria > JAPULJ01 > JAPULJ01 > DATKZM01. Next base: position 15,052 of record CAZBRE010000056.1, read on the forward strand.
AGGGGACTCGGTATGATTGTGGCGATCGGGCCGGCTTCGTCGAGGCGACGATGGCGCTTGCCCTCGAGCGGGAAGACCTCGCGGACGCGGTCATTCGCGCAATGGGCCGGCTGATCGGCAAGCGCTAGACGGCCGCGGAAACGGCGCGGTGCGAAGGGAACAGCTATGCGAATTGCGATGATCGGTACGGGCTATGTCGGGCTCGTCTCCGGGGCCTGCTTCTCCGAGTTTGGGCATCACGTGACCTGCGTCGACGTGGATGCGGACAAGATTGCCCGTATCGAGCAAGGCGAGATGCCGATCTTCGAGCCCGGCCTCGATGTGCTGGTGGACAAGAACGTCGCCAACGAGCGCCTTCAGTTCACGACGGATCTTGCCAAGGCCGTCTCGGCGGCCGACGCGGTCTTCATCGCCGTGGGGACGCCGACGCGCCGCGGCGACGGCCATGCCGACCTCACATACGTCTACGCCGCGGCTGAACAAATCGCTGCGGCGATCGACCACTACACCGTCATCATCACCAAATCGACGGTGCCGGTCGGCACCGGACGCGAAGTCGAGCACATCATCCGCAAGGCGCGGCCGGACGCGAATTTCGATGTCGTCTCCAATCCGGAGTTTCTTTGCGAGGGTGCGGCGATCGAGGACTTCATGCGGCCCGACCGGATCGTCATCGGCACCAAATCGGACGCCGCGAAAGAGGCGATGCGCGTGCTCTACCGGCCGCTCTTCCTGCGCGAAACGCCGATCCTGTTCACGTCGCGTGAAACCTCCGAACTGATCAAATACGCAGCGAATACGTTCCTTGCGACCAAGATCACCTTCATCAACGAGATTGCGGATCTCTGCGAGCGGCTTGGCGCCAACGTTCAGGATGTCGCCAAAGGCATCGGGATGGATGGGCGGATCGGCGCCAAGTTCCTGCATCCCGGTCCCGGATACGGCGGCTCATGCTTTCCCAAGGACACCCTCGCTCTGGTGCGAACCGGTCAGGAATATGGCTCGCCGCTGCACATCGTGGAAACAGTCGTCGAAACCAACAAACAGCGCAAAGCGCGGATGGCCGAAAAGATTATCGCCAGCTGCGGCGGTTCGGTCGACGGCAAGACGATTGCGGTGCTGGGACTGACCTTCAAGCCGAACACGGATGATATGCGCGACAGCGCCAGCCTCACGATCGTCCCGGCGCTGCAGGCGGCAGGCGCCAGCATCCGCGCTTACGATCCCGAAGGCATGGACGAGGCAAAGAAGCTGTTGAACGACATTGCCTGGTGCGACGACGCCTACGAAACCATGGAAGCGGCAGACGCGATTGTGATCATCACCGAATGGAACGAATTCCGCGCGCTGGACCTTGGCCGCGCCAAGACGCTGATGCGCAAGCCGGTGATGATCGATCTGCGAAACATCTACACGCCGGCCGAGATGGCCGATGCCGGTTTCGCCTACACATCGGTCGGCCGCCCGGCCTCGGGGACGATCGTCGACGAGCGCAAGCTGGGCACGGCCTGATGGCAGTATCGCACCGCTTCAATCCAACGGTCCTGCGGGAGTACGACATTCGCGGGATCGTGGGCGAGACGATTGCCGAAGACGATGCGCGCGCGGTAGGCCGGGCATTCGGCACGGTCGTTGCCCGCAATTGTGGTTCGAAAGTCGCGATCGGCTATGACGGCCGCCTCAGCTCGCCCGCGATGGCGGCGGCGCTGGAGGAGGGGCTTCGCTCGGCCGGAATGGAGGTGTTGCGGGTCGGCCGTGGTCCGACGCCGATGCTCTATTTCGGCGTCTACGCGCTTGAAGCCGATGGCGGCATCATGGTCACCGGTTCGCACAACCCACCGGATTACAATGGCTTCAAGATGATGCTCGGCCACGGCGCCTTCTATGGCGCGGCCATTGCCGAGCTTGGAACGATCGCAGCGAGCGGCGCATTCGCCGAAGGGCAGGGATCGGCCGCCGACGCGCCGATTTTCGACGACTACGTCGACCGCCTTCTTGCCGATTATCGTGGCGATCGCGCGCTGAGCGTGGCTTGGGATGCCGGTAATGGCGCGGTTGGAGAGGCCATGGTGGCGCTTACCGAGCGCCTCCCTGGCGCGCATACGCTGCTCAATCAGGCAATCGACGGCACATTTCCGAACCACCACCCCGATCCGACGGTCGAGGAGAACCTTGAGCAGCTGAAGGCGGCGGTCGAAACGGCCGACTGCGATCTCGGCGTGGCCTTCGACGGCGACGGGGACCGTATCGGCGCGATCGATGGCCAGGGCCGCGTGCTCTGGGCGGATCAGCTGATGGTCCTGTTTGCCGGCGAGATCCTCGCCGAGCGGCCCGGTGAGACGATCATCGCCGATGTCAAGGCGAGCAGCGTTCTGTTCGACGAGATCGCGCGCATGGGCGGCCAGCCACTCATGTGGCGGACCGGCCATTCGCTGATCAAGGCCAAGATGCGCGAGACGAATGCACCGCTTGCCGGCGAAATGAGCGGCCACGTTTTCTTCGCCGACAAATACTATGGGTTTGACGACGCGCTTTACGCGGCGGTGCGGCTGATCGGGATCGTCAGCCGGTCTGGAGAAAGTCTGGCCGCGATCCGAGACCGCTTGCCCGCCGTGGTCAACACGCCGGAGATCCGCTTCGATTGCGAGGAAGAGCGCAAATTCGCCATTGTCGAGGAGGTGCGCGAGCGATTGTCCGAAGCGGGCGCGGACGTCAATGGCATTGATGGCGTGCGGGTCAATACCGCCGACGGCTGGTGGCTGTTGCGTGCCTCGAACACGCAGGCCGTGCTGGTCGCGCGCTGCGAAGCCAAGGACGAGGCCGGGCTCGACCGGCTGAAGGCGCAACTGGCCGACCATCTGCAGCAGTGCGGCCTCGATATGCCCGCATTCTAAGGCGGGCAGACGGGGCGATGGGCCGCGGTCGTGTTTGACTTCTTCTTCTACGGAACCCTGGTCGACGCCGACGTCCGGCGGCTGGTGCTGGGCCGGGAGGTTCCCGATGCGGAGGTCCGTCCGGCGGAACTTGCCGGGTATCAACGATACACCGTCCGTGAGCAGCCCTATCCCGCCGCGGTGCCACAGCCAGGCGCGACCATCGACGGCGTGGTCATGTCGGGCGCAAGCCTAATCGATGCGGCGATGCTGACCTGCTTTGAAGGGGCCGACTACGAGGCCCAGCTCTGCCGGGTGACGAGTTCGGCCAACGGTAACCGCGACCAGGATGCCTGGGTGTTCGTTGCCAGCGACCGCGTGCCGCGCGGCGAGCCAAGCTGGTCGATCGATGAGTGGCGGGCGCGACACAAGCCGGCGTTTCTCGAAATCGCAGCCAACTGGCTGGGCGGTATCAGCGACGCTGACTTGAGCGCGGCCGAAGACCTCTGGCGCCAGCGATCGGAGACCCCCGGCGCCCGATAGGTTCGGCCCGAAATACCCGAAGACGTTAGCTGCTGGACGGCCCGCGGACGGCGCACCGTTTGCCGTTCCGTTTCAGCGAGCGGCAGGCGATGTAAGCCTGCTTCCGCGTGAGGCCACGCAGGCGCGCCCGATAGCGATAGCGGGAACGGCTGACCTTGATGACGGTCGGGACTGCACGGCGGAGCGTGCTGGTCCGGCGCTTGGCAAGGTAGGTCGCCCGCTTGGCGCGCCGATAGCTGCGGAAAGCACCGACCTGGACACTCCAACGCCCACGAACGGCTTGCGTGCGGCTGCTGTATCGCCGGGCGCGGCGATTCGAACGCTCGGCATAACCTGCCGCTTTGTAGGTGCGCGCGGTGGCGAAGGCCGAAGCCTTGCGCTGGGTGCGACCCTTCATCACGTGCCCGCCGCGCCGGATCAAGGCTGCATAGCGTGTCTTGTTGCCGAAGGAATGGTTGAGCAGGCCCGTCATCCGAATATCGCGATTGCGGTGCGAGCGTCCGCCCAGCACCACGGCCACGACCCGCGTACCGGCGCGGTTGCGCGCGGAAACGATCAGATTGTAGCCAGACGCCCGCACGTAACCGGTCTTGAGACCGTCGACGCCCGGATAGCGTCCCAGCAACCGGTTGTGATTCCCGTGCCGCCGGCCCCGGAAGTAGAAAACATGCGTGCCGAAGTAGTGGTAGTGGTGCGGAAACTTCTTGATGATCGTACGGGCCATGATGGCCATGTCGCGCGCGGTTGTGAGCTGACCGCGTGCGGGCAGACCCGAGGCATTGCGGAAAGTCGTGCGCGTCATGCCGATCTGGCGCGCGCGAGTTGTCATCATGTGCGCGAATCTGGCCTCGCTGCCACCCAGCGCCTCGGCGACCACGACAGCCGCGTCGTTCGCCGATTTGGTCACCAGGGCCAGGATTGCTTCCCGCACCGTGATCGTGGTTCCGGCGCGCAAGCCAAGGCGCGAAGGCGAGGTATACTGGGCGCGGTGTGAGACCCGCAGGCGCTGGTCCAACTTGATCCGTTTGGCGTCGAGGGCTTCGAAGAGGAGATAAAGCGTCATGACCTTCGTGAGCGACGCCGGCGCATGCAGCTTGTCGGCCCGATAGCTGCTGATAACCCGGCCGGTCTGCCAATCAACGACGATTGAGGCGTAACCGGGCCGTGCCGCGGCCGGGTTCGGCGCGGCGAGCACAAAGACCATGGCGACGGTCGCGGCCATCGCCGTTGCAACCGACATTGATCGAACCGAATTCCACATATGCGTCAAAGCCCTACTGGTCAAAAACGCCTCCCGTCTTAGGTTCCCAGAATCGAACGGTTCGTGCCGTTGATTCTACGCTGCGGACGAATCCTTGTCCATCGCCGCGCTTGTGTTGCCGATACTGACCCACAAATAGTTAACAAAAGTTAACTTTTCGACCATTTCGAGAAAATTCCTGGCTTTTTGTGCCGAATACTTCCGCTTGGACCGGCCCAGGAGCCTCCTCAGACTTAACCATACCCGCCGTATTACGCCCTCTGGCAAATTCCTATCCCCGACATTGTGGCAGTATTGTCATTTGTGTGGCGCAAGTTGGGCGCCAAATCCGGCGGCGATGGGACAATCTTATGGCGTTTGCCGATTTCGGCTGAGCGGGACGATGCGCGTTGCCTCGCTTCGCTGGGAGATGTTCGGTGCGTGGCTCAACCCAGTCTTTTCCGAATGCCGTCCTGCGTGGCGAGCGGACCGCGACGCTCGCGGGCGTAGCCATACAAGCCCTGCAATCGGGGCCGCGGCGAGACCGCCAATCTGCCCTCGATACTAAGCGCCATATAAGCCCCTCGACGGTAATGATAATCCGAGCGTCCGACGGGATGCAGGCCTCCAGCCCCTATTATTTTGTCGAATCGAGCTTGAATCTGCCGGTCATAATGGCGAATCTCTTAAGCGACGACATTCACCGAATCTTTCCCATGTCCACTGCACACTCGGGGCGGAACTCGCGAAATAGGTACGTCGCAAGGGCTATGAGCGACGACAAAGACAAGAACGATGATGGCTCGAATACGGGCGTGGTCGTCAGGACCAGGCCCAAGACCAAGAAGCCATCGATGTACAAAGTGTTGATGTTGAACGACGACTACACGCCAATGGAGTTCGTCGTTCACGTGCTTGAACGCTTCTTCAACAAAAACCGGGAGGAGGCAACCCGCATCATGCTGCATGTCCATCAAAAGGGCGTCGGCGTCTGCGGTGTGTTTACTTACGAGATCGCGGAGACCAAAGTGAATCAGGTCATGGACTTCGCACGGCGTAATCAGCATCCTCTTCAGTGCACGCTGGAGAAGGAATAGCGCAAACCGGCCAGGAGATCGGATCCCCCGTATGCTGTCATCGAATCTCGAGCAAAGCCTCCACAGAGCTCTCGCCTATGCCAATGAGCGGCGCCATGACTATGCGACGCTCGAGCATCTTTTGCTGTCGTTGACGGAGGATCAGGACGCGGTCGCTGTGATGCGGGCCTGCGGCGTCGACATCGATCGCATCCGCGCGGAGCTGATCGACTATATCGACAACGAGCTCGATGATCTGATCGACGAATCGGGCGAGGAGGCCAAGCCGACCGCCGGCTTCCAGCGCGTGCTGCAGCGCGCCGCGATCCATGTTCAGTCGAGCGGGCGCGAAGAGGTGACCGGCGCCAACGTGCTGGTCGCCATGTTCGCCGAGCGCGAGAGCCACGCGGTCTTCTTCCTGCAGGAGCAGGACATGACGCGCTACGACGCGGTCAACTACATCTCCCACGGCATCGCCAAGGTGCCCGGCAAATCCGAAAGCCGGACCGTCCATGGCTCCGAGGAGGAAGGCGGCGGCGAGAACGTCGTCAAGCAGGGCAAGGAAGCGCTGACGAGCTACTGCGTTGACCTGAACGAGAAGGCGAAGAAGGGGCGCATCGACCCGCTGATCGGCCGTGCCGAGGAGGTCGAGCGCACGATCCAGGTACTTTGCCGGCGCCAGAAGAACAATCCGCTCTACGTGGGCGAGCCCGGTGTCGGCAAGACGGCGATCGCCGAGGGCCTGGCCCGGAGGATCGTGCATGATGAAGTGCCCGATGTCCTGAAGGGCAACACCATCTACGCGCTCGACATGGGCGCTTTGCTCGCCGGCACACGTTACCGGGGCGATTTCGAGGAGCGCCTGAAGGCCGTACTCTCCGAGCTCGATGCCATGCCCGGCGCGATCCTGTTCATCGACGAGATCCATACGGTGATCGGCGCCGGCGCGACCTCCGGCGGGTCGATGGATGCGTCCAACCTGCTGAAGCCGGCGCTCGCCTCGGGCACGCTGCGCTGCATCGGCTCGACGACCTACAAGGAATTCCGGAACTACTTCGAGAAGGACCGGGCGCTCGTCCGCCGCTTCCAGAAGATCGACATCAACGAGCCGTCGGTCGAGGACACGGTGAAGATCCTGCGGGGCCTCAAGCCTTACTACGAGGAGCACCACAAGGTCCGCTACACGGCCGAGTCGATTCGCTCGGCGGTGGAGCTCTCGTCGCGCTACATCAACGACCGCAAGCTGCCCGATAAGGCGATCGACGTGCTCGACGAGGTCGGCGCCGCGCAGATGCTGCTGCCGTCGAGCAAGCGCAAGAAGACCATCGGCGTGAAGGATGTCGAGGCCATTGTTGCCAAGATCGCGCGCATCCCGCCGAAGAATGTGAGCCGCGACGACAAGCAGACGCTCGAGACCCTCGATCGCGACCTGAAGCGCATGGTTTATGGCCAGGATCAGGCGATAGCGGCGCTTTCGGCCGCGATCAAGCTCGCCCGTGCGGGCCTGCGTGAGCCGGAGAAGCCGATCGGCAACTACCTCTTCTCCGGGCCGACCGGCGTCGGCAAGACCGAGGTCGCCCGCCAGCTCGCAATGACGCTGGGCGTCGAGCTCATCCGCTTCGATATGTCGGAATACATGGAGCGGCACTCGATCTCGCGGCTCATCGGTGCGCCTCCGGGCTATGTCGGCTTCGATCAGGGCGGTTTGCTGACCGATGCGATCGATCAGCATCCCTACGCCGTGTTGCTGCTCGACGAGATCGAGAAGGCCCATCCCGATCTTTTCAACGTGCTGCTGCAGGTCATGGACCACGGCAAGCTGACCGACCACAACGGCAAGACGGTCGATTTCCGCAACGTCATTCTGATCATGACGACGAACGCGGGTGCCGCCGATCTCGCCAAGCCCGCGATCGGCTTCGAGCGGTCCGAGCGGATCGGCGACGACACCGAGGCAATCGAGCGCATGTTCACGCCGGAGTTCCGCAATCGCCTCGATGCGATCATCGGCTTCCAGGCGCTGGGGCCCGAGGTCGTCGAGCGGGTGGTCGACAAGTTCATCATGCAGCTCGAAGAGCAGCTCGCCGACCGCAACGTGACCATCGAGCTTACGCCCGAGGCGCGAAAGTGGCTTGCGGAAGGCGGCTACGATCCGAAGTTCGGCGCGCGGCCGCTGGCCCGGTTGATCCAAGAGAAGATCAAAAAGCCCCTCGCCGAGGAGCTCTTGTTCGGCAAGCTGGAGAAGGGCGGGACGGCGCAGGTTCGCGTCTCGAAGGACGATGAGCTCGCCTTCAGCTACCAGAAACGTCCGCCGACGACGAAGGGCACGCGCAAGAAGCGCAAGGGCGATCCCGACAAGGGTGGGCCCGACGGCAAGTCGACAGAGCTGGTCGAGCCACGGTGATCATTGCGGCCGGATGCGCCGGCCGCAATTTCGCCAGGGGCCCCGCTTGAAGAATTTGGGCTTGAAGTCGTAAGCGCCGCGCTAGTCTTCGCTGCGGCGGAAGGGCGATATCTCTTCGATATAGGACATGTCGTGTTCGATCGCCGCGCGCTCGCGGCGACAGAAATCCTCGACCGCCTCGCGGAAATTCTCATCGCGCAGCCAATGGGCGCTCCAGGTCCGGCGGGGCAGATAGCCGCGCTGGATCTTGTGCGGGCCCTGCGTGCCGGCCTCCACCCGGGCCAGACCATGGGCAATCGCGAAATCAATGGCCTGGTAATAGCAGGCCTCGAAATGCAGGAATTTGAAATGTCCCGCACAACCCCAGTTGCGCCCGTAGATCGCATCGCCGCCGCGAAGATTGAGCGCGCCCGCGACGATCTCGCCGTCATATTCAGCAATCATCAGGACGACGCGGTCGCCGAGCCGCTCGCTCAATAGGGTGAAAAACTCCCGCGTCAGATAGGGGTAGCCCCATTTGCGGTCATAGGTCGCGATGTAGAATTCGTGGAAGGCATCCCAGTGGCGGGGCTGGATCTCATCGCCGACCAGCGGGCGCACGGTGATGCCGGCATCGATCACCTTCTGTCGCTCTTTCCTGATGTTCTTGCGTTTGCGCGAGGTGAGCGCGGCCAGGAAGTCGTCGAAGCTCTCATAGCCGTCATTCTGCCAGTGGAACTGCTCGCCCATGCGCACGGCAAAGCCGGCGTCGGCCAGGGCATCCTTGTCTTCCTCGCGGGCAAAGGTGACGTGGAGCGACGAGACGCCGCTCTTCTTGGTGACTTCGACGAGACCGGTGATCAGGAATTGCCGGTTGCGCGCTTCGTCGTCACCGGGCCGGACCAGCAGGCGAGGGCCGGTAACCGGCGTGAAGGGCACGGCAACCTGGAGCTTCGGATAGTATCGCCCGCCGGCGCGCTCGTAAGCATCGGCCCATGAGTGATCGAAGACGTACTCGCCTTGCGAATGCGATTTCACGTACATCGGCGCGCAGGCCATGGGTGTG
>CAZBRE010000057.1:0-17159 GCA_964494065.1 uncultured Alphaproteobacteria bacterium
TCCCCACCCTCCCCCTCTGAAGAGGGGGAGGGAGCATGGAGATGTCGTTGCGCTGATGATCACCTTCCCGACTCAGCGGTGCTGGAAGCGGCGCGCCAAGGGATCGATCACCAGCTTCTCACCAGCGAAGAATATCAGCACGATGGCGAAGCAGGTGGCGAAGACCGTCGAGGCGTCGGCCAGGGTCTGCGCACGCTGCATCAAAAATCCGAGCCCCGTCTCGGCACCGAAGAGCTCAGCCACCAGCGCGATCTTCCAGCCCACACCATAAGCGATGCGCACCGCCGCCATCACGTAGGGCATGAGCAGCGGCACGGTGATCTTGAAGAAGGCCTTGCGGCGGTTGCGGGTAAAGCTCTCGCCCATCTCGATCAACTCGCCGTCGAGCTCCTTCAGGCCTTCGGAGATATTGACCAGGCAGAACGGCGTGAGAATCGCCACCTCGACGAAGATGATCGAGCCGTCGGAGGCGCCGAACCAGATCACCGCCAGGATCGCCCAGCCGACCGACGGGAAGGAATTCAAGAACGGCTTGATGCGGTCGTGGACGATCTCGCGGGCGATCGGATAGCGCATCGGCAGCTGCGCCAGCGCCCAGCCGAGCAGCACGGCGATGATCACCGAGGCGACGACCCGGACCGTGCTCGATAGCGTGTGGCCGAGGAATTCGGGCTCGATGAAGAGCCGCACCAGCGCCTCGCCCACCACCAGCGGCCCCGGCATCACGTAGTCGGGCATGCCGAGCGAGAGCAGCCACCAGCCGAGGATCGCCGCGACGATCAGCCCTTCGGCGAACAAATGCTCGACCAACCAGTTCGACTTGTCCGCCCGCCGTCGTTTGCGCACACGAAGTGTGTCAGACCGGTCCATGATGCCTCGCAAGCCGCGCCTGCACGGGCACGAAGATGAACCGGTCGGAGGAATAGACGAAGGCGATGATGATGATGATCACGGCGAGGAGGAGCGGCATGTCGAAATCCTGCCGCGCCAGGTTGAGGAGATAGCCGAGCCCGGTATTGCCGCCGAGGAGCTCGGCCGTCAGCGCCACCTTCCAGGCGACCCCGAAGCTGATCCGCAGGGTCGCGAAGATGAAGGGGTAGAGCGACGGGATCACGATCCGCACGAAGCGCCGGAAGCGCCGCCGCGTGAAGCTCTCGCCCATCTCGAAGAGATCGGCGTCGAGCCCGTCGAGCCCCTCGCGCATGTTGATGATGGCAAACGGCACCAGGACCGCGCTGATCGCGAAGACGACGGTGATGTCATTGATGCCGAACCAGACGACGGCGAGCAGCGTCCAGCCAATGCCCGAGAAGGAATTGAGGAACGGGCTGAACCGGCCATGCACCATGAGGCGCGTCGGCGGATAGTAGAAGGCGAGCAACGCCGCCGCACTGCCGATCACGAAGGAGATCGCCACCGCGCCCACGATATGCGCGATCGTGTAGAGCACATGGCCGAGGAGGTTGAGGTCGACGGCGAAATCGGCCAGCCGCACGACAACCGCAATCGGGCTCGGCATCACGTAGCGCTCGACGAACTGTGCGTAGATCGCCCAGGCGGCCAGCGCGAACAGTGTAAAGGCGTGCGCCGCGAGCCGCGCATTGCGGCCCGCGGCGCGTGGCTGCACGGTCCTCACAATCCCGCTGCTGGTTTCAAGCCGGGCTCCGGCCTACTCGCGGATGGCTTCCTTCCAGACCACGTCGGCGGCCTTGGGCGCCTTCTTGATGATGCCCATCTCCTTGGCGTTGTTCCAGACGACCTCCATCGCCTTCATGTCCTGGTCGCTGATCGCGCCGGGGAAGAAGGAATAGTCGGCCATCCACGCCTTGAAGTAGTCGGGCGAGATCTTGTACTTGGCCGAGATCGCTTTGCCGACCTCGTCGGGGTGCTTGACTGCATAGAGCACCGAGGCGCGGAGCATGCGGCTGAACTCCTTGAAGGCCGCCGGCCGCTTGGCGAGCTTCTCGGGATAGGTGACGTTCACCGCCGCCACCGCATCGACGCCGAAGAGCTCCTTGATGTCCTTGTTGGTCCAGGCGAGCACCCGGTAGTCGCCCGTCTTGCCGGCCTTATAGGCCTGGGCGTGGATCAGCGTCGCCGCATCGATGCGACCGGAGGCGAGCGCGGGCAGCAGCGCCGGGGCCTGGATCTGCACCCATTTGAAGTCGCCGTTCTTGTAGGAGACGTTGATGCCGTGCTTTTTCCACAGCGCGATGCGCACCCAGGTCGTGCCGGTCGAGCGCAGCGCGTAGTTGCCCATCGTCTTGCCCTTCAAGTCGGCGAGCGTCTTGTAGGGGCTCGATTTCTTCACCCAGATGCCCGCGCCCTTGCGGCCCTCGGGCGAGCGCAGCGCCGTCGACAGGATCACCAGATCGAGCCCGCGCTTCTTGGCGAAGGGGATCGCCATGACGGCATTCATGATCACGTCGTAACGCTTGGCCGGCGTCGATTGGATGAGCGCCGGAATGGCCAGCGCCGAGGCCTTGATCTCGACCGTCTTGGAGCTGACCTTGCCCGACTTGATGGCGTAGAGCACGCCTTCCAGCGCCGGGTCGAGCAGATAGGCGTAGGTGATGGTCTCCTTGGCGACCGCCGGGCCGCCTGCCGCGATCATCATGGCGATGCCGGCCGATGCGGCCAATGTCCTGGTCTTCGCCGTCATAGTGATATCTCCTCCTTGTGGGACGGTTCGTTCTCGGTTGTTTCCTCGGAAGCATCCGACGCGCCGTCCCCGCCGCTCTTACGTTCCAGGGTCCGGAAAAGCGCGATCAGATGGTCCTTGTGCCGGCGGAGCTCAGGCGTGCTTTCGACGTCGCGCGGCCGCGGTGCGGCGATCTCGAGGGTCTCGAGCACGCGCGTCGGCTTGTCGGAGAGCAGCAGCACCCGGTCGGCCAGCACCAGCGCCTCTTCGATATCGTGGGTCACGAAGATCACCGTCTTGCCGGTGTTCTTCCAGATCGAGATGATTTCGGCGCGCAGGCGCCGCCGCGTGTTGAGATCGAGCGCGGAAAACGGCTCGTCCATCAGGATGATGTGCGGGTCGACCGAAAGCGCGCGGGCGATCGACACCCGCTGACGCTCGCCGCCGGACAGCATCGAGGGATACTTCTCCACGTCCCGGCCGAGTCCGACCATATCGAGCAGGGCGCGGGCCTTTTCCGTGCGCTCCGCCTTGCTCGTCTTGTCGAAGCGGAGCTCCATGCCCAGCGTCACATTGCCGAGCGCCGTTCGCCACGGCGCCAGCCGCGGCTGCTGAAACACATAAGCGAGCTTGGCCCAGCCCTGATGCGCCGGCTCGCCCTCGACCGTGACCGTGCCCTCGTCGACCGCGAGCAGGTCGCCCATCACCCGCAGCGAGGTCGACTTGCCACAGCCGCTCGGGCCCAGGATGCACAGAAACTCCCCCGGCCGGACCGCGAAGGACAGATCCTGGTAGATCGTCTCCCCGCCGAACCGGACCGTGACGTCCCGAAACTCGAGGATGTCCGTGCCCAAACCGCCCGCTCCACACCTGGCTCGGCGCTTTCCGGAATTTGGCGCGCCGACAATTTACGTGAGCGTAAGTCACCGCACCGGTGCTGTCCATCCGCGGACGCGCGATCGCCAGCCCATGCACAAAATCCAACAAAAAAGGCCGCCGGGACGAGCCCGGCGGCCGGATAGGTCAGCTAGGATCGCGCCGCGGTCAGCTGCTGCCGCTGGCGTCGATGATCGGGCCGAACAGCTTCCAGGTATTGCCTTCGAAGCGCTGGAGCTGCATCTGCTCGATCGGCCGGAAGTCGCCCGGACCCGTGTTGAGCACCACGCCCGGAAGCAGCATCGGAACACGCACGCCCTTCATGCTCGCCGCGGTCTTCATGATGTTCGCGCGGGTCAGATTGTCGCCCGCCTGCTTCAGCACATTCACCATGGTCTTGGCCACGGCATAGCCATAGGCGTTGAACGAGCTATTCAGGCTACCGCGCGGGTACCACTTCTTCATGAAGGCGACCCAGTCGAGATAGTCTTTGTCGTTCTTCCATTGCGGATCGGTCGGATCCTTGAGGTAGGCCGAAGAGATGATGCCTTGCGACTTGTCGAAGCCGGCCGGCTTCATCACGCGGCTCACCGAGACCGAAACGTTGTTGAGGAAGTGCAGCGGCTTCCAGCCGAGATCGTGCGCCTTCTTGATCGCCTGCACCGCGAATTTCGGCGTGGTCACGTTCAGGAAGACATTGGCGCCGGTGTTCTTGAGCTGCACCACCTGGGCGTCGACCGTCGGCGAGGAGACTTCGTAAGAGAGCGCCTTGGCGATCAGGCCCTTGGCCTTGGCACCCAGACCGGCGCGCAGGCCGATCACATAGTCCTTGCCGTAATCGTCGTTCTGGTAAAGGACCGCGATCTTCGGGCTCTTGACGTTCTTCAGGATGTATTTGGCGTAGATCGACCCTTCGGTCTGGTAGTTCGGCTGCCAGCCCATGGTCCAGGGGAACTTCTTCGGCTGGCCCCATTTGGTGGCGCCGGTGGCGACGAAGAGCTGCGGCACCTTCTTGCGGTTCATGTATTTGTGAATCGCGGAGTTGGTCGGCGTGCCGAGACCCTGGAAGATCAACAGCACCTTCTCGCGCTCGACGAGCTTGCGCGTCTGCTCCACGGTCTTGGGCGGGCTGTAGCCGTCGTCGAGCGTCACGAACTTGATCATGCGCCCGTTGACGCCGCCTTCTGAATTCACCTTCGCGAAGTAGGCGGCGATCGTGCGGCCGATGGTGCCGTAGGCCGAGGCGGGACCGCTATAGGGGTTGGTGTTCCCGATCTTGATCTCCTTGTCGGTCACGCCGGGCCCGTATTTCTTCTGGGCCAAACCCGGGGTCGCAACGAGCGCGACGGCGGCCGCCAGCCCCGTCGTGCACAGTAAGCGTCTGGTTATGCTCATTCTTTCCTCCCATAGGGCAACAATCGACCCGAACCGTCGGGTCCCACTAACCATCCGCGGACGACCGGGCCAGCATGGTGCGCAATCTGCCTTGCACCTGTCGCACGAACCCGGCGATGCCCGCGGGCATGAAGTACATGAAGAGGATCAGGATCACGCCGTAGATCGCCCACGGCGCGGCCTTCGATACCTCCTCTGCGATGTTGGGGACGAACTGGACGAAGAGGCCCCCATAGATAGCCCCGGAGACCGAGGCCAGACCGCCGATCACCATGCCGACGAGCAGCGAGATCGACAGGAACAACTCGAACGAATCCGGCGCCACGAAGGCCACGACCACGGCCGAGAGCGCACCCGCCACACCGGTGTAAAGCGCGCTGACGCCGAAGGTCGCCGACTTCACGAGCGCCGTATTGATACCCATCGTTTCGGCCGAAATATGATGGTCACGGATCGCGATCATGGCGCGGCCGATACGGCCCTTCAGAATGTTGTGCCCGGCCCAGAACATGATCGCCGCGACCAGCAGGGCGAAGAAATAAAGCCACTGATCGGGCGTCAGCGGCAGGCCGAACGGCGCTTCGGGCTTGTCGAGGGTGATGCCCTGCACGCCGTCGGTCAGGCCTTCGAGCGGCCGGAAGCGCAGCAGCTGCGGCACGACGAGCGCCAATGCGAGCGTGGCCAAGGCCAAATAAAGCCCCTCCAGGCGCAGCGCCGGAAGGCCGAACAGGAAGCCGATAACAAAACACAGGATGCCCGCCACCGGCAGCGTCGCGTAGTAGGGCACGCCGGCCTTGTCGATCAGGATCGCTGCGGTATAGGCGCCGATCGCATAGAACGCGCCGTGGCCGAGCGAGATCTGGCCGTTGTAGCCGGTCAGCATGTTGAGCCCCAGAAGCGCAATCGCATAGATGATCGCCTGGGTCAGCTGGAACGAATGGAAATCGCTGACCACGAAGGGCAGCCCCAAGGCGACGGCGATGGCCAGCGCAATGCCGACCAGCCGAGCCGGGCTCATCGTGGATTTCGCGGGACCGACTATGGTCCTTGCCTCGGCTGCGGTGACGGGCGCGTTCGTCATTGCTCAGATCCCATCGCTCAGACCCGGTGCACGATGGGCCGGCCGAAGATGCCGGCCGGTCGGACGGTGAGCACGCCGACGATCAGGATAAGCGCGACGGCGAGCTTGAGCTGCGAGCCCACCACCGGCACGTAGGTGCCCACAAGGTTCTCGATCACGCCGACCGCGAAGCCCCCCAGCACCGCGCCGCCGGGGCTGGAGATGCCGCCGACCAGCGCCCCGGCGAAGGCATAGACCAGCACACTGCCCATCATGTTCGGATCTAGCTGCAGCTTCGGCGCCACCATGATGCCGGCGACCCCGCCGATCGCCGCGGCCAGCCCCCAGCCGAGCGCCAGCATCCAGCCGACCCGGATGCCGACCAGGCGGCTCGAGGTCGGGTTCTGCGCCGCCGCGCGCATGGCGAGACCCAGCGTCGTGTAGCGGAAAAACGCGAAGACCAGCAGCAGCACGACGAGCGTCACGCCGATCGCGCCCAGCTCCTGAACGTTGACGCCGAGATACGGTCGGTCGGGAAACGGGCTCGGGAAGATCTGGTTGGTGTAGGTCCAGATCCAGCCGGCCATGCTGTTCAGGATCACCAGCAGGCCGATGAAGATGATCACGATCGCCAGCACCGGCGCGTTGCGGGCCGGGCGGATGATCATTCGCTCGATCAGGATGCCGCCGGCGAAGGAGATGATGATGGTGAGGAGGAACGCCAGCCAGAACGGGACCCCGGACTGCACGAGCTGCCAGGCGATGTAGGTCGAGAACATCGCCATCTCGCCCTGGGCGAAGTTCACCAGCTCGGTCGCCTGGTAGATCATCACCAGCGCCAGTGCGAGGCTGGCATAGATGCCGCCGACGGCAAGCCCCGCCAGCACCTGTTGCACGAATAGATCCATCGCCCCCGCCCCCTCAGTAACCGAGATACGACCGCCGGATCGCCTCGTCCTTGCGGAGCATCTCCGCCGGCCCGGACGTCACCACCTGGCCGGTCTCCAGCAGATAGGCGTGATCGGCGAGCTCCAGCGCCAGCGATGCATTCTGCTCGACCAGCAGCATGCTGACATTCTCGCTCTCGTTGATCTCGCGCATGATTCCGAAGATCGATTCCACGATCATCGGCGCCAGGCCGAAGGACGGCTCGTCCAGAACCAGCAGGCGCGGCCGCAGCATCAGCGCGCGCGCGATCGCCAGCATTTGCTGCTCGCCGCCCGAAAGCGTGCCCGCCTGCTGATCACGCCGCTCGGCCAGCACCGGGAAGTAACCGAATACCCGGTCGAAATCCTCGCCGACGCCGCCGCGGTCGCGCCGTGTATAGGCGCCGAGGCGCAAATTCTCTTCCACCGACAGCGTCGTGAAGGTGCCGCGGCCTTCGGGCACGTGACCGACGCCGAGCCGCACGATTTCTTCCGTCTGCTTGCGGCCGATCGGCTGGCCGTCGAAGGAGATCGTGCCGGTGCGCCGGATCAAGCCGCAGATCGAGCGCAAGGTGGTCGTCTTGCCGGCGCCGTTGGCGCCCAGGATCGTGGTGATGCCGCCAGACTCGATCTCGAAGTCGATCCCGTGCAGGGCCTGGATCGGCCCGTAAAATGCGCGCAGGTCCTTCGCCTCGAGCAGCGCCACGGTCAGGCTCCCGTCCCGAGATAGGCTTTGATCACGGCATCGTTCTGCTGCACTTCGGCGGGCGTGCCCTCCGCGATGGTCTTGCCGAAATCAAGGGCGACGACCTTGTCCGATACGTCCATCACCAGACCCATGTGATGCTCGACCAGCAGCACGGTCGCGTCGCGCTCATCGCGGATCGACCGGATCAGGTCGCCGAGCACCGCCACCTCCTCGTGGTTGAGACCGCCGGCCGGCTCGTCGAGCAGCAGCAGCTTGGGCTCGCACAAGAGCGCGCGCGCCAGCTCGACCCGCTTCAGCGTGCCGAAGGACAAGGTCGACACGATAGCGTTCGCGATCGGCAACAGATCGAGAAAATCGAGCACCGAATGCGCGCGCTCGCGCAGCGTCTGCTCCTCGCGCGCCACCGACGGCAAGGCAAACGCGTTGCTGACGAAACTGCTTTTCGTCCGGCTGTGCCCGCCGACCATCACGTTGTCGAGCACGGTCATGGTCTGGAACAGCGCCAGGTTCTGGAAGGTGCGGCCGAGGCCTGCCTGGGCAATGGCGTGCGACGGACGGTCGAGCAGCGAGCGGCCCTCAAAGCGGATGTCGCCCGAATTGGCGCTGTAGATCCGGCTGAGGCAGTTGAAGAGCGTTGTCTTGCCGGCGCCGTTCGGGCCGATGAGGCCCGCGATCTGCCCGCGATCGACGGTGAACGAGACCTGATCGAGCGCGACGATGCCGCCGAACCGGACCGTCAGATCGCTCACTTCCAAAAGGACGTCCGCGGCGGCACCGGCCGCCGGCTCCACGCTCCGCGCGGTCGAGGCTTGGCTCATGCGCGGTGGGCCCGGCCGAAGCCGTTTGCATACGGCCGCCCGGACGCCGGGCACACGCGTGGTCGCGCCTTGCTCACGAAGCTCCGTCCTCCCTTTGACGACCCTGCCACGAAGGGCACGGCCGTTCATTATTATTGCGTTTCTTGTTTGTCTTCTTTTTGTCTTTTAGTCTTGTCTTTTTGTCGTCTGCCTCCGCCCGGCCCTCCACATTCAAACAGCGGCTTCGGTTACCGGGCGGATGCTTTCGTCACCGTTTCACAAGCAGACGTTAAGCGTCAATACTTGCGAAATCACATTTCACATCGCGAAACCCCATCGTGAAACCGGCTCGCTGAGGCGCCCTATTCCGCCGCCGCGGCGTCCTGGCCGACATAGACCCAGGACGGAGTCTGCTTGCGCAGCTCGAGCTTGGCAACGGCGGCCGTGTGCACCTCGTCGGGCCCGTCGGCAAGCCGCAGGACGCGCGCCCAGGACCAGGCCCGCGCCAGGCCGAAATCCTCCGTCAGCCCGCCGCCGCCGTGGATCTGCATCGCCCGGTCGAGCACCTTCAGCGTCATGTTCGGCGCCACCACCTTGATCATGGCGATCTCGGCCCGCGCGGCCTTGTTGCCGACCTTGTCCATCATGTCGGCCGCCTTGAGCGTCAGCAGGCGCGACTGCTCGATCTCCATGCGCGACTGCGCGATCTGGTCCATGACAACGCCCTGCTCGGCGAGCGGCTTGCCGAAGGCGACGCGCGACTTGGCGCGCGCGCACATGGCTTCCACCGCGCGTTCCGCCACGCCGATGGTGCGCATGCAGTGATGAATGCGGCCCGGCCCGAGGCGGCCTTGCGCGATCTCGAAGCCCCGGCCCTCGCCCAGCAAGATGTTCTCCGCCGGCACCCGGACGTCCGTGAACTTGACCTCCCAGTGGCCGTGCGGCGCGTCGTCGAAGCCCATCACCGGCAGCGGCCGGATGATCTCGATGCCCGGCGTGTCGGGCTCGACCAGAATCATCGACTGCTGCTTATGCCGCTCGGCGCTCGGATCGGTCTTGCCCATGACGATGAAGATCTTGCAGCGCGGATCACCGGCGCCCGACGCCCACCACTTGTGCGCGTTGATCACGTATTCGTCGCCGTCGCGTTCGATGCGCGCCTCGATGTTGGTCGCATCGGAGGAGGCGACCTTGGGCTCGGTCATCACGAAGGCCGAGCGGATCTTGCCGTCGAGCAGCGGCTCCAGCCACTTCTTCTTCTGCGCCTCGGTGCCGTAGCGCTCGAAGACCTCCATGTTCCCGGTATCGGGCGCCGAGCAGTTGAAGACCTCCGGCGCGATCGGCGAGCGGCCCATGATCTCGCACAAGGGCGCGTATTCGAGATTGGTGAGCCCCGCGCCCCGCTCGCTCTCGGGCAGGAAGAGGTTCCACAGGCCCGCCGCGCGGGCCTTGTCCTTCAGCTCTTCGAGGATGGGCGGCCAGGCGTTCCAGCGGTCGGCCTGCGCTTTCAGCTGGTCCTCGTAAACCTTCTCGTTCGGATAGATGTGCTCATCCATGAACGCCATCACCCGGGCCCGCAGCGCCTCGACCTTTTCCGTGTACTCGAAATTCATGTCCTCGTTCCTCCGATGCGTGCGGCTCGGCCCCGCCGGCCCGGCCGCAACGTCTGCATTATCCCGCGTGCTTGCATTTGCCTGATCTCGTCTGGGCCCAAGTCTATCCGCCGCGCCCCCGCGATCAAAGCGCCAGCGAAGCCAATTCCGCCTGTCGGCACCCGAAACCTTTCCTTCAGCCTCGCCTGATAGCCTCCGGATAGCGACTGGATAGCCTCTGGATAGCCTATTGGCTGTGGCCCGTTCGGCGCCCCGATACGCGCCGGCCGGCCGGGCAGAACGGGATTGAAGGCCATGCAACGCAGGGACCTTATCATTCTGGGCTCGATCGTAGGCGGCGCGACCGTGCTCGCTCTGGGCGCCTGGCTCGCCCTGGAATCGGCCTTCAGCGACACCGACGAGCCGATCGCCCAGACCCATGCCGGGCTGTGCAAGGCCCATGCGCGGGCGCGCATCCATCATACCGTCCGCAACGTGCACGGCTTCGTTCTGCGCTATCCCAATTTCCGCGAGCTCCGTTCGGTGCGCATGAAGAATGGGCGCAAGCTGACCAAGCGCTGGTCGATGTCCTCGCGGCCCTGTCCCGGACGCTGCCTCGTGGCGCTCTTGCGCGGCGGCTATGACTATGTCGAGAACGAGGAATATGCTCGCGACGGCGGCGGGCTGGTCGGCTACCGCTACACGTTGAAGCCGCGCGGCCATCCCAACTGCATGGCGGCGCCGGTCCATACGGGCATCGACATCGAGGCGCGCGCCGCAGCGACCGCCCTGGCGCGCGAAGGCAAGCGCTGCCTCGCCCGCATTCCGATCGTCGACGTCGCGGCGGCTTACGAGCTCAACCGGACTTTCCGCCTCGAGCGGCTGGGCTTGAGCGGCGCCATCGTGCGCGTCGACACGCAGGTGCGCCGCCGCAGCAACCGCACCGTGCTGGCCGAGCAGACCACCTATCTCGCTTTCGCCACCAAGGCGATGCTGAAGGGCGGCGGTGCCTCGATCGGCTGTGCCGCCGTGCGCGGCGGCGGGCCGGCCCATCTCCTGCGCCCGAGCGACGTGCTGATCGGCACCGGCCGGCCCGTGCGCGAAGACGCCGAGCGCTAGACCCCCCAAGGGGCCTTATCACGCCGTCGGCAGCTTGTAGTCGGCGAAGCGCTTGCGCAGATCGAGCTTGGAGATCTTGCCCGTCGCGGTCAGCGGGATCTCGTCGACGAACTGGACGTCGTCGGGCAGCCACCACTTGGCGATCTTGTCCTTCAGATAATCGATGATCTCGTTGGGCTGCGGGTGCTTGCCCTTCTCGGGCACCACGATTAGGAGCGGCCGCTCGTCCCATTTCGGATGCACAACGCCGATCACCGCGGCATGCGCCACGTCGGGATGGCCGAGTGCTGCGTTCTCCAGATCGATCGAGCTGATCCACTCGCCGCCCGACTTGATCACGTCCTTGGAGCGGTCGACGATCTGCATCACGCCCTGCGGGTCGAGCGTCGCCACGTCGCCGGTGCGGAACCAGCCCTCGTCGTCGAGCGCCGCCTTCGTCGCCTCCTCGTTGGCGAAATAGCCGCTGGCGATCCATGGTCCCCGCACCAGCACCTCGCCGAACGCCTCGCCGTCCTCGGGCAGGCGCTTGCCCTCGTCGTCGACGATCTTGATCTCGACGCCGAACATGGCGCGGCCCTGCTTGGCCTTGATGTCCCACTGCTTGTCCTTGGGCAGGTTCGACATCTTGTGCGACAGCCGGCCGTTGGTGCCGACCGGACTCATCTCGGTCATGCCCCAGGCATGGAACACTTCGAGCCCGTAGTCGCGCTCGAAGGTCTCGATCATCGAGCGCGCGACCGCCGAGCCGCCCACGAGCATCGATTTCAGCGCATTCGGCTTTCGCCCCTGCTTCTTCATCTCGTCGAGCAGCATCAGCCAGACGGTCGGCACGCCGGCCGCAAACGTCACGTCCTCCTTGTCGAGCATCTCGAAGATCTTGTCGCCTTCCATGCGCGCGCCCGGCATGACGATCTTGGTGCCGGTCATCGCGCAGCCGTAGGGAATGCCCCAGGCATTGGCGTGGAACATCGGCACCACGGGCAGGAAGACCTGGGCGCTGGAGAGCCCGAAGCTCTCCGCCCCGCAGATCGAGAAGGTGTGCAGCATGGTCGAGCGGTGCGAATAGAGCGCGCCCTTGGGATGGCCCGTCGTGCCCGAGGTGTAGCAGAGCGACGACGCCGTGCGCTCGTCGAACTCCGGCCAGTCGAAGTCCGCGCTCTCGGCGCCGATAAACTCCTCGTAGCACATGACGTTTTCGAGCTCGCTCTCCGGCATGTTTTCGCGGTCGGTCATGAAGACGATGCCCTCGACCGGCTTCATCTTGCCTTTGAGGTCGGCCAGGATCGGCTCGAACATGGCGTCGGCGAAGATCAGCCGGTCGCCCGCATGGTTGATGATGTATTCGAGCTGGTCGGCGAAGAGGCGGGGATTGAGCGTGTGGCAGACGGCGCCGATGCCGGAGATGCCGAAATAGAGCTCGAAATGGCGGTGGGTGTTCCAGGCCAGCGTCGCCACCCGGTCGCCCAGCTTGATGCCGTGGCGCGTCAGCGCATTGGCGAGCTGCTTGATGCGTTCATGGGCGTCGGCGTAGCCGTAGCGATGGATCGGGCCCTCGACGGTTCTTGTGACGATCTCGGTATCCCCGTGATAGCGCGCCGAAAACTCGATCAGCTGCGAGATCAGCAGCGGCCGGTCCATCATCTGCCCGAACATGGAACACCTCCCTCGTGCGCGGCCGTCATCATCCCCACGCGGCCGACAGTGTCTTAGATGCGCCACGACCCCCCGCGGCGGCGCGGATACTACCCGGCTTGCCGGGCGAATGGAATTGTCCTGCGGGTGCTGTCAGTTAGGTGGGCTCGACGCCCCCCGTCATCCCATTAGGACGAAGAACTATGCCTCACACCCGCGCCTTGTCGCGCGCCAGCTCGCCCGCCCGCTCGCGCAGCTTGGCCTTCAGGATCTTTCCCGTGGGGGCCGCCGGCAGCGCCTCGACGATCTCGATCCGCGCCGGGCGCTTGTAAGGCGCCAGATGCGCGCGCGCCCAGTCGTGCAGCGCCGCCTCGTCGGTGCCGTCCGGCATCACCTCCACGAAGGCGACGACCTCCTCGTTCCCCGTCACCGCCGCGCCGACCACGGCCGATTGCACGACGCCCGGATGCGCGTTCAGCGCCTCCTCGACCTCCACCGGGCTCACATTGAAGCCCGAGCGGATGATGATCTCCTTGGCGCGGTCGACCAGCTTGATGCGCCCGTCGGCGTGCAGCACGCCGATATCGCCGGTCTTGAGCCAGCCGTCGGGGGTCAGCGCGGTCGCCGTGGCGTCGGCGTCGCGGTAGTAGCCCAGCATCAGGTTGGGCCCGCGTACCCACAGCTCGCCCGGCTCGCCCTGCGCCACGTCGCGCCCGTGGCCGTCGACCGCACGAACCTCGACGCCGACGATGGGCGCGCCTGAGCTGTCGGGATCGCCGGCGGTGCTGCGCGAGACCGTCGGCCCGGCTTCGGTCAGGCCATAGCCGTTGATCACCCCGTGCCCGAATAGCTCGCCGACGCGCCGCGCCAGATCCGGGTCGACCGGCGCGCCGCCCGCCGTCACCGCGCGCACCTTCGGCGCGTCGAGGCTGCCGCCGGTCTTGTCGAGATGCTCGATCAGGCGCGCATACATCGCCGGCACGCCGTTGCAGATGGTCACCCCCGAGGCGAGCGCCGCCAACATGCCCTGGGCGGAAAAGCGCGCCTGCAGCAGCGACTTCGCGCCATGGAACACCGCGCGAATGAAGGTCGAGCAGAGCCCGTAGGCGTGCGAGATCGGCAGCGCCAGGTAGGAACAGTCCTCCGGCGTCAGCGGCGACGGCGAGCCGGGCCCCGACGCCACGTAGATGATGCTCCGGTGGCTTAGCATCACGCCCTTGGAGCGCCCCGTCGTGCCGGTCGTATAGAGCAGCACGGCCACGTCGCGCGCCGGATCGCCGGTGACCGGCTCGGGACCGGTATCGCCCCCGGCGCCGTCGAGCGGCCCGATCGTGATCGCGCCCGCGCTGTCCCAGGCGAAGGGTGTTGCGCCGTGGCGTTCGCCGTGGCCGGCCGCGTCGCTCGAGATGTCGGTCGTGAACAGCATCCGCCGCGCGCCCGCATGATGGGCAATGTGATCGATCTCGTCCTCGGCGAGGCGCGCATTGACCGGCACCGCCCAGGCCGCCGCCGCGCTCGCGGCGAAGAGCAGCGTTGCCGCCGCCAGCCCGTTCTCGTGAACGATCATGACGCGGTCGCCCGGCCGTATGCCGGCGTCCTTCAAGGCGTCGGCGGCCGCGGCGATCTCTTGTGCGAAGCGCCGCCAGGTCCAGACCGTCTCGCCCTCGATCAGCGCCTCGCCGTCGGGCAGGCGCTCGGCCCAGCCGTAAGGCATGTCGTGGAGAAACCGTGGCAGCCCCGCGAGATAGGCGTCGAGCTCGGATGTCTCGGCTGGTGTCATGTCTCGTTCAGTCCATCTCGCGCAGCATGTTGCGCGCGATCACGAGCTGCTGGATCTGCGAGGTGCCCTCGTAGATGCGGAAGAGCCGGACGTCGCGGTAGAAGCGCTCGATGCCGTATTCGGCCATGTAGCCGGCGCCGCCATGGATCTGCACCGCGCGGTCGGCGACGCGGCCCACCATCTCCGAGGCGAAGTATTTGCAGCACGCCGCTTCCGTCGCGACGGTCTCGCCGGCGTCGCGCCGTTTCGCCGCATCAAGCAACATCGAGCGCGCGGCATAGGCCTCGGTGCGCGAATCGGCGAGCATCGCCTGAACGAGCTGAAACTCCGCGATCGGCGTCTTGAACTGCTGGCGCTCGCGGGCGTAGGCGAGCGTGTCGGCGATCAGCCGCTCGGCCATGCCGACGCAGACCGAGGAGATATGAAGCCGCCCGCGGTCGAGCACCTTCATCGCCGTCTTGAAGCCCTGGCCCTCGACGCCGCCGATGATGGCGTCGGCCGGCACCCGCGCATCCTCGAAGACGACGTCGGCGGTGTGCGCGCCCTGCTGGCCCATCTTCTTGTCCCACGGCCCGACGCTGATCCCCGGGGTCGAGGCTTCGACGGCGAAGGCGGTGACGCCGCCCGCCCCCGAGCCCGGCTCGCCCGTCCGCGCCATCACGGTAAAAAGATCGGCTTCCGGCGCATTGGTGATGAAACGCTTGGTGCCGTTGAGCACGTAATGGTCGCCGTCCTTCTTCGCGGTCGTCCGCAGGGACGCCGCGTCGGAGCCCGCCTCGGGCTCGGTCAGGGCGAAGCTGGTGATGATCTCGCCGGTGGCGATGCGCGGCAGGTAGGTCTGCTTCTGCGCCTCTGTGCCGTCCATCACCAGGCCCTGGCTGCCGATCCCGACATTGGTGCCGAAGACCGAGCGGAACGCCGCCGAGGTGCGGCCGAGCTCCATGCCGACGCGCACCTCCTCCTCCATGGTGAGGCCGAGCCCGCCGTACTCCTGCGGGATCGAGAGCCCGAAGAGGCCCAGCGCGCGCATCTCGTCGACGACCTCCGCCGGCACCTTGTCGTCCTCGGCGACCTTGGCCTCGAGCGGCACCAGGCGCTCGCGCACGAAGCGCGCCACCGTGTCGAGCAGCTGGGCGAAGGTTTCGGCGTCGAGGCCCGAGGTTTCCGTCCGTTCCAATGTGTCAGGCATTCTGCAGCTCCGCTTGGATCGTCGAGGCCACATGGACCAGATGCGGGCCGATCTCGCGGCACAGCTTCGCCCGGCCGATCTCAAAGGAGGGCGCGCCGCAGGACAGGACCACTAGGCCGAGCCCGCCCGGCGCCATGATCGGCACGGCGACCGCCGCGATCTCGCGCTGCCACTCGTTCGCGGCGAAGCAGAAGCCGCGCTCCTCGTAATGCGCGACGGCGGCCTCGATCGCCTCGCGGATGCCGGGCCAGCGCGCCCGATGCACCAGCTCCAGATGCTTCATGAGATAGGCGCGTTCCGCCGTCGACAGCCCCGCCAGAAAGGCGCGGCCCATCGCCGTGGTGCCGATCGGCAGCCGCGTGCCGACCGCCAGGCGCAGCCCCGTCGACGCCTTGCCGAAGATATTCTCAAGATAGACCATCTCCAGCCGATCGCGCGTGCCGAGCGCCACGCTGACACCGGAATGCTCGCGCAATTCCTGCATGAACGGCCGGCACACGCGCAACAGCGTGGTGTTGGCGAGGTTCGACTGGCCGAGCGCCAGCACGCCGGGGCCGGTCCGGTATTTGGACAGCCGCTCGTCATGCACGATGTAGCCGAGCTGCTTCAGCGTATGGGTGAGGCGCGAGACGGTCGGCTTGGGCAGGCCGGTGCGCTTGGCGATCTCCTGGTTGCCCAGCGGCCCGCCGCAGTCCTGGAAGGCGCGCAGCACCTCAAGGCCCCGCGCCAATGCGGTGACGAATTGACGGTCCTTCGCGTCGGCGGTTTCCCCGCCGACATCCCCGCCGACACCTCCGCCGGCACCCCCGCCGGCACGTTGCTCATTCGTCCGCGCGGCGGCGCGATCGCCGCTCCTGGACACGCTCGTCGCCATGGCCTTCCTCCCGGAACGCTCGCCTGCGAACGCCCTATTGCGCTCACGATCCTGGCCGGTCGCAATACGCTTTTGGCCACTCTGGCCCGTGGCGCGGGCGGCGTCAATCGATGCGAAACGGTATTTCGCAGACCGAAATAAATTCAGCTAAGCGACTGTGCTTGGGCGATTTTACCGCGCTACTCCGGCACCTCGACGCCTTCGGCCTTGAACACTTCGGAGGCCAGCTTGAAGGCGTTCACGCCCGCCGGCACGCCGACATAGACCGTCACCTGGATCAGCGTCTCGAAGATCTCGTCGACGGTGCAGCCGTTGTTGAGCGCGCCGCGCGTGTGGGCCTTGAACTCCTCCGGCCGGTTGAGCGCAGAGAGGATGCAGAGGTTGTTGAGGCTGCGCTGCTTGCGGTCGAGCGCCTGCTGGCCCCACACGCCGCCCCAGCAATATTCGGTCATGAATTCCTGGAAGCGCCGGTTGAACGCGTTCAGGTTCGCCGTCGCGCGATCGACATGCTCGGCGCCCAGCACCTCGCGCCGGATCTTCTGGCCGGTTTCCAACAGGGCCTTGTCCAT
>CAZBRE010000057.1:17259-22190 GCA_964494065.1 uncultured Alphaproteobacteria bacterium
CGCCCAGCACCTCGCGCCGGATCTTCTGGCCGGTTTCCAACAGGGCCTTGTCCATGGGTCTCTCCTCCCTCGGGATTGGGTTGATTTGATGCGTGGGTTCGCCGGCCATCATGGCGGGCGGCACGGGCAAGGAAAAGAGCGGCAGGCCGTCTATCAGCTTTCCGGGTTTGCGGGCGCGAGCTCGTCGAGGGGCCAGCGCGGGCGCGGCTTGAAGTCGAGGGGATCGCTCAGGCCCAGCGCCAGCCGCTCGATCCCCGCCCAGGCGATCATCGCCGCGTTATCGGTGCAGAGCGCGGGCGGCGGCGCCACGAAGCGGAAACCCTCCGCCTTCGCCAGCGCCTCGAGACGCGCGCGGACGGCCTTGTTCGCCGCCACCCCGCCGGCGACGACGAACGCCGGCGGCGCGTCCGCGTCTCGCTTGAAAGCCCTCATCGCCGCGGCACTACGGTCGGCCAGCACATCGACCACGGCAGCCTGAAAGCTCGCCGCCAGATCGGCCAGATCATCGGCCCCGAAGTCGCCCGGCGGCAGCGCTTCGGCCGCATGGCGCACCGCCGTCTTCAGACCGGAAAAGGAAAAGTCGCAGCCCGCCCGGCCTGCGAGCGGCCGCGGCAGATCAAAGCGCGCGGGATCGCCGTCGGCCGCCGCGCGCTCCACCGCCGGCCCGCCCGGATAGCCGAGCCCCAGCATCTTCGCCACCTTGTCGAAGGACTCGCCCACCGCGTCGTCGAGCGTGCTGCCGAGCCGCCGGTAGTTACCCACGCCCTCGACGGCGAGCAGCTGGCAATGCCCGCCCGAGACCAGCAGCAGCAGATAGGGAAACGAGACGTCCGCATCGATGAGCCGCACCGAGAGCGCATGGCCTTCCAGATGATTGATCGCGAGGAACGGCAGGCCGTGCACCGCCGCGATCGCCTTGGCCGTCGTCACGCCGACCATGACCCCGCCGATCAGCCCCGGCCCGCCCGTCGCCGCCACCCCGTCGAGCGCGCCGTAGCCAACCCCGGCCACCGCCATCGCCTCACCAATGAGCCGGTCGAGATGCGTCAGATGGGCGCGTGCGGCGATCTCCGGCACCACCCCGCCGAAGGGCGCGTGATCGTCGAGCTGCGTCAGCAGGCGTTCGGCCAGTACCGTGCGGTCGCCTCGCACCACGGCCGCGCCCGTCTCGTCGCAGCTCGTCTCGATGCCGAGCACCGTCAGCTTGTCGGCCAATCGCTCACTCCTCTTCCTTCGCTTTCCGCTCCGCGCGCTTGGTCTTGGCGCGGTCATAGGCCTTGCGGCTCTTCTCGCGTTTCTCGCCGAAGGCGCGGCGCACCCGCCAGAACGGGTCGCGCGGCTTGGGCAGCTTGGGCTTTCGCGTCTTGACGCGTCGGGTGGCCATAACGAGGTTCCCCTAATTCCTTTCCATCGCGCCCGCAAGCCGCTAAGGACACGCCCCATGAGTGCAGCCCGCCTGACCATCGGCACCCGCGGCAGCGACCTCGCGCTCGCGCAGACCAATATGGTCGCAGATCAGCTGCGCGCCGCCCATCCCGATCTCGCCACGCCCGACGCCCCCGACGCTATCGCCATCGAGGTCATCAAGACCACCGGCGACCGGGTACAGGACCGGCCGCTCGCCGAGATCGGCGGCAAGGGCCTCTTCACCAAGGAGATCGAGGAGGCGCTGCTCGACGGCCGCATCGACCTCGCGGTGCATTCGATGAAGGACCTCGAAACGGTCCTGCCCGATGGCCTCACGATTGCCGCCACGCTCGAACGCGAAGACCCGCGCGACGTGCTGCTCGCCATGGAGGCAACGACCATCGCCGCGCTGCCGCAGGGTGCCGTCGTCGGCACCGCCTCGCTGCGGCGTGGCGCGCAGATCCTCGCCGCCCGGCCCGATCTCAAGGTGGTGCCGTTCCGCGGCAATGTGAATACCCGCATCGCCAAGCTCGAGGCGGGCGAGGTCGACGCGACGATCCTGGCGCTCGCCGGCCTCCGCCGCCTCGGCATGACCGAATACGAAGCCCGCGCCATCCCGATCGCGGAGATGCTGCCCGCGGTCGCGCAGGGTGCGATCGGCCTCGAATGCCGCGCCGACGACGAGACGACGCGCGCTTATCTCTCCGCCCTCGACCATGCACCCACGGCCCAAGCGGTCGCGGCGGAACGCGCGCTGCTGGCGGCGCTCGACGGCTCCTGCCGCACGCCGATCGCCGGGCTCGCCACGGTTTCGGGCGACACGCTCGCGTTGCAGGCGCTGATCGCCACGCCCGACGGCGCGACCGTGCACCGCGACGCCCGCAACGGTCCGGCACGCGAGGCCGCCGCCATCGGCAACGCGGCCGGATCGGCGCTGCGCGCGGCGGGCGGCCCCGACTTCTTCGAGCCCGAAACCTGAGGTGCCCGCGATGCGCCTCCTCGTCACCCGGCCACGCGAGGATGCGGACGCGCTCGCGGATGCGTTGCGGGAGATCGGCGCCGAGCCCGTGCTCGCACCCGTCATGACCATCGAGCCGGCGCCCGATATCCGCGTCGATCTCAAGGGCGTGCAGGCGCTCCTCTTCACCAGCGCCAACGGCGTCCGCGCCTTCGCAGCCAAGTCAACGGCACGCGACCTGCCGGTCTTCGCCGTCGGCGACGCCACCGCGCGCGCGGCGTCGGCGTCCGGTTTCAGGCACATCGAAAGCGCCGGCGGCGATACGCACGACCTCGCCGCGCTCGTCGCACGCAGCCTCGACCCCAAGGCCGGCGCGCTGCTGCATCCGGCCGGCCGCGACGTTGCCGGGCCGCTCAAGGACGGTCTCGGAACACGCGGATTCGCAGTGCGCCGCGAAACCTATTACCGCGCCGAATTCGCACGTACACTTCCCGACGAAGCGCGGCGCGCGCTTAGCAACGGAAACATCGACGGCGCGCTCTTTTTTTCTCCGCGAACCGCGCAATCCTTTGTTACTCTTGTACGCGACGCGGCGTTGAGCGATGCGCTCGGACAATCGTACGCCTATTGCCTGAGCGCCGCCGTGGCGGAGATCGCGCGAGACGTACAATGGCGTGACGTACGTGTCGCGGCCGAACCGACCCAGGCAAAGCTTCTCGACCTGATCGCGGCGGATTTGCGCGCACGGATCTAAGCCCTATCTGTCATATATTGGGCGATAGGCGGGTGTAGGGCGATAAGCGGGACAGGCGGCGACAGGCGGCAAGGAAAACGGCATGAACGAGGCAGAACGCATCATCGCCCGCTTCGGCGGCATCCGCCCGATGGCCGCCAAGCTCGGCATCGCGGTGACGACCGTCCAGGGCTGGAAGGAACGCGGCACCATCCCGCAGCCGCGCCACGCCCAGATCCTCGCCGCCGCCGAAGCGGAAGGCATTTCCCTTGATCCTGCCGAGCTCGCCGCCGCCGCCGGCGAACCGTCCCATCGCGGCGCGCGGCGGTCCATGTCGCCCGGCTTCCAGACCGTCGATGCGACCGCCGAGGAAACCAGCGATACGTCCGAAGACGTGAAGCCCGCGCGCGAGCCGGAAGCCGAAAAGGACGAAGCCGAAAAGGACGAAGAGCACGAGGACGTCGAAGACGTCGAAGCCGAGGAAGTCGTGCGCGAAACCGATCAGCCATCGCCGCCGCCGGTCAGCGTCCGCACCCGCGGCGCGGGTTCCAGCCTGCGCACCACCTCCATCGGCGTGCTGGTGGGGCTGATCCTCGCCGCGATCATCGGCGGCGTCGGCTGGTATCTCGGCGGCGCCGGCGGCAACGCGGACACCAAGGCGCTGGCCGGGCGTATCGCTGCTGCGGAACAGGCTGCCGAGACCGCGCGCAAACAGGCCGCCGAGGCGCAAGCCGCCGCGAAGGCCGCCGCCGAGAAGCTTGCCGCGCTCGAAGGGCCGGCAAGCGCCCAAGCCGAACGCCTCAAGGCCGCCGAAGCCCAGGCCGGCGAAGCCGCGAAGGCCGCCGCCGCGCTCAAGGCCGACCTCGCCGCGCTCGAAACGCGTCTAAGTGCTGCCGCCTCAGGCGAGACGCTGCAGGCGATCGGCCGTGAGATCGCCGAGCTTCGCGCCCGAATCGAGACCTTGTCCAAAACCACCGGCGCCGGGAGCGGCGACGGCGCCTCGAGCGCCGCCGTCGCCGAGAATGCGGGCAAGATCGCCGCCAATGCCGAACGCCTGACCGCCGCGCAAACGCGCAGCGAAGCGCTCGAAAAGAGCCTCAAGGCCGAGATCGCACGGCTCGAGGAGGCAGCCCAAGGCCTGACGGCGCGCCTAACCGCGCTCGAACGCCAGGTCGCCTCCACCGTCGCCGGCGGCGCGGGACGGGGCCGCGAAGCCTCGCTGGTCGCCGCGATCGGCCAGCTCCGCGAGGCCGTCCGCGCGGGCCGCGCGTACAAGGACGAGCTCGAAGCGGTGCGCAGCCTGGCAGAAGACCCGCCCACCGATGCCATGACGACGCTCCAGGCCTCCGCCGCAAAAGGCGTGACCGAAGCCCGCCTGCTGCGCGCGCGTTTTCCCGCCACCGCCGTCGCCGTCCTGCGCGCCGCGCGCCTCTCGAAGAAGTCGGGCTGGATCGACCGCGCCATCGCCCGCGCCCGCTCGGTCGTCGTCATCCGGCGCACCGGCCCGGGCGTCAAGGGCAGCGGCCCCGAAGCCATCGTCGCCCGCGCTGAAGTACAGCTCGACGCCGGCGATCTCGCCGGCGCCGTGGACACCCTGAGCGCTCTAGAGGGCGAGGCCGCCGAGGCCGCCAAGCCCTGGCTCGACGCCGCCCGCGCGCATATCGCCGCGCTCGCCGCCGTCGGGAGCCTGCACCGCGCCGCCCTCGCCCGCATCGGCGCCGCCAAGCCGCCTGCGGGGACGGGCGGCAGCACCGGCAAGAACGCCGGCACGAATAACGGCGGGACGACCGCCCAATGATCGTCCGCGCGCTCGTCATCTTCGCGCTCCTCGCC
>CAZBRE010000057.1:22290-24137 GCA_964494065.1 uncultured Alphaproteobacteria bacterium
GCGGGACGACCGCCCAATGATCGTCCGCGCGCTCGTCATCTTCGCGCTCCTCGCCGGCCTGAGCGCGCTCGCCGCCTGGCTGACCGACAATCCCGGCGCGGTCTCGGTGGTCTGGCAGGGCTACCGCATCGACACCTCGGTCGGCGTCATCCTCGCGGCGGTAGCGGTGCTGGCGATCGTGCTAGTGCTGCTCTACCGGCTGTGGCGCGCGCTCTTCTCCTCGGTCGGCGCGGTCAAGCGGATGCGAGGCCAGCGGCGCCAGCGTGAGGGCTACCTTGCCCTCTCGCGCGGGCTCGCCGCCGTCGCCGCGGGCGATGCCGACGAGGCCCGGCGCCAGGCGAGGCGCGCCGACAATCTCCTGAAGGAGCCGGCGCTCACCCATCTGCTCGCCGCGCAAGCCGCCCAGCTCGACGACGACGATGCCGCCGCGCGCCGCTATTATGCCGATCTGATCGAGCGCCGCGAGACCGAGTTCCTCGGCGTGCGGGGCCTCTTGAGCCTCGCCGAGCGCGACGGCGACAAATCCCGCGCGCTCGAGCTTGCCCGCCGCGCCGAGACGCTCCGCCCGGAAATCCCCTGGACCTCGGAGAAGCTCTTCACGCTCGAGATCGAGGCCGGCAACTGGGCCGCGGCCGAGCGCACGGTCAAGCAGGCGGTGCGCCGCAAGGTGCTCGACACCGAGACCGGCAGGCGCCGGCGCGCCGCTGTGCTGCTCGAGCAGTCGCGCCTCACCCAGGCCGAGGGCGACGACGAGACCGCGCTGCTGCTGGCCCGCAAGGCGCTGACCGACGCGCCCGACATGACCGCCGCGGCGATCCGCCTTTCGCACCTCCTCCATGCCGGCGGCGAGGACCGGCGCGCCCGCAAGACCATCGAGGATGCCTACGGCCGCGCGCCCCATCCCGCGCTCGCTACGCTCTACACGCAGGTCATTCCCTCGCCCGATCCGATCAAGCGCCTGAAGACGTTGGAGCGGCTCGAACGCCTCGCGCCGGAGCATGCAACCACGCATCTCGTGATGGCCGAGGCGTCGCTCAATGCGCGTCTCTGGGGGGAGACACGGCGGCATCTCAAGGCCGCTTCCGCCGACGGGCTCACCGCCGGCATCTGCCGCCTGATGGCTGCGGTCGAAGAGGCCGAGCACGGCGCCACCGACACCGCGCGCGCCTGGTACAACCGCGTCAGCGAGGCCGAGCCCGACCCCGGCTGGGTCTGCGCCAATTGCGGCGCGGTCGCCGACGAGTGGAGCGCCACCTGCGCCAATTGCGGCGTCTTCAACCGCATCGCCTGGACGACGCCCCCAAGGGTGAGCGCGCTGCCGCCCCGCGAGGCCAAGGCGATCGCCGACAAAGCCATCGCCGCCATCGACCGGCCCCCGCCGAAACCGGCCCCCAAGCCCATGCCCAAGCCCGCGCCGACTGAGATCACGCCGGAATCAGGGGCGCCCGAGCCCGCCAACACAACCGTACTGCCCCCGCCGCCCCAAGCCGGCGACCCCGCCGCGACGGATACGGACAGGGACTAATCGGCACACGTCACGGGATGTCCCCTCTCCCGCTAGCGGGAGAGGGCGCGCGGCGGCCGCCGTATACGACCAGACGAAAACCCCCTCGCGCCTGGCGGGCATGTCATGGTAAACGGCTTCTTAACCGCTGGCCTGCCAAGTATGGACATTAGCTTCGGGTATATTCGGGTAGATATGTCGGGCGGATATATCGCGCGGGCCGGCGGCAAAGACGCTTGCGGGGCAAGGGCCATCGCCCCATATGCCCCGATGTTTCGCGCCGCTTCAGGCCGCACCGGCGCCGATGTAGCTCAGTTGGTAGAGCAACGCATTCGTAATGCGT
>CAZBRE010000058.1:0-11655 GCA_964494065.1 uncultured Alphaproteobacteria bacterium
CGGGTGCGCCGCATGTCGGCGGCGGTGACCAGATCGTCCTCGAATATCCAGGCATTGCGCCAGCCGCGCACGTCGCAATGGCGGGTGCCGAACGACCGCCGGAGGATCGAGGTCAAGGTCGTCCCGGCGGCCTTCTCCATGTGAATGAACGCGAACAGGGGGCCTTTCAGGGTCATTCTAAAGTCTTTGGTGGTCGGGGAATCGCTCGATCGATGTTCAACCGCCGGAAGGGCATAAGGATGACACGCTAACAGCTTCGCCGCGAGGGATCACGTTACGGCAGTGGCATGATCTTGCGCCCGCCTCGTCCGTGTTTTCCGCAGATTTTCCGCAGAACGCCCTCAGAACCCCCTGGGGCGGACCAACGATTCCGTTCGGGATCGGTTAACCATTGTTAAGCAGATGGTAACGAAGGGGCGCGATACTGAAACGGCAATCGTGCAGATTTCCACCGCTGCGCTCAGATGCGGCGCGCAGCGGGAAGAGCCCCGGGACGAGCTCATGGATACGGCCTATCTCTTCTGGTTCAAGAGAATCGCCATCGCGCTGGCGTTCACGTGGATCGTCGGGGTCGGCTATATGCAGTTCTCCGATGTCATCAGCGACTACGGCCTTGGCTCGACCTCCTACCAGCGTGGTGCCTCCGAATGCGAGGGCAGCTATGCGAGCCGGTACGACTGCAAATCCTCGATCCTGATCGCCGGCGAGAACCAGGCCTTCTTTTCCTGGCTGATGAAGTTCGTCATCGTCTTCCTGCCGCCGATCGGCCTCGGCCGCCTCTACGCCGCCGTGCGCCGCCGCCACGAGGCCGAGATCGCGCAAGCCGCCCGCCG
Source organism: uncultured Alphaproteobacteria bacterium (assembly GCA_964494065.1). Taxonomy (GTDB): domain Bacteria; phylum Pseudomonadota; class Alphaproteobacteria; order JAPULJ01; family JAPULJ01; genus DATKZM01. The sequence continues at coordinate 834 of CAZBRE010000058.1, forward strand.
GCGCGCCATGAAGCGCCGCGACGAGGCCGAGACGGCTTAAACTTATTTCCCGCTGGCACCGCGGCCGATTTAAATAGGATCGGCGTCGAGCCTGACCGCGATCCCTTCCAGCCCCGCCTTCGGCGCCGGATAGCGTTCCAGCACCTGCGGGTCATGGCCGGGGATGACGTTCGTCTTGTCGTCGGCCAGATCGTAGCATCGCTGATAGCCCTTGATCATGTCGCCCAGGTTGTAGAGCACCGGGAAGGGCGCGATCTTCTCCATGTTCTCGTAGAAATGGCTCGCATCGGAGGCGAGCACCAGCCAGCCGCGCCGCGTGCGCACGCGCACGATCTGCAGGCCCATCGTATGCCCACCGACGAAGTGAAGCGTGATGCCGGGTGCGATCTGCGCATCGCCGTCATGGAAGCGCACCCGCCCGTCGAAGACCCGCTCGATCATGCCCGAGACATGCCCCGGCTCGAAGGAGTGGTTGAGCGTCGAGGTGCACATATGGACGCCGGTGGCGAACTGCATCTCGCGCTCCTGAAGATGGAAGCGTGCCTCGGGGAAGCGCTCGTAGCCGCCGATGTGGTCGTAATGCATGTGGGTGACGATCACCTCCTCGGTCTTGGCCGCGTCGACGCCGATCATCTTCAGCCCCTCGGCGGGATCGCGCAGCAACGTGCGGCCGCGCTTGTCGGCGTCGGCCTGCACGAAGCCCGTATCGACCACGAAGTGCCGGTCCTTGCCGACGATCGCCCAGACGAAGTAGTCGATCGGCATCGGCCCGTCATTGTGCGGGTCGACATTCATGATGTTGGTCGAGCGCGTGCGCTCCGGCATGGTCGCGTATTTGACCGCATAGACCTCGTAGGTCGCTCCCTCGTCGCTACTCATGTCGCTGCTCATGGCGGCGCTCCCTTGGCATTTCTCGTTTTCGCGGCGCCGGGCCGCACGTCCCCATGGCGGTGCGTGCGTGCGATGGCGCTATACTCAGATACTCGTGCTCATGCGCCATACTTGCGCGAATGAGGGCGTGACGGAAGTGGTGCGGCGGCAAACCGCTTGGAAAGCAGATATTGAAAACGGGCCGCGGCGACGGCCGGAAAAGTCAAGACGGAGGAATGGGCGAGATGGCAGGCGAACAACCGACCCTGGGTTTCATCGGCCTCGGCACGATGGGCGAGCCGATGTGCCGCAACCTGGCCGCCAAGAGCAAGGCCCGGGTCGTCTGCTACGACGTCCGCTCCGAGCCGATGGAGCGGCTGAAAGACGAGGGCATCGAGCCCGCGGAGAGCATCGCGCAGGTCGCCAATGTCGCCGACATCATCTTCCTCTCGCTGCCCGGCGGCGACCAGCTGGCCGAGGTCGCCGGCGAGGACGGTCTCTTGAAGCATGTCCGCGCCGGCCAGACCGTGGTCGATCACACGACGGCCCCGGTGGCGCTGGCGCGCGAGCTCAACGAGAAATTCGCGGACATCTCCGCCGATTTCCTCGACGCGCCGGTCGCGCGCACCCGCCTTGCCGCCATCGATGGAACCCTTGCCATCATGGTCGGCGGCGAGGAGGACGCGTTCCAGCGCATCGAGCCCTTTCTCGACTGCATGGGCACGAACGTCACCTATTGCGGGGCCAGCGGCAACGGCCAGACCACCAAGCTCTTGAACAACATGGTGCTGATCCAGACCGTCGTCGCCATGGCCGACGCGCTGGCGATCGGCCGCCGGGCGGGCCTGGACGGCGATCAGCTCTTCAAGGTCATGTCGGACGGCTCGGCCGACAGCTTCGCGCTCCGCCACCATGGCATGCTCTCGATGGTGACGGGCGAGTTCCCCGAGCACATGTTCTCAACGGTCTACGCGCTGAAGGACCTCACCTACGCGCTGGAGCTGGCGCGCGAATACCGCGTCGAGGCGAACCAGGCCAAGCAGGCCGAACGCCTGCTGCGCCGGGCCATCGATGACGGCCTCGGCGAGGCCTACTTCCCCGTCGTCTACGAGATCATCGAGGACCGCGGCGAATAGCCGACTTTGCCGCGCCGCTGGCGGCGCGTCAGGCCACCGGCGTCTCCAGCACGCCGCAGCCGCCCACCTCGATCCGGATCGTGTCGCCCGGCTTGAGGAACGTGTTCTTCGGGAAGCCGACACCCGCCGGCGTCCCGGTCATGATCAGATCGCCCGGCTGCAGCGTCACCCGCGACGACAGATAGACCAGGATCTCCACGAAATCGTGGATCAGCTGGCCGGTGTTCGAATCCTGTTTCAGCTCGTCATTGACCCAGAGCTTGATCGGCATCGCGGTCGGATCGTCGATCGCCTCCTTCGGCGTGATCCACGGCCCCATCGGGTTGGAGCCGTCGAAGCATTTCTGAGCGAGGAAGTCATAGATGAAGGGCGAGCCCTCGCGTTTCAGATAGTCGCGCGCCGAGAGATCGTTGACGATGGTGTAGCCGGCCACGCAGTCGAGCGCGCTTGCGGGCGTCAGGTCCTTGGCCGCGCGGCCGATGACGAGCCCGACCTCGGCCTCCCAATCGACCTTGGTCGAGAACGACGGCAGCGTCACCGTCTCGCCCGGCCCGACGATGCTGCTCCGCGCCGATTGAATGCTGAGCCAGGGATCGGGCAGCTTTTCCACCGGCGGCTCGACGCCGGTCATCGCCTTCATCGCCGCCGCCATCTCGTGCATGTGGTCCCAGTAATTGGCGCCGGCGAAATAGACCGTCGAGGGATAGAGGAGCGGCGCCAGCAGCGTGACCTCGCCGAGCGGCGCGCCGCGCGCCGGCGGATTGTCGGCGGCCGCTTCCAGGCGCGGCCGCGCCTCGTCCCAATGCTGCAGAATGTCGATGACGCTATCCGCGGCCCAGCCGGCGCCGTCGAGGATCGACGCCGCGGAATAGACCATCTCGTCGATCAACACGCCGGCGCATGGCGCACCATCCCGCTCATAGCTCAACAACCGGTATTCGCCCACGGCCGCATCCTCCCGTTTGATCTTGTTTCGTGGCGCGGCGAGAGTAGCGCCCGCATGCCGATTGCGGCAATCGGTACGGCTCAAGTCAGCCATGCAGCGCCGGCGGGCTTGACCTGCCGCAATGCCTGGACGACGCTGTCGTGCCAAGAGTTGGCAGCCGGCACCCGCCGGAGCCCATCCGTCAGCACGATGAGGAGCTTACGACTATGCGTGCGTCATTTGCTCTGCCCGCAGCCCTTGTTCCCCTTGCGGCTGCCGCGTTGATTGCCGGCAGCCTCAACGCGGCGAGCCCGCCGCACGCAACGACATCGGGCGGCAATGTCCAACGGGGTTTCCAGTTGGCGCTCAAGGTTTGCGAGGAATGCCACATCGTTGCCGACGGGCGCCGCCGGCCCAAGCCGCCCGCGCCCGGCGCGCCGTCCTTCTTCGAGCTCGCCAAACTGCCGCGGGTGACGGGCTTCTATCTGCGCGCCTGGTTCCGCACGCCGCACAGGAACATGCCCGACCTCATCCTGCCGCGCGGTGAGCGCGACGACGTCATCGCCTACATCCTGTCGCTGAAGCCGCAGAAATAGGGAAATAATCGTCCGGCGCCGGCCGCAACCACCGACCGTTTCGGTCAGGCCGCGCCCGATCGGGACGGATTTGCAACGTCGCCGCTCCAGACCACGCGTTCGGGCGGAAAGATGAGGCGCACGCGCACGCCCTTGCCGACCTCGCTGTCGACGATGATCCTGCCGCCGTGGAGCTCGATCAGGTTCTTGGTCAGCGGCAATCCGAGCCCAAGTCCCTCATAGCGTCGGTTCAGGTCGTCATCGACCTGGCCAAAGGTTTCCATCGCGCGTTCGAGCAGCTCCGGCGCGATGCCGATACCGGTATCCTTGATCTCGACGATCATTGGATCGTTCACGCCCGCGGTCGCGAGCAACCAGATCTCGCCGCCGGTGACCGTGTATTTGATCGCGTTGGACAGGAGGTTGCTCAGCATCCGGCGAACGAGGCGTCGGTCGGCCCGCAGCTGCGGCAGGTCGGGGTTGTCGATGACGTAGAGCTTGATCCCGTTCTCGGCGCATTGGCCCTCGAAAGCCTGCACCAGCTCCCCGATGAGCTCCGAAGGGTTGAAGACGCTCTCCTGGAGCGTCATCGCGTGCGAGTTGGCCTTCGACAGGTCGAGCACGTCATCGACGATCCCCAGCAGACGCCGTCCGCTGCCATGGATGTCGTTCACGGCGCCGCGCATCCTGTCGTCGTTCATCGGGCCGAGGATGCCGGCCTGCATCGCCTCGGTAAAACCGATGATCGCGTTGAGCGGCGTGCGCAGCTCATGACCCACGACCGCGAGGAAACGCGACTTGGCCTCGTTCGCGGCGTTCGCCTGCTCGGCCAGCTCGCTGCTGCGGGCGATCTCGGCCTTCAGGACCTGCATCGAATGGTAGCTGCGGCGGACGAAGAACTCGCTCGTATAGGCGGCGAACAGACCGACCATCAGAAAGGAGACGATGGCCACAATGACGGGTGCGTTCGGTACGCCGAGCAAAGCCGGCTCGTAGACGATCGTCGCAATGGTTGCGCCGCCGGCGAGCAGCGAGAAGGCGAGCGTGTACGTGAACAGGATGCGGCCGTACTTCTGGCAGAAGGCGAGGGTCGTGGCGAGCTCCACCAGAAAGACGACGTTGTAATCGAAGCTGGCGTTGATGAAGCAATAGAGCGCCATCGCATAGGCCGCGAGTGATCCCGCCAGATAGGACAGCCCCACCAGGCGGCGCAGTCTTGTCGGGCACAGCATTGGGATCTGCGACACCATGATGAAGGGGAGCGCCAGCGCATAGCGGACCCACAACAGATCCTGCTGGTGCGGCGGCAGGAGGATCACCAGCAGTACGGTGAACAACCAAAGGAAGCCGATACCGCAGGCGACCCAGAGTCGCGTCGTCAGCCGTGTCGCGTAAAGCCAGCTCGATTGGAAGCGCCGTTCGAAGGACGGATCGCTGAAGGCGAGCGTCCAGCGGCTCGTCCTGATCTCGTTCAGATTGGGACCGTGCGACATCGCTTTTCCCCCATGTCCCGATTCCGCCGAAAGCCAGGCGCCATCGCGACATGCATGCGGGGATTCGAGCAGGGATTTGCTAAATATCTTTGAACTCCGAATGACTCTGGCGTTTGATCGGCGGTTTTGGGCGCGCGGGCATACGTGTGTGTGCTGAATCGGCCTGTCTTTCGGTCCGCGGGGCACGGGCCTAAGATGCGCGCCCATGGATTTCGACCTGAGCGAAGAGCAGCGCGCCTTCCGTGACGCGGTCTCCGGCTTCGCCAGCCGCCATCTGGCCGAGGGCGCGCTCGCCCGCGCCCGCGCGCCCGGCTATCCGTGGGACGTTGCAAAGCTGATGGCCGATCAGGGACTTCTCGGCATTACCATCCCCGAGGCCGATGGCGGACAGGGCGGCACATTGATGGACGCGGTGCTGGCGATCGAGGCCGTCGCAAGTGTCTGTCCGCGCAGCGCCGATGTCGTGCAGGCCGGTAATTTCGCCGCCATCCGCACCTTCGCCGAATACGCGGGCGCCGAACAGAAAGCGCGCTACCTCCCCGATCTCCTCGCCGGCAAGGCGCTCATCGCCGTCGCCATGTCCGAGCCCGAAGCGGGCTCCGCGGCCACCGAATTGCGCACGACGGCGACACCCGACGGCGACGGCCACCGCATCACCGGCTCCAAGGTCTTCACCACGCATGGGAGCGACGCCACGCTGTTCCTCGTCTATGTCCGCTTCGGCCCGGGCGTCGGCGGCATCGGCTCGGTGCTGGTGGAACGCGACGCGGACGGCTTCACCCTGGGCGAGCCCGTCCGCTACATGTCGGGCGAGGTCTGGCGTCAGCTCTACTTCGAGGACGTGCGGGTCGGGCCGGAGAATGTTCTTCTGGGGCCCGGCGGCTTCAAGAAACAGATCAGCGCCTTCAACGTCGAGCGAATCGGCAATGCCGCCCGCGCGCTCGCCGTCGGCCGGCTCGCCTTCGACATCGCCCGCGACCACGCGCTCGATCGCAAGCAGTTCGGCAAGCCGCTCGCCGAGTTCCAGGGCGTGCAGTGGAAGTTCGCCGACGCCGCGCTCAAGCTCGAAGCCGCGCGGCTCCTGCTCTACCGCGCCGCGGTCAACGCCGACAACGGCCTGCCCTCGGGCCAGGAGACCGCGCTCGCCAAGGTCGCCTGCAACGAGGCCGGGTTCTTCGCCGCCAACGAGGCGATGCAGGTGATGGGCGGCACCGGCTTCAGCGAGGCGAGCCTGGTCGATTACTGCATGCGCCGCACCCGCGGCTGGATGATCGCCGGCGGCCCCGTCGAGATCCTGAAGACACGGATCGCGGAGGGCGTCTTCGACCGCCGCTTCCCCCAGCGCGACCGAAAAACCGAGCCGGATGCCTAGGCTGAATGACTGGGCCGCCGAATAACGCGACTGACGCCGTGAGCCTCGCCCCAAACCTCGCCCGCGCGCTCTTCGCGCCACGCGGGGTGGCGCTGATCGGCGCCTCCGACGACGCGGCCAAGCCGAGCGCGCGGCCGCTCCGCTTCCTCGAGAAGCACGGGTTCCAGGGCGCGGTCTATCCGGTGAACCCGAACCGCGCCACCATCGGCGGGCACGACGCCTACCCCGATCTCGCCGCGGTCCCCGGCGCGATCGATCTTGCCTACGTGCTGGTCGGCACCGGCGGGGTGGAAGACGCGGTCGACGCCTGCGCCGCCGCCGGCGTGCCCATTGCCGCCGTGCTCGCCGACGGCTATGCGGAAGCCGGCAAGGCGGGCGTCGAGCGCCAGACCCACCTCGTCGAACGCGCCCGCGCCGGCGGCGTCCGTCTGCTCGGCCCCAACAGCATCGGCCTGCTGGTGCCCGCGACCGGACTTGCGCTCAGCGCCAACGCCGCCGTCGAGACCGACCGCCTCATCCCGGGCCGCACCGCGCTCGTCACCCAAAGCGGCAGCCTGCTCGGCACGCTGCTCTCGCGGGTGCAGGCGCGCGGGCTCGGTTTCTCCAAGATCGTTGCGGTGGGCAACGAGGCCGATCTCTCGGTGGGCGAGATCGGCCGGATGCTCGCCGCCGATCCCGACACCGACACGATCCTGCTCTTCCTGGAATCGATCCGCCACGGCCCCGCGCTCGCGCGCTTCGCCGCCGCCGCACACGATGCCGGCAAGCCCATCATCGCTTATCTGCTCGGCCGCTCCGATCCCGGGCGTGCGGCGGCGCTCAGCCACACCGGCGCCATCGTCGGCTCCGACAAGTCGGCCGACGCCTTCTTCCGCGCCCACGGCATCCTCCGCGTCGATCATCTGGACGCGCTCTACGAGGCCGTCCCCCTCGTGACCGGCCGCGCGCCCGGCGCGTTCACGCGATCTGCCGCCGTGGTCAGCACCACCGGCGGCGGTGGGGCGATGGCGGCCGACCGGCTGGGCCTCGCGGGCGTGCCGGTCGAAGGGCTCGGCCCTCCCGCCATCACCCGCCTCCGCGAGGCCGGCGTGCCGGTGAAGGAGGGCCGGATCATTGACGTGACCTTGGCGGGCACGCGGCCCGAGATCATGCGCGCCGCGCTCGACGGGGCGCTGGCCGAAACGCATATCGGCTTCGTCCTCGCGGTCATCGGCTCCTCCGCGCAGTTCCATCCCGAGCTCGCCGCCGAGGCCGTCGCCGGTTATGCGACCTCGGAGAAGCCCGTCGCCGCTTTCATCGTGCCTCACGCGCCGGAGACCGTGGCGCGCCTCGCCGAGGCCGGCATCGCCGCCTTCACGACGCCCGAATCCTGCGCCGACGCCGTCGCCGCCCTTCGCGCCTGGACCCCGCCGCGACGGGCGGTCATCGCCGAGGCGCCGTCCGCAGCCGCGTCCATCCTGGCGAACGCGACCGACGACGTCCTCGACCCCACATCCGCCTTCGCGCTCGTTGCGGCGCTCGGCATCGCGGTCGCGCCGTCGACGATCGTTCGACCCCCCACAGAGCTAAGCGCGTCGCCGCCCGCGCTCCCCTTCGACTTCCCGATGGCCGCGAAGGCGCTCGGCCTCGCGCACAAGACCGAGGCCGGCGGCGTCATCCTCGGCATCACCGACGAAGCGGCGCTCGCCGCCGCGCTCAGGTCGCTCGAGACGACGTTCGCCGATCAGGCCGTGCCCCTCGACGGCATTCTCATCCAGCCCATGGTTGCGGGCCGCGGCGAGGCGCTGCTCGGTTTCCGGCGCGAGCCCGGCATCGGACCGGTCGTAGTGCTGGGGGCCGGCGGCGTTCTGGCCGAGCTCTATGAGGACGCCGCCATCCGCCTCGCCCCGGTCGACGAGGCTGAAGCGCGCCGCATGATCGACGAAGTGCGCGGTCTCGCTCCGCTCCGCGGCTACCGCAACCTGCCGCGCGGCGACCTCGACGCCCTCGCCGCCGCTATCGCCCGTTTCTCGCAGATCGCAGCACTCCCCGTCGCTGAGGCCGAAATCAACCCGCTCATCGTCGGCGAGACCGGCGCCGTCGCCGTCGACGCCCTGGTACGGCGGGCGCCCCCTGACTCCGGAGAGTGACCAATGCTCAAGCTTCTAGGCGTCTTTGCCGCCGTCTTCCTCGCCGAGCTCGGCGACAAGACCCAGATCGCGGTGCTGGTTTTCGCCGCGGGCGGCGATCTTCCGCGGATCGGCGTATTCCTGGCCGCCTCGGCGGCGCTCGTCGTCTCGACGGGGATCGCGGTCCTGATCGGCGGTGTGGCGGGGGAGTTCCTGAGCACGCTGCCGCTCAAGCTGATCGCAGGTCTCGCCTTCATCGCCATCGGCGCGCTTTACCTGGTGGAGCATTTCCGCGCCGCCGCCGCGAGCTGAGCGCCGCCCGGCCATGCCTCCGGCGGCTGGCTCCGCCTCGCCCGTTCCGCTAATCTTGACGCGAGAAACCCACGGAGCCGCCTGCCATGGCCGAGATCCTGCCCGACGTCGACACCCTCGCCGCGCGCATCCCCGACGGCGCCAAGCTCGCCATCTTCAAGGACAACGGCGTGGCAATGGAGGCGACCCGCGCCCTCATCCGCCGCGGCGCGCGCGACCTCCACCTCGTCACCATGCCGACCAGCGCCTTTCAGGCCGAGCTTCTGATCGCCGCCGGCTGCGTCGGCACCATCGAGACCTCGGGCGTCACCATGTGGGAGCTGGGCCAGGCCCCGGCCTTCGTGCGCGCGGTCAAGACGGGCGCCGTGCGCATCCTCGATGCGACCTGCCCCGCGATCTACGCGCAAATCCAGGCCGGCGAGAAGGGCATCCCCTTCATCCCCATCCGCGGCCTTATAGGCTCCGACATCCTCACCGTGCGGCCCGAATTCAAGGTGATCGACAATCCGTTCGGTCTCGACGGCGCGTCCGATCCGATCGTGGTGCTGCCGGCGATCCGGCCCGACGTGGCGCTCTTCCACGCGCCCAAGGCCGACCGTGCGGGCAATGTCTTCGTCGGCGGCCAGCTCGAGCTCAAGACCCTCGCCCACGCCGCCTACAAGAGCTACGTCACCGTCGAGGAGATCGTCGAGGACGACCTGATGACCGACGAGGTGACGGCGGGAGCTACGATCCCGTCGATGTACGTCAGCGGCGTGGCGCATGCGCCCAAGGGCGCCTGGCCGCTGCCGATGCCGGGCTACTATCCGGGCGACACCGACTATCTGATGCGCTACTGCCAGGCCGCACGGAGCGAGGAGGGGCTCGCTCAATGGCTCGCGAGCGAGGGTCTCGCGCCGCGCGCCGCGGCCGAATGAGCGCCGACACAGCATGACCGACTACCGCACCGAGGAATTGCTGATCGACGTGATCGCGCGCCTGCTCGAAGGCGTGGAGAACATCGCCGTCGGCGTGCTCTCGCCGATCCCCGGCAGCGCCGCCATCCTCGCCCAGTCGCGCGCCGGCGGGCCATCCGCCGTCCGCGTCTCGGTGATCGGCGCCAAGCTGCCCGGCTACCGCACCGACGGCGGCATCGATCTGTTCGACCAGGCGGCGCAGGGCCGGCTGGGCGCGTTCTTCCTCTCCGGCGGCCAGATCGACGGCGCGGGCAACATCAACCTGCTCGGCGTCGGCGACTATCCCGGCCAGCAGGCGCGCTGGTCCGGCTCCTTCGGCTCGGCCTTCCTCTACTACCTGGTGCCGCGCGTCATCCTGTTCCGCGAGGAGCACACGCCGCGCACGCTGGTCGAGAAGGTCGACTTCATCTCCGCCGCCGGCTCGAACGAGCCCAACGTCTATCGCCCCGGCGGCCCGCACGCGCTGGTCACCAACCGCTGCCTCTTCATGTTCGACAAGGCGCGCGGGCGGTTCTGCCTGGAGAGCGTGCATCCCGGCGAGAGCGTCGAGAGCGTGCGCGACAACACCGGCTTCGACTTCGACTGCCCTACGCACGTGCCCGAGACGCCGGTGCCGAGCGCCGCGACCCTGAAGGCGATCCGCCAGGACATCGCGCCCAAGATCGCCGACCCGTACCCCAAGTTCGCCGCCGAGGTGCTGGGCTACACTGCACCTGGCCGCGCGGCGGAGTAGGGCGATGATCGAGCGCCTGGCCGAGCTGGTGAACAACGATGCCTGGCTGGTGAAGCGCGGCCGGCTCCTCAACGTCACCTTCGCGATCGGGGTGGACGACACCGACTATCTCGTGCGCGTCATCGACGGCCGTATCGCCGAGATCGACAAGGGCCCGCACGTCATGCGCTCGTGGACCTTCGCGGTCCGCGCCAGCGCGCAAACCTGGGAGACCTTCTGGCAGGCCGTGCCGCCGCCGGGCTTCCACGACATCTTCGCGCTGCTCCGCAAGCGGCTCATCGCCTTCGAGGGCGACCTGCAGCCGATGATGGCACATCTCCTCTACATCAAGCTCCTGCTCGC
>CAZBRE010000058.1:11755-23974 GCA_964494065.1 uncultured Alphaproteobacteria bacterium
CCGCTGCTCTGCCTGCACACCGCCGGCGCCGACGGCCGCCAGTTCCGCGCTTTGCTGAACGATCCCGAGATCACCGCCGACTACCGCGTCATCGCCTTCGACATGCCCTGGCACGGCAAGTCCTCGCCGCCCGAGGGCTGGCAGAACGAGGACTACCAGCTCACCACCGAGCGCTACACCGGCATGATCCTCGCCGTCGCCGACGCGCTGGGGTTGGAGAAGCCCGTCGCCATGGGCTGCTCGATCGGCGGGCGCATCGTGCTCAATCTCGCCTGGGCGCATCCCGAGAGTTTCCGTGCGCTGATCGGCCTGCAGTCGGCCGCCTATGTCGAGCGCTACTACGACGCCGGCTGGCTCAATCATCCCGAAGTGCATGGCGGCGAGGCCTGCGGCGCCCTCGCCTACGGGCTCGTCTCACCCTTGAGCCCCGAGGCGCAAAAGTGGGAGACGGTCTGGCACTACATGCAGGGCGGGCCCGGCATCTTCCAGGGCGATCTCTTCTTCTATCAGATCGAGGGCGACGTCCGGGACAAGGTCAAGGACATCGATACGGGCAAATGCCCGCTCTACATGCTGACGGGCGAGTACGATTATTCGGCCTCGCCCGCCGACAGCGAGGCCGCCGCCGCGCTCATCCCCGGCGCCAAGCTCACCATCATGAAGGGCCTCGGCCATTTTCCGATGAGCGAGAACCCCGAAGGCTTCCGCGAGTACCTGCTGCCGGTGCTGAAGGAGATTAAGGCCGCGGGGTAGGGGCGCCGCCTAACCTCTACGCCGTCATCCCCGTGAAAGCGGGGATCCAGGGATGCCGGCAAGATCGGCGCCCTATGATCTCTGGATTCCCGCTCCTGAGCTTGTCGAAGGGCGCGGGAATGACGACATTGCCTGAATGGCCCGAACGGGCCTACTCCGCGGCCCGCCGCCGGGCCCGCCATCGCGCCCGCGCGGCGGCCAGCTCCTGCGCCGAGATCAATCCGTCACGATCGGCATCCATGCGCGCGAACCAGCCACGCAGCGCCTGCGCGTGCTCGTCCGGCGTGATGTAGCCGTCGCGGTTGCGGTCGATGCGCACGAAGAGGCGGGCCCGCCAATGCCCGCGCCGGCGCCCCGCGCCCCTGTCGCCGCTTCGGTTGACGAACTCGTCGTAGCTCACCCGGCCGTCGCGATTGCGGTCGATCGCCTCCATGCGGTCCGCCCGCGCGGCGCGCAGCTCGGCGAAGCTGACCGCGCCATCGGCATTGCGGTCGTAGCGCGCGATGCCGCGTTGCCTGCCGGCGTCACCCTGCGGCGCGCCCTGTCGCCCGGCATGCTGCCCCCGTTCCGTGCCGCGCCAGGCGAGCCAGCGTTTGCGCGCCGCCCGAAGCTCCTCATAGGAGAGCCGGCCGTCATTGTTGAGATCGCGGCGCGCGAACCAGCGCTTGAGGCTCGCCTCGCGCTCGGCCGCGTCGATCGATCCGTCACGGTTCATGTCGATGCGGGCGAAGACCTTGGCCCGGCGTGCGCGGTGCAGCGGCGAGACGCGCCCGCCCGCGCCATGCGGCGGCGCGGAAAGGAACTCATCCCGGCTGATGCGGCCGTCGCCGTCCCTGTCGACCTGGGCGACCCAACCGTCGCGGGCGCGCCGCATCTCGGCGAAATCGATCACCCCGTCGCGGTTGCGGTCGAGGCGGGCGAAGATATGGCCCGTATCGCCGTCATCGCCTCTAAGGCCGCCATCGTCTCTATTGCCTAGGGTCGCATCGGTCGCCTGCGCGCCGCCCGGCCAGGCGGCGAGCGACAGACACAGGCATAACCCCATCAAGGCGGCGGTCTCGCGCGCCATGCCAAATTCCTTCCGCAGTGCTCGTCAATCCGTGAGGCGCGACCTGCCGCCTCACCGTTCGCGCTTTCCGTCCCCCGCGCTGTCTCAAATATACGGGGCAAGCGTTAGCGCCATCCCCCGGCCAATCGGCACGCGGCCGACCGATGGTGCGGGGCGCTAGGCCCCTGGGGCCCATTTCGACTTTGACTTTGGGCGGCGGGCTCCCATCTAATGGAACCGGTAAGCGCCCGTAGCTCAGCTGGATAGAGCGTCGCCCTCCGGAGGCGAAGGTCGGGAGTTCGAATCTCTCCGGGCGCGCCACCTGACCCCATAAAATATTGATTTTTAGAGATAATTCTGCGGCCGATCGGCCGCGGCTCAGTCTCGAATCGCTCCAATCTCGCCAAAATGCAAGCCATGCTCAACCATTCAAAAAGGAATGGGGAGTACAACTGGCAGCAACCAAGACGGCCGCATCGGGAGCTTCAATGGCCGCCATCGGTGATGGATACGGCAGTAAATGCCATCTCTTAAGGTATCTCGGCCGCCACCGGGAGCAGCTGAATGCGGCTGTGCTCAAGGCGACCGGCGCGGCGCGCCTGCGCTGGATCGATTACCCCTTCGATCCGACCCAGAAATGGAAGGACGGCCGCTGGGCCGGTCTCGATTTCCTGCCCGAGGGCGACAAGGTCCGCAAGAAATGGCCCGATTTCCTGCCCGCGCAGGACAAGCTTCAAAACTGGGATGCGGTGGGCCTCGCCGAGATCGACGGCGAGGTCGAATGGATCCTGGTGGAGTCCAAGGCGCATCTGGGGGAGCTCCGTTCGGACTGTCTGGCCAGCGCCGGTAACGGTCTCGGTCCGATCCGCGATGCGTTTTCCGAGATCAAGAAGGACCTCGGCGTCCGCGAGATCCTCGACTGGCTGAACGGCTATTACCAGTACTGCAACCGCATCGCGGCCTTGTGGTTCCTTGGCCGCCACAAGGTGAAGGCGCGGCTCCTCTTCATCTACTTCACCGGCGACGAATTCCCCATGCATGCCTTCGATTGCCCCGAAGACCGCGAGGGCTGGCAGGAGGCGCTGCTGGAGCGCCGCAAGCATGTGGGCCTGCCCGAGGGTCACCCCATCGCCGGTCGGATACACGAGATCTTCCTGCCCGTGGCAGGTCCGGCCCCGGAGATTCAGCGGCAATCGGCGAAAGTGGCGTCGCGGCGTTAACAGAGCCCTAACCCCGGCAAGGTTAAGAAAGAGCCTATGCGGGCCGCTTCCCCGGCCCCGAAAGAGCTTGTGGGATCAACCAGCCGGCGGCCGCCACTGCGATGCGTGATATCGACCGATTGCAGATTGTCTCGATGATCGGCCGGGCCTGGGAGCAGGCCGGGGTCTCGGTCAAATGCGAGGTCTGCGCCCAGCAGGACTGGTCCCTGGTCACCGGACAGAACACCGACGGTGCCGCCCTGCCGCTGCGCGGCGGTGACGTGGTCGACCACGCCCAGTGCTTCCTGGTCTATGCGATGACCTGCAAGAACTGCGGCAATGTACGGATGATGGCGAAGACGCGAATCGAGGAGTTGGCAGGCGTTGAACGAACAGCCAAAGCAAGCTGACGCCCCCTCGGGCACGCTCGACGCCTCGGCGCTTCCGGCCGAGGCGCTGTCCGGCGCCAACGTGATCCGCTACCGCGCGGTCACCGAGAGCGACATCGCGCGCCTGAAGATGATGGAGCGGCCGTGGTCGCTGATCTTCGCGGCGCTCTTCGGCGGCATCGTGCTCGCACTGGGCTATCCGGTCTATCAGATCGTCACCGAAGTACGGGCCGGTGCCGGTGCGGCTGCTGGTGCCGGCGTGGTCTCACTGACCGATCTCGGCGTCATCGCCGGTTGGTCCTGCGGGCTCGGTATCTCGCTCGCCTCCGGCATCGTTTCGATCCGCCGCCGCAGCAAGATCCTGGAAACGCTGGAGGTCATGGCGCGCCGGCCGAGCCTGCCGGTGGCCCAGCCCACGCGTGTCGGCCGTCCCGGGCAGGGGCAAGCGCAGACCAAGAAGCGCCGGCGCTTCGGCTTCCGCCGCAAGACCAAGATCGCGGTTTAGGATCTTACGTATGGGCCGGTGCCGATTCCGCGTGAGCCGAAAAATCTAAGACGCCGCGCGCTCGTTCACGCGGATCATCAACCCTTTATTCGCCCCCGGCGGCGGCGGGCGCTTCGTCTGGCCGAAGCGGTCGTTGACCCGCACGATCATCGGGCCGTCGTCGTTGGCCGCGGTCGGCACGCGCAGGCGCTGGTCGTGCTCGGCGGCCTCGCGGGCGGCCTCCATCGCCGATGCCCAGCGCGCCTCTGCGGCCTCCAGCCGTTCGGCTTCCTCTTCGCGCCAGGCCGCTTCGTGCCGGGCCAGGGTGCGGGCGAGCGAGGCCTCGTGCTCGGCCTTGGCCTCGGCCAGCGCCTCCTCGAGCTGCTCCTTGTGCGCTGCTTCGGCATCGGCCAGCGCGCGTTCGTGCGCTTCGGTCTGCACCGTTTCGGTAGCGTTGACCCGGCCCTGCGCCTCGGCGCGATAGCGCGCCTCGATCGCCTCGCGGCGGCGCGTCTCTTCGGCCTGCCACATCTCGCGGGCAGAGGAGAGCCGCTCCTGCCATTCGCGGAGGAACTCGGCCTGTTCGGCGTCGAGCTGCGCGCGCAGCTCGGCCTCGATCGTCTCGCGCGTGTCGCCCAGGCGGCTGTCGGCGTCGCGCGCCCAGTCCGCGCGCGCCGCCTCGATGCGGGCGGCCTCGCCGGCGCGCCAGTCGGCTTCGGCATCCTTGAGCCGGCGCTCGATATTGGCCTCGGCGGCGGCTCTGGTCTCGGCGACCAGCCGCTCGGTCTCGGAGCGCCAGCTCGCTTCTGCCTCGGCCAGCCTCGCATCGTAGGCGACCCGCAGCTCGGCCTCGATCCGGGCGCGCTCGGCCTCGAACGCGGCCTGCGCGGCCTGGACCTCGCTGTGCTGTGAGGCCATGGCCGCCTTGAGCGCGGCTTCGGCTTCGTTGTGCTTGGCCTCGAGCTCGGCGCGGATCTCCTTCTCGGCCTGGCTGTGCCGGGTCTCGAATTCCGCGCGCAGGGCGGCCTCGGCGCGGGACTGCTTGGCCTCGTAGAGGGCTCGTAGCTCGGCTTCCTGGCGCTCGACCTCGGCGGCACGGGCGGCCGCCTGGTCCTGGCTCGTTTGGCTGCGCTGCGCCTCCTGCGCGGCTTCCAGGCGGCGGCGGGCGTCGGCGTCTTCCTGCCAGGACCGGCGCGCTTCGGCCAGGCGCTCGGCCTCGCCGGCGCGCCAGGCTTCGGCGGCCGCTTCGAGACGCTTGGCGAGCTCGGATTCGAGCGCTTGGCGTTCGGCGGCCAGGCGCTGCTCGATCTCTTGGGCGCGCGCCTGCTCCATCTCTTCAAGCCGACGCTTCTCCGCCGCTTCGAATTCCGCCTGGGCGGCCTGAAGCGTGCGCTGGGTCTCGCTGCGCCAGGCGGCCTCGGCCGCCTCGTGCGCGCGTTTCGCCTCGGCGTCCCAGGCCGCCCGGTCCTGCGCCGAGCGCTCGCGCATCTCCGCGTCCCAGTCGGCCCTCGCCGTGTTCAGGGCGCTTTGCTGGGCGGCCTGCCACTCGGCCTTGGCGGCGTCGAGGCGGTGCTGCGCCTCGGCCTGCCACTCGGCTTTGGCGGTGGCGAGCTTGGTGCGGGTCTCGGCCTGCAGCGCGGCCTCGGCGGCGGCAAGCTTGGCATGCGCCTCGGCCTGCCAGGAGGCTTCGGCGACGGCCAGCTTGGAGCGCAGCTCGGCTTCGCGGTCGGCGTCGGAGTCGGCGCTGTGGCGGGTGTGTTGCTCGCTGAATTCTGCCTTCAGGGCATTGAGCCGAACCTCGGCGTTCTTTTCCCACTCGGCCTTGGCGCGGGCGGCACGCGCGCGCTCCTCGGCCTGCCAATCGGCCTTGGCCTTGGCGATGCGCTCTTCGTAGTCCGCCTTGAGCTTGGAGACCTCGACCGAGAGGCGCTGGTCCTCGCGCGCCTTCTGGGTTTCGACGGTGGCCGAGAGGCGCTTGCTTTCGGCATCCTGCCAGGCGGATTTGGCGTTCTCGAACCGCTGTTCGGCTTCGGCGCTGAGCTGGGCGGTCAGCTCGGCGATCTGATGCGCCTGCGCCTGCGTGAAGCTGCGATGCGCCTCGGCGAGCTTGGCTTCGTATTCGGCGGCGACCCGCGCTTCGGCCTCGGCGGTCGCGGCCTTGAGGCGGTCCTCGAAGGTGTCGGCGAGCTCGGCCTCGATCGCTTCCTTGGAGAGCTGGTTCGCGTCGCCCTCGGGCTCCTCCGTCGTGCCGTCGCGCTTGGGGTCGACCTTGATCTGCGCGGAGCGCAGGACCTCGGCGGTGCCCTCGCCCTCGTCGATCTTCATGACCCGGAGCGTCAGATCGAGCTTGCGCTTCTTCGGGTCGAAATCGATCAGGTAGATGCCGTGGATCTGGTTCGGCTTCAGCGACCAGGTCTTGTCGCCGTTATCGCGGCCGTTCGACAGATGCACCGTGTCGAGCAGCCCGGCGACGGTGATCGTCAGATCCTGGGTGAGGTCGACGCCCTCCAGCGCCGCGGGAATATCCAGCGGGATATAAAGGGTGTCGCCTTCCGGCGCCCCATTTGCGGAGTCCCTGGCCTCTCTGGCGAACATCGACGGTTCCCTGCGTCGCTGGCGTGTTGCACGCGCCTGATATGGTCGTGTTGCACGCGCCTGATATGGTCGTGCTGCACGCGCCGATTACCCGTGTCGCGCACGCGCCATTTGCCCAGGATAATCGCGGAATATCGTGAAGGATTGGTTGCGCGGCCGGCGGCGGCGGCTCTGGCCGGGCCGATGCCTGTGCGGGCAAAAAAAGACCGGCGACCTCGGGGATGCTGGCCGCCGGCGGAGTTTGGAACGGGTAGAACGGGGTGTTCGCGAATCGTTCGGAGTCGCGTACACTGAAAAGCTAGACGTCTTATGGTTAACGAATGGTTAACGTGATTTATCAACGCTTAACGGCAATCGGCGGGTGGGCTTGACCATGGATCAGATCGAAAGGATGGATCCTGCCGCCGAGGCGGCCGATGCGCTGCTTCTGGCGCGCGGCGTCTCGCGCTGGCTTTTCGACATTGGGCACGAGGCGCTGAGCGAGTTCCGGCTCTCAAACGGCCGGCGGAGCGACGTGATCGGCCTCGACAAGTCGGGGCGGTTCATCATCGTCGAAATCAAGACCAGCCCGGCCGACTTCCGCGCCGACACCAAATGGCCCGACTATCTCGATCACTGTGATGCGTTCTACTTCGCGGTGCCGGAGTATTTCCCGCGCGAGCTGCTGCCCGACGAGCACGGCATCCTGGTCGCCGACGGCTATGGCGCGGCGGTGCTGCGCGCGGCCCCCGAGGCCAAGATGAACGCCGCGCGCCGGGCCGCCCAGACGCGTCGCTTCGCGCGCGCCGCCGGCGCGCGGCTGCGGGCGCTCACCGATCCGCGGATTTGAAGGACGGCCTTGCGGCCTAGATCGGGTCGCTCTTAGGCCGGATCAAAAGAAGATCCGGTCCAAGGGCGTGAATCCGATCTAAGATATTGATAATAGAGCAGATTCACGCAATTAGTTTGTATCAAGAATTGATTCAAACTAATTGCGACCTGCTCTAGCACGCGGCCGGCGCGTCCGCCTTCAGCGGCAGGGTGAATGTGCAGCCGAGCAGCTTGTCGACATGCTCGCCGTCGCTGGAGAGTGGCAGCAACAGGCGCTCGTAATTGAGATGCTGCTCATAGGCGTCGGTCCAGTACCGATACTGGGCATAGCTCGGCTGGCCGCTGTCCACGGCCTCGTCATAGCGCTTCAGGATCGTATCCGCATGTTCGCCGAGTTCGAGGCTGTCGATCGTCCGTCCGGTCATGTCCATGCCGAAAAAGGCCACCACCTCGGTGCCCGCCAGCCGGACGCGGTAGCGCCGCGGCGTCTCCTCGACATCGACCAGAAAGATGTTGGGCAGGAGGTCGGACACGTCGCCCGGCTCGATATCCTCGCGTTTGGGCAGGCGCCCGTTCTTGCGGTGGCTCATCCAGTAGTCGTAGATGCGCTTCATTCCGTCATTGACCGGAGAGATTTTCAGTTGTTCGGTCATGAAATATCGTTCCCGTGCGCGCATGACGATTGTCCGCATGGCGCGACAAATTCCGATCGCGATGATCGAGTGGATTGGTTGATGACGCAGCGTCGGTGCGACGAGACCGGGTCTCGCCGCCCATCGCTGGTCACAGTGTCTGCTCCCGAGCTTTGGCCAACAAACCGCCGCGCATCGGCGATATCGCAAATTTCGGTTTGAATCGTGGCCTGTCCGTCAGTCCCGTCTTTCCCGCAATATGGGGAACGGCACGACAGTTGCAAGCAATAGCTGATTTATTGATAGGTTTATCATCCTAAATGTCAGTGTTGCGGCATTAGCTGCGGATGAATTTGAGCGTCTTGAAGCGCCGCCGGAAATCCGTGACATCGTTGGCGAGACGCTCCGGCGGCAGGTCGCCGTCGAGCGCGCCGGCGATGAAGCGGGCGAGCTCGCCCATGTCCTCCGGGCCCATGCCGCGGCGCACGATCTCCGGCGTGCCGAGCCGCAGCCCGTTCACGTCGGACCCGATGTTGGGGCCGGGCAGACCGATGCCGCAGGAAAGGATGTTGGCGCGGCGGAGACGCTTGGCCGCCGTCTGCCCGCCGCCGTGCCGCGAGGCCTCGACGGCGAACTGGTGCGAGGTCGTATAGCCGCGCGCGCGGGCATAGATGGCAAGTCCCTCGGCGGCCAGATTGTCGGCAAGCGCCTGGGCGGTCGAGGCCATCGTCTTGGCGTAGTCGCGCCCATGGACCTTCCAGTCGAGCAGCGAGATCGCCAGCGCCGCCGTCTTGGCCACATCGAAATTGGCGGTCAGCCCCGGAAAGGCGATCTCGTCGAAGCGCTTGGCGAGCGTCGTGTCGTTGGTGACGATGAGCCCGGCCGGCGGCCCGCCGAGGCTCTTATACGTGCTCATGGTCATCGCATGCGCGCCTTCTTCCAAAGGCTGTTGCCAGGCGCGCCCGGCGATCATGCCCGACATATGCGCCGCGTCGTAGAGCACGAGCGCCCCCACCTCGTCGGCGATGGCACGGATCTCATGCACCGGATGGGGAAAGAGGTTCAAGCTGCCGCCGATGGTGATGAGCGTCGGCTGCGCGGTCTTGGCCTGGCGGCGCAGGCGTTCCAGATCGACCGAGTAGTTCTCCGGCTCCGCCGAGGCCTCGCGCACGTCGAGCCCGTAAAGCCCGGCCGCGCCCGCTTTGTGATGGGTGACGTGCCCGCCGATCGTCGAGGGCGGAACGATGATCGTATCCCCCGGCTTGGTCGCGGCCATGAACATCATCAGATTGGCGATCGCGCCCGAGGGCACCCGCACCTCGGCATAGCGGGCGTTGAAGACCTCCGCGGCCAGTTCGGCCGCGATGATCTCGATGCGCTCGATCGCCTCGAGGCCCATCTCGTATTTCTCGCCCGGATAGCCGAGCGAGGCGCGCGTGCCGAGACCGCTCGAAAGCATGGCCTCGGCATGCGGATTCATCACGTTGGTCGCGGGGTTGAGGTTGATGCAGTCGCGGTCGTGGATCTCGCGGTTCTCGGTGACCAGCGTGTCGATCAGCTTGCCGAGCGCATCGGCATCCGCCGCGGCGGTCTCCTTCGCCACCGTCTGGATCAGCGTCTCGCTGGTTTTCGGCACCCAGGGTCGTGCCTTGAGCTGCGCCATCCGCCGTCTCCGCCGTCTGCAAATCTCGCCAGAAGTGCGCCTTCCATCGCGCACAAGCCGCGCGGGTGCAACGGTTTTCGGGCTGCCGCCAGGCGACAGGTTTGTTGCTAAAATGCATCAGTGACAAAAATGACAGGCGGTTCAGAAGATTTTTTCTTGAATTCGAAAATTACCTGCACCAGTTTCCGCGCCTCGGCCGCTTGGGGTCGCAGGATAGCGGCGGGCAACCGTCGTAAAGGTGTGAAGCCTACGCAGCACCGCCCTCTAAGGGTCCACCCAAGCAAGCCGCAGCCTGACCCGTGAGGGGCCTTCCGTTGAGGGAGGTAGGCCGAACAGCGATCCGGTCCGGAAGGATAAGGCACCTGAAAGACGGTGCTGAAAAGGGATGTGACGCTCCCGCCGGTCGTCATCCGCTGGGCGGAGGATTGGCAAGCGGTAGTGGCTTGGTCCGAGGCCGGTGAGCCGAGGGCGGGCCGTAGTTCCAGGGGTGGAAACATCCCGACGGACGGTGATGCGGGGTCACGCCCAAGTCACAGACGGCGAGTGCTATTTCCTGTCCCAAACGGGCAGGAAGGCGCCGGCCAGCCTCGTCGTCGTAGGTAAGCAAGCTAGCTCAGTTGGTAGAGCATCTGCCCACTAAGCAGAAAGTCACCGGTTCGATTCCGGTGCTCGCAATAAAACGCACAAGCGCTGGCCGGGACGATGTGAAAGACGCTTAATCCCGTCCCCTTCGGGGAAGGCGGGGTCCCCTAGGCCGCAAGCCGACGGGATTTCTGGTCGGACCGACCGCCTTGGGTTGCTAGAGCCCAGACCGGCCGGAAAGCCAGGAGAAGCATCGTTCGCTTGAAGGAGTGGCGGCCCCAAGCCGCCAGTGTTGAGTGGGTACCGTCCGAAAGGAGGGTGGACACGACGGTAACGGAGGGCGCAACCCTTCGGTACGCCGCGCGAAAGACCGCTTGCCGGCTCCGGTAGTCTCACGGAGCCACTTTTTTGTACTGGGAGAGCCTCGCTCGGACGTCCTTAGTGCCGCCTATCCCCCGATCACGCCGCCGTCCTTCTTGGTGATCGCGACCACGGCGGGTCGCGGCGGGGCGCCGTGTTTGAAGTCGGGCCAGCGTGTGAGCGGCGCATCGAAACCGCTGCCCTCCGCCGGATGCTGTACGGAAACGAAGAGCGTGCGATTGTCGGGCGTGAAGGTCGGGCTGCACAGCTCCGCGCCTACAGGCGCGGTGAAGAAGCATTTGGTGAGCGCGCGGCCGGGCCCCGTCGTGTCGGTGGCGTAGACCCCGTCGGCGATCTTGTTCCTCGGCTGGTCGGGCCCCTGGTCGCTGCCGATCCACATGCGGCCTTTTCTGTCGAAGCCGAAATTGTCGGGATTGGCGAACCAGCCGTTGCGGCTGACGCCGGGATGATACTTCGCGCCGACACCTTCGCCTTGTGGGTCGCCCGCCAGCAGGAAGATCTCCCAGTGCGCTTTGGTTGCCGTGTGATCCGTCGCCGCACCGGCGCCCGGCGGGATGATCTCGATGATGTGGCCGTGCCTGTTGCGCGCGCGCGGGTTCGCCGCGTCGACCGGCTTCTTCCGTCCGCGCTTGGAATTCTTGGTGAGCGAGGCGTAGACGCGCCCCGTGGCCCGGTTGACCTCGACCTCCTCGGGCCGGTCCATCGGCGTGGCGCCCACCAGGTCGGCCGCGCGCCGCGTCTCGATCAGCACGTCGGCCTGGGACTGGAAGCCGTTTGCCGGCGTGAGCGGGCCCTGGCCGAAGACGAGCGGCCGCCATTCGAGCGTTCCGTCGGCCTCGAACCGCGCCGCATAGAGCGTGCCCTCGTCGAGCAACCGCGCATTGGCCGCGGGGTTCGCGGCATCGACGCGGCCGTTCGAGACGTATTTGTAGATGAACTCGAAGCGCTGATCGTCGCCGAGATAGGCCACCAGCCGCCCGTCGGGGGCGACCACCATATCGGCGCCCTCGTGCTTCATGCGGCCGAGCGCGGTGCGCTTTACCGGGACCGAGGCGGGATCGTAGGGATCGAACTCGACCATCCAGCCGAAGCGGTTGGGCTCGTGCGGCTCGACCTCGATGTTGAAGCGCGAATGAAACTTGTGCCAGCCGTAGAAGGCGTACCCGCGGATGCCGTAGCGCCGGTAGTTCGCCTTCTCGCGCGCATAGGCCGGGCTCTTTTCCGGCGCGCCCGCGAAGTAGTAGTGGAAGTTCTCTTCGGCGATCAGCACCGTGCCCCAGGGCGTGGTGCCGCCGGCGCAGTTGTTCATCGTGCCGATCACCTTGCGCCCGCTTGGATCGGCCTTCGTCTTCAGGCGGTCGTGCCCCGCCGCGGGGCCGGAAATCGTCATCCGCGTCGTCGCGGTGATGCGCCGGTTGCGCGCTCCGCCGGCGACGAAGGCCCAGCGGCCGTCGCCCTTGCGGCCGACCTCGACCACCGAATGGCCGTGCGCCGCCATCTCGACCGCTGCCTGGCGCCGCGTCGTCTTCCGCCACACATCGCTCTTCTTCGTCAAGCCCGGGACCATCAGCTCCCAGTTCGTGTACTCGTTATTGACGCAGAGCAGCCCGTGATCACTCCGCCCCGTGCCACGGGGCAGCGGGAGGAAGGTAATGAAGTCGCAGTTGTAGCCGAACTGCGTCA
>CAZBRE010000059.1:0-3581 GCA_964494065.1 uncultured Alphaproteobacteria bacterium
CGCACACTCTCGCAAGGCAACATCTTCGTCGACCTGGAGGGCTGCGACGCCCCGACGCTGGTGGTCAGCGGCGGCGAAGACATCGTCACCCCGCCCGAGGGCGGCCGCCGCATCGCCGACGCGCTCGTGAACGGCCGCTTCGTGCTGCTCGATGGGCTGGGGCATCTGCCGTACGTCGAGGCGCCGGCGCGCTTCAACACCGTGCTTGCCGATTTCCTCGCCGAACAGGAGCGCGCCGCGGCATGACCGACGCAGCCGAAAACAAAGCCGCGGATGCGGCCGCGGATGAGCGCTACATGGTGCCGGGCCTGGCGCGCGGCCTTGCCATGCTCTCGGCCTTCACCGCCGAGACGCCGCAGCTTTCGCTCGCCGATCTCGCCCGCGCGGTCGGCCTCACACGCTCGTCGGCCTTCCGCATCGCCTACACGCTGGCCGAGCTCGGCTATCTGGTGCGCGACGAGGCGACGAAATCCTACCGCCTCGGCCCGCGCGTGCTCGGGCTCGGCTTTGCCTTCCTCTCTTCGATCGAGATCGTCGAAGTCGCCCAGCCGCATCTGATGGCCTTGCGCGACCGCACCCAGTGCTCGGCGCATCTGGCGATCCTCGACGGCACCGAGATCGTCTATGTCGCGCGCCATGCGGTGCAGAAGGCGCTGACCAGCCATGTTCAGGTCGGCTCGCGCCTGCCCGCGCACGCGACCTCGATGGGCCGCGCCCTCCTCTCGCAGCTTTCCGCCGATGACGTGCGCGCGCGTTTCAAGGGCCAAGCGCTCGAGGCCTTCAGCGAGGTGACGGCAACTTCGCTCGACGATCTCATCGCCCAGCTCGCCCGCGACCGCGCACACGGCTATGTGCTGAGCCGCTCGAACTTCGAGCGCGGCATCGCCAGCGTCGCCGCCCCGGTCTTCGATGCCGAGGGCGCCGTAACCGCAGCGATCAACATCACCACGCCCGAATCCACCTTGAGCGGCGACGATCTGGAAACCTGGATCCGCGACGCCGTGGTCGAGACCGCGGCGACGATCTCCGAATGGCTCGGCCACCGCGGCGAGCGGCGCTCGGCGTAAGGGAAACCCGCGACATGACCAATCAGGAAGGCGTCACCAGGTTGCGCGGCCTTGGCCTCAGCGGGCCGGGCCTCACCGAGAGCGAGGCCTTCTACACCGAGTGCTGGGGCCTGGAGACCGTGCACAAGGACGACGGCGCGGTCTATCTGCGCGGCAGCGGGCCCGAGCATCACATCCTTTCACTGCACGACCGCGAGACCCGCGGCATCGTCCGGATCGAGCTCGCCGTGCCCGACGAGGCGCGGTTGCGTGACATGCACGACCGGCTTGTCGCGGACGGCACGCCGATCGCTCAGCCGATTGGCCCGAACGAGACGCCCGGCGGCGGCACCGGCTTCGGCGTCGTCGACCCCGACAACCGGCTGCTGCGCATCTCCGCCGGGGTTGAGCACTATCCCGACGCACCCGACCGCCCGGCCGCCCCCCGCAAGATCAGCCATGTCGTGCTCAATACAGCGCAGCTCGAGACCTGCCTCGCCTTCTACGAGTCGGCGCTCGGCTTCCGCGTCAGCGACTGGTCGGAGGACCAGATGGTCTTCATCCGCTGCAACACCGATCACCACTCGATCGCCTTCAACCGCGCGGAGCACGCCTCGCTCAACCACATCGCCTTCGAGATGCCCTCGCTCGACGATCAGATGCGCGGCATCGGCCGGCTGAAATCGCACAAAGTGCCCGTCGCCTGGGGCATCGGCCGGCACGGGCCGGGCAACAACGTCTTCTCCTATTTCCGCGACCCCAACGACTTCGTCATCGAATACACCTCAGAGGTCGAGCAGATCGACGAGGCGACCCACGAGCCGCAGGTCTGGAAGCGCGTGCCGCATCTGATGGACCGCTGGGGCACCGCCGGCCCGCCCTCGCCCGAAATCCGCAAGTCGATGGCCGGCCGGCCCGACCCCGGCTATCAGGGCTGATATTCATGAACGAACAACCGAAACTTGCCGCCGAGGGCGCGGCCACGACGGCGACGGTCGGCGCGCTGGTCGCGGCCTATCTCGAGGCCTGCGGCGTCAGCGCCGCTTTCGGCGTCATCTCGATCCACAACATGCCGATCCTCGACGCGATCGCCGCGCGCGGGCGCGTGCGCTTCGTGCCGGCGCGCGGCGAGGCGGGCGCGCTCAACATGGCCGACGCCTTCGCGCGGGTGACGGGCGGGCTTGGCGTCGGCGTGACCTCCACGGGCGTTGCGGCCGGTAACGCCGCCGGCAGCCTCGTCGAGGCGCTCACCGCCGGCACGCCGGTGCTCCATCTGACCGGCCAGATCGAGACCGGCTTTCTCGATCAGGGCCGCGGCTACATCCACGAGGCGCCGGACCAGCCGGGCATGCTCAAGTCGATCTCGAAGCGGTTCTTCCGCATATCGCGCCCCGAAGACACGCTCGCGGTATTGGAGGAGGCGGTGCGGACCGCGCTTACCCCGCCCACGGGACCAGTCAGCGTCGAGATCCCGATCGACGTCCAGGGCGCCGAGATCACGCTGCCCGGTACGATCACGCCGCCGGTCATCGACCCACCGGTCCCCGACAGTGCCGCGCTCGACCGGCTCGCAGCGCTGGTCCGCGACGCCAAGCGCCCGCTCTTCTGGTTCGGCGGCGGCGCAAGGGCAGCCACGACCGAGGCCCGCCAGCTGGCCGAGATGGGCATCGGCATCGTCACCAGCGTGAACGGCCGCGGCATCGTGCCGGAAGGCCACCCGATGAGCCTCGGCGCCTTCAACGCCGTGCCGGCGGTGGCCGACTTCTACAAGACCGCCGACCTCATGGTCGCGGTGGGCACGCGCCTGCGCGGCAACGAGACTCTGAAGAACACGCTCGGCCTGCCCCAACCGCTCGCCCGCATCGATGCCGACCCGGCGAAGGACGGGCTGTCCTACACGAACGATCTCTTCATCGAAGGCGACGCCAAACTGGCCCTGCTGGGCCTGATCGAGCGCCTCGGCAACGGCCCCGCGATCGACCCGTCCTTCGCGGGCGACCTTGCCGCCGCCAAGGCCGCCGCGGTGCAGGACCTGCGCGACGGTTTCGGCCCTTACGCGCGGATCATCGACGATCTGCGCGCCGCCATGCCGGAGGGCGCGGCCTGGGTGCGCGACATCACCGTCTCGAACAGCACCTGGGGCAACCGCTACGTCGATCTTTCGGGTCCGCGCCAGGGCGTGCACCCGCTCGGCGGCGGCATCGGCCAGGGCCTCGCGATGGCCATCGGCGCCGCGCTCGGCAATGACGGCCGCAAGACCGTGGCGCTGGTCGGCGACGGCGGGCTGGCGCTCGGCCTGGGCGAACTCGCGACCGCGGTGCAGGAAAAGGCCGACATCGCCCTCATCCTGATGAACGACCTCGGCTACGGCGTGATCCGCAACATCCAGGACGCCCAGTATGGCGGCCGCCGCATCTACGCCGACCTCGTCACGCCCGACTTCGCGTCGCTCACAGGTTCGATCGGCATGGCCCACGAGCGCGTGTCCGATCCCGCCGGCTTCGCCGCTGCCTTCGCCCGCGCGCTCGCGGTCGA
>CAZBRE010000059.1:3681-23802 GCA_964494065.1 uncultured Alphaproteobacteria bacterium
CGCCTCGCCAAGGAACAGCACGCCCAGGTCGCCGCCATCGTCATGCGGCCGGCGCGCGTCGCAGCGATCCAGGACGAGGTCGGCGACACGGTCAGCGTCGTGAGCGCGATCGACGCGCTGCCGGCGCCGCCGGGATTGGTCGTGGAGGTGGCGGGCCATGCGGGCCTGGCCGAACACGGCGTCGCTGCGCTCGAGGCGGGCCATGATCTGCTCGTGGTCTCGGTCGGCGCGCTGGCCGATCCCGTGCTCTACAACCGACTCATGGCTGCGGCGGGGGACGGACGGATGCTGATCGCGCCGGGCGCCATCGGCGGCGTCGATGCGCTTGCGGCCGCGCGCGAGGGCGGGCTTAGTCAAGTGCGCTACACCTCGCGCAAGCCGCCGCAGGCCTGGACGGGTTCGCCCGCCGAGGAGGTCGCCGATCTCGATGCGCTCACCGAAGCGACCGAGCTCTATGCCGGCCCGGCCGACGAGGCCGCACGGCTCTATCCCAAGAACGCCAATGTCGCCGCCACGGTCGCACTCGCGGGCATCGGCTTCACCGACACCGCCGTCCGGCTGATCGCCGACCCGGAGGCCGGCGGCAATATCCATCTGATCGAAGCGGAAGGGGCCTTCGGCGTCATGACCATGGAGCTGCGCGGCAACCCGTTGCCGGAGAACCCCAAGACCTCCTCGCTCACCGCCTACAGCGTGCTGCGCGCAATCCGCAACAGGGCGAGCGCCATTGAAATCTAAGCGGTGAAATCTGAGTAGCCAGATCGGGCTTGAAACGAAACGGGCGGGACCTCGAGGGTCCCGCCCGATTTCGTTACGAACCTGACGCGCGTTACTTCTGCGTCGCCAGATAGGCGATGATGTTCTCGCGCAGCGACTTCTTCTTGAAGCGGTTCTTCATCTTGTTGTGGACGGACTTCACCCCGAGGTACTTCTTCAGGAACTTCGTCGGGCCCTCGAGATACTCCATCAGGTTCTCCTCGGTCCAGACGAGCCCCTTCGCGCCGGCGGCCGCGAGGCTCTTGGAGTATTTGTACTTCTCCGCGGTCCCGGCTTTGCGGCCGACAACGCCGTGGAGCGAGGGTCCGATCTTGTTCTTGCCCGCTTCAACGGAATGGCAGGCCTTGCAGCGGCCGAACTGCTTCCCGCCGCGCTTGGCGTCGCCTGCCGAATAGGCCGAACCGGCGGCCACCGTCATGGCCAGCGAGGCAAACAGCATGATCACAAACCTCATCCCATGGCTCCTTTCGCTCAACGACAGTCCGGTTTTACGACTGTCATGAATTCTGTCCCGTTGCAGGGTTCATCGCGCCGGGCGAACCCCGGCACGATCGAATGAACTCAGGCGTGGGTATCCAGAGCTCCGGCCAGATTTCCGGCCAATTCTCCGGTCAGCGCGCTCGAACGCGCCGAACGAGTACTCCCGCCAGCGTCACACCCTGCAAAATAGAATACGTCGCCCCGCCTTGCCAATATCCATTGCAGGGCGGGCCCTGCGACAAAATGGATCAATAGCTGCATGACCGCATATGCGGTGGCGCGTCAGACCGCCCGCGAATGGCGCCCTTCGCCGCGGCCGAGATAGGCATCGAAGGCCGCCGCGACCACCCGGATGAGCGGCCGCCCCGCCTCGACGACCTGCACATGATCGCCCGCGACCTCGACCAGCCCATCGGAGGCGAGCGCATGCAGCGCCGCCTTGTCGGCCGCGAAGCAATCGGGCGTCATCCCATAGGACCGTGCGATCGCGCCCAGATCGACCTCGAAGTCGCACATCAGCCGCTCGATCACGGCCCGGCGCAGACGGTCTTCGGCATCCAGCGCCACGCCTTTGACGGTGGCCAACCGGCCGGCCGCCACGGTGGTCATATAGCTGCGGACATCGGGGTCGTTCTGAACATAACCCTGCCCCAGATCGCCGATCGAGGACGCGCCGAGCCCGATCAGCACGCGCGCCTGATCGTCGGTATAGCCCTGGAAGTTCCGGTGCAGCCGGCCGGCCGCCTCCATTTGCGCCAAGGCGTCGTCGTCGCGGGCGAAGTGGTCGAGCCCGATCGGACGGTAGCCGGCCGCGACCAGCACCTCGGCGGCCGCTTCCGCCTGGCGCCAGCGCTCCCAGGCGCCCGCCAACGCCGTTTCGTCGATCAGCGTCTGGTTCGGCTTCATCCACGGCACATGGGCGTAGCCGAAGATGGCAATCCGGTCGGGGACGAGGCCGGCAATCGCTTGCGCCGTTGCCGCCACTCCGTCGACGGTCTGATGCGGCAGGCCGTACATGAGGTCGATATTGACGCCCTCGATCCCGACCGCCCGGCACCAGTCGACGACCTGCTCGGTCAGCGCGCGCGGCTGGATGCGGTTGACGGCCCGTTGGACGGCCGGATCGAGGTCCTGCACGCCCAGGCTCGCCCGCGTGACCCCGGCATCGGCGAGCCCGCGCATCGCCTGCCGGCTCATCCCGCGCGGATCGATCTCCACGCTGATCTCCGCTTCGGGCAAGATCTGGAAGCGAGCCCGGAGCAGATCCATCAAGCGGGCAAAATCCGCCGAGCTCAGGATGGTGGGCGTGCCGCCGCCGAAATGAAGATGCGCGACCGGCGCATTCTTGCCGATCGCGTCCGACACCAGGGCCACCTCGGCACTCAGCGCTTCGAGATACGCCTCGACTGGAGAATAGCGATTGACCGCCCGCGTGTGGCAGCCGCAGAACCAGCAGAGCGTGCGGCAAAACGGAATATGCGCGTAGAGCGACAACGGCTCGTCACGGTCCACCTTGGCGAGCCATGTGCGATACGTATCCGGGCCAACCGCCGCGGAGAAATGCGGGGCGGTCGGATAGCTCGTGTAGCGCGGCACGGGGCCGCTATAGCGATCCAAGAGTTCCGGCGTCATGGAAGCGATTTGATCGGTGCGGCGGCTGCGGCGCCTTGACCTCGGTCAAGCGCCCAGGGTTGCCGTGCTCACTGCGTCTAGTCGCCTAGCGCGTCTGATCAAATGCGTCCTGGATGCGCCGGAGATAGTCGAGCATGGCCTTCTGGCCGTCGTCGCCGAGCGCGTCGGAGATGCGGTCCTCCATCGACATCACCTTGTCGCGGAGGTCCTGCATCTTGCGCTCTCCTGCGGGGGTGAGGCGGAGCGCATGGGCGCGCTTGTCGCCCTGCGAAGGAATGCGCTGAACCCAGCCGCTCTTCTCGAACCGGTTGAGGATGGGCACCAGCGACGAGCGGTCGAGGCCGACGGCCTTGGCAATCGCCGACTGGGTGCGGTCGGGGTTCTGCGCGATCAGATAGAGGATCGGGAAATGCCCCGGCACGAATTCGGGCGCGATCAGCTTGTGCAGCACCGAGGCCGCGACGTTGCGCGCGCGGTGCAGCTGAAAGCCCACGAACTCATCGAGGTCGCCGAAATCCATCGCGCTTTGGCGGTCCTGGCCGTTGCCGGTCTGCGCCGCCGCATCCGGCTCGCCCGGATCGGGCCTGTCGCTCATATCGCTGATGTCGCTCATGAGCGCATCATAGCGGGGATTTGTTTGCCGTCCAACAAAGCGTGTCGTTGCGCGGATTTTCGCGGAAAACGCGCGGTCGTCTCTACGGCTAAAGCCCCTGCGCCTACTGCACGCCCTTGAAGTCGGGCTTGCGTTTGGTCACGAAGGCCGCGACACCCTCGAGGCCGTCGCGCCCCGCCCCGTTTGCCGCGATATGGCGGGTCTCCATCTCGAGCTGGGTTTCCAGCGTGTTGGTGAACGTATCCGCCAACAGCGCCTTCACCGAACCGAAGGCCTGGGTCGGCCCTTTGGCCAGCTGCGCCACCAGGGCGTCGGCCTCCTCCATCAATTTGTCGTCAGGCACAACGCGGGTGACGAGGCCCCATTCGGCGGCTTCCTCGGCGCTGAACTTGCGATTCGTCAGGAACAGCTCCTGCGCCCGCCGCAAGCCCGCCAGCCGCGGCAGATAGTATGACGACGAGCCGTCCGGCGAGAGGCCGGCCGCCGTGTAGCCCATGGTGAAGGTCGCCGACTGCGCCGCCAGCACGATGTCGCCGCAAAAGGCGATGCTCGCCCCACCGCCCGCCGCGATGCCGTTGATCGCGACCACGACCGGTGCGGACATGCGCGCGAAGCGCGACTGCGCGGCGTGCAGATAGCTCGTCGTTTCCTTCAGCACATGGCCGACCCGGTCGGCATTGTCGTGGAAGAACTTGAGGTCGCCGCCGGCGGAGAAGAACCGGCCGGTGCTGGTCAAGAGCACGGCGCGGATGCTGGGATCCTGGTCGATCTCGATCGCATAATCGAACAGCTTCTTGGCGCTTTCCACGGCCAGTGGATTGGCCTCGTCGGGCCGGTTCAGCGTGATCCGCGCAACCCCGTCGCGCACCTCGAACAGCAATGCATTCTCCGCCATGGCTCGCCTCGCTCCCTCTCTAATCCGGTGGTTTTGCCGCCCGGTTGTCTCCCATATGATGCCCGACGCTACCGGGCGCCGCGGGCGACCGCAAGCGGCCGGCTTAGGCATGCCGGCAAGCACAATATTGTTGGACGTCCAACAATATTGTGCTATAGTCACCTCGAAAGCTGGCGAAGACTGGCTGTGTTTGTGTGATCCAATAAACCGGAAGGGATGGCACCGTGACGACCAAGATCGGCATCGACGTTGGCGGCACCTTCACGGATTTCCTGGTCGTTTCCGACGACGCGGAACCACAGATCTTCAAGACGCTGTCGACGCCCAAGGATCCCTCCATCGGCCTGATCAACGGGCTGACCGACATCGCCGAGGCTGCCGGCAGCACGCTGGAGGCCTTCGCGCCGACGATCGACACGATCGTCCACGGCACCACGGTGACGACGAACGCGACGCTGACGCGCACCGGCGCCAAGACCGGCCTCATCACCACCGAGGGCGTGCGCGACGCTTTGGAAATGCGCCGCGGCATCCGCGAGGAGCAATACAACAACCGCTACACCAACGTGCCGCCGCTGGTGCCGCGTTATCTGCGCGCCGGCGTGCGCGGCCGGCTCGACCGCAAGGGCCGCGAGATCGAAGGGCTCGAGCTTGACGACGTCCGCGCCGCGATCGACACGTTCAAATCCGAGGGCGTCGAGGCGGTGGCGATCTGCTTCATGAACGCCTTCGCCAATGCCGAGCACGAGAAGGCCGCTGGCGAGCTGGTCGCACGCGAAATGCCGGACGCCTATCTCACCGTTTCCGCTGAGCTGCTGCCCTCGATCCGCTTCTATAACCGCGTCTCGACGACGGTTCTGAATTCCTACAACGGCCCCAAGCTGCGCGCTTACATCGACGCGCTGATGAAGCGTCTCGCCGATACCGGCTTCAAGGGCGTGCTGCTGATCATGCAGTCGAATGGCGGCGTGGTGCTGCCCGAGACGGCGCAGACCACGGCGGCAATGACGCTGCTCTCCGGCCCGGCTGCGGGTCCGGTCGCCGGTCTCGGCTATGCCGAGGCGCACGGCCAGAAGAACTGCCTCACCGTCGATATGGGCGGCACCAGTTTCGATGCGGCGATGGTGCTCGACGGTGTGCCGATCACGGCGAACGAAGGCGAGATCAACCGCTACCGTATCGCGCTGCCGATGCTCGATATCGTCACCATCGGCGCCGGCGGCGGCTCGATCGGCTGGATCGACGAGGGCGGCCTCTTGCGCATGGGCCCGCAGAGCGCGGGCGCCGATCCGGGACCGGTCTGCTATGGCCAGGGCGGCGAGCTGCCGGCCTGCACCGATGCCGATCTGGTGCTGGGCTATCTCGATCCGGGGTATTTCGCGGGCGGCAAACTGAAGCTCGACGTCGATGCGGCCCGCAAGGCCATCGAGGAGAAGATCGCCAAGCCGCTCGGCATGTCGGTCGAGGAAGCGGCGCTCGGCATGTACCGCGTCATCAACACCAACATGGCCCAGGGCGTGCGCGAGATCACCATCAAGCGCGGCTTCGATCCGCGCGAGTTCCCGATGGTGGTCGCCGGCGGCGCCGGCCCCAACCATGCCTGCATGATCGGCGAGGAGCTCGAAATCCCGCTCCTCATCGTGCCGCGCGAAAGCTCGATCTTCTGCGCCGCCGGCATGCTGATGTCGGACCTCAAGCACGATTTCGTGCGCAGCTATGTGCGCCGCATCGACGACGGCGACTGGAAGACTCTGAACGCGCTGATCGCCGAGATGCGCGCCGAGGGCGACGCCCTCCTCGACAGCGAGAGCATCGCCAAGGACCGGCGCGACTACATCCTCAAGCTCGATGCGCGCTACGCCAAGCAGTATCACGAGGTCACCCACGAGGCCCCGATCAGCGCCGTCGAAGCGCAGGACGGCGAGGCGATCAAGGCGCTCTTCCATGCCGAACACAACCGGCTCTACGGCTATTCGCTGGAGGAGCAGGGTACGCCCGTCGAGATCATCAACGTTCGACTGCAGGCAATCGGCCGCACCGACAAGCCGAGCTACACGCAGGAAAGCTACGCCGGGGCCGATCCCTCGCCCGCGCTCAAGGGCGAACGCAAGATCATCGTGCCCGAGACCGGCAAGGAAGCGACGGTTCCGGTCTATGATGGCCACAACACCAAGTTCGGCTATCGGATCACGGGGCCCGCGATCATCGAGCAGGAAAACACCTCGATCCTGGTCACCCAGTCCTATGACTGCGTCTGCGACCAGTACGGCTCCTTTGCGGTCTACCAGAAGGGCCGCGAAGAGCTGGTCAAACCCATTCTGGAGGCCGTGGCATGAGCACCAAATCCGATATCGATCCGATCCTGCTGTCGGTCTTCGCGCGCGCCTTCAAGTCGATCACCGACGAGATGAGCATGTCGGTCGAACAGACCGCGCGCTCGCCCATTTTGTGCGAGGCCAAGGATTTCGTGACCGGGCTCTACGACGGCGAAGGCCGGATGTTGGAGCAGACCGAGAACCTGCCGATCCTCGCCTTCTCGCTGGCGCCGGTGTGCAAATACATCATCGAGTATTTCGAGGGCGACTTTAAGCCGGGCGACGTCATCTTCCACAACGACGTCTTCTCGATGGGCAACCAGAACAACGACGTCGCCGTGTTCCGGCCGGTCTTCTTCGAGGACAAGCTGGTCGCCTGGACCGCCGTCAAGGGCCACCAGGCCGATATCGGCGGCGCGGTCGCCGGCGGCTACAACCCCAATGCGGTCGAGGTCTGGCAGGAGGGCATCCGCATCCCGCCCGTGAAGGTCTATGACGGCGGCACCTTCCGCAAGGACGTCTGGGACTTAATATTTGCCAATATCCGCTTCGACATCGTCCAGGAGGACATGCGCTCGCAGATGGGTGCCACCAATGTCGGCGCGCGCCGCATGGTGGCGCTGTTGGAGAAGCACGGGCTCGCCGTCTTCGAGCGCCACAAGCTCGCCCTCTTCGATGCCACGCAGAAGATGATGGAAGCCGAGATCGGCTCGATCCCGAACGGGAATTACTCGGGCGAGGGCTACGTCTATTACGACGGCAAGAACAAGGGCTCGAAATACACCATCCGCGTCGACATCGAGGTCAAGGACAAGGCGATCAAATTCGACTACTCCAAGACCGATGGGCGCACCAACGGCTTCGTCAACGGCACCTATACATCGAGCGCGAGCGCAACCGCGCTGACGCTGCTGCAGATGGTCAACCCCGACATTCCGCATAACGAGGGCATGCTGGCGCCGCTGGAGATCATCATTCCCGAGGGCACCATCCTCAACGCGGGCTATCCGGCGGCGACCACCTTCGGCAACCATCTCTGCCCGCCCAATGCGGACGCGATCCAGCGCGCGCTGGCGCCGGCGATCCCCGACCGCGTGACGGCCGGCTGGAACAATCTGCTCTCGTCGCTCACCACCGGCTTCGACGAGGAGAAGGACGACGACTACGTCGACATCTTCTTCATGGGCATGAAGGGCGGTGCCGGCGCCATGAACGGCACCGACGGCTACGACCATATCGGCATGATCGACGCCTCGGGCGGCGTGCTCGATCAGGATTACGAGATGTTCGAGCAGCAGTCGCCGCACCGCCT
Organism: uncultured Alphaproteobacteria bacterium; assembly: GCA_964494065.1. Lineage (GTDB taxonomy): Bacteria > Pseudomonadota > Alphaproteobacteria > JAPULJ01 > JAPULJ01 > DATKZM01. The sequence continues at coordinate 11,706 of CAZBRE010000059.1, forward strand.
GATCAAGCACGAATACCTGACCGATTCGGCCGGCGCCGGACAGTGGCGCGGCGGCATCGGCATCGAGACGGTCTACGAGATCGGCTCCGACGACACCCAGCTCGTGACCTTCGGCGACGGTGACTACGAGCCCGCCTTCGGGCTCTTCGGCGGCGGCAACGGCACGCTCAACACGATCAAGCTCACCACCCCCGACGGCGCCGACGTGGTGCCGCTCAACAAGGACCTCATCAAGGGCCTGCCCAAGGGCACGGTCTATTTCCAGCAGGCCGGCGGCGGCGGTGGCTACGGCGATCCCAAGAAGCGCGACCGCACGAAGCTCGCCGAAGAAGTCCGCAACGGGATCATTTCAGAAGAGACCGCCCGCGAGGTCTATGGCTACGAGCCGGCGTCGCAGGCGGCGGAATGATCGGGGCGTGATCGATGGAAACGATACAGCGACCCTGCCCATACTCTCCCCCCCTCCCCTCCGTGGGAGGGGGTAGGGGGAGGGGGATCCCAAATAAGCTCGCGCCTTCGGTGCGGCATAATGTCGATGCCACCCCCACCCTAACCCTCCCCCATCGAGGGGGAGGGGAGTTTGTTGGATACGCCATCATGGAATCGCGCCATGGCTGACAAGAAGGTCCGCATCCTGGTCGCCAAGCCCGGCCTCGACGGCCACGATGTCGGGGCCAAGATCGTCGTGCGCGCGTTGGTCGATGCCGGCTTCGAGGTGATCTATACCGGTCTCCGCCAAAGCCCCGAGATGATCGCCAATGCCGCCCGCGACGAGGATGTGGACGTGATCGCGCTTTCCATCCTCTCCGGCTCGCATATTCCGATCTGCGAGCGCATCGCCGAACTGCTGAAGGAATACGGGCTCGACGACCGCCTCTGGGTGATCGGCGGCAACGTGCCCCGCGAGGACCACGATGCCTTGCGCAAGATCGGGCTCGATGCGGTGTTCAACACCGGCTCGAAGCTCCATGAGATCGTCGATTTCATCAAGGAGAAGACCCTTGAACGTGCAGCGTAAACCGGACGCCGATACCCGCCGCAACGAGTCGGGCATCGAGATCAAGCCGATCTATACCGAAGAGGACGTGGAAGCGACCCGCCTACCCGACGACGGCGCTCCCGACGGGATCGGCAAGCCGGGCGAATACCCGTTCACGCGCGGCATCCACGACATGATGTACCGCAAGCGGCCGTGGACGATGCGCCAGTACACCGGCTTCGGCAACGCCGAGGACACGAACAAGCGCTTCAAGTATCTGATCGAGACCGGCAATACCGGGCTCAACGTCGCCTTCGATCTGCCCACCCAGTGCGGCTACGACAGCGACGATCCGATGGCGGGCGGCGAGGTCGGCCGGGTCGGCATGGCGATCGACACGCTGAAGGACGTCGAGATCGCCTTCGACGGCATCGACATCGAGAACATCACCGTCTCGCTGACCATCAATGGCACCGCCGCGATCATGATCGCGATGTATCTGGCGATGGCCGAGAAGCGCGGCTTCGATCTCTCCAAGCTCCGCGGCACCTGCCAGAACGATATCCTGAAGGAGTTCGTCGGCCGCGGCACCTGGATCTATCCGGTCGAGCCGTCGGTGCGGCTGGTCGCCGACACGATGGAATATTGCGCCAAGCACGCGCCGCTCTACTCGCCCGTCTCGGTCTGCGGCTATCACATCCGCGAATCGGGCGCGACGCCGACAGAGGAGATGGCCTACGGCTTCGCCATCGCCAGCGCCTACTTCGACGAGGTCCTCAAGCGCGGGCTCGACATTGACGAGTTCGCCTACCGGATGTCGTTCAACTACAACATCTTCGGCCAATTCTTCGAGCAGGTCTGCAAGTTCCGCGCGGGCCGCCGCCTGTGGGCGAAGATCGTCAAGAACAAGTACGGCGCCAAGAACCCGAAATCGATGTGGCTGCGCATGATCGCCGGCGGCGGCGGCGCGGGCCTCACCATCGAGCAGCCGGAAAACAACATCATGCGCGGCGCATACTATGCGCTCGGCTGCGTGCTCTCCGGCGCCCAGACCATCGCGCTCTGCTGTTACGACGAGGCCTACACGATCCCGTCTGAGAAGGCCCAGCGCATCTCGCTCCGCACCATGCAGCTCCTGATCGAGGAGATGGGGATGACCGACACGGTCGACCCGCTCGCCGGCTCCTACTACGTCGAGACGCTGACGAACCAGATGGAAGCCGAGATGGTGCGCATCATGGACGAGCTCGACGACAAGGGCGGCATCGTCAAGATGATCGCCGACGGCGAGATCCAGGCGCACGTCTCCAAGCAGGCCTACGAGCACCAGAAGGATCTCGAGACCGGCGAATACCGCAAGGTCGGCGTCAACTGCTACGAGATTGAGGAGGACGAGCCCGAGGTCGAAATGCATCCCTACAAGAAGGAAGACACCGACCGGCAGATCGCCCGCCTCAACGACGTCAAGGCCACCCGCGACCAGGCCGCCGTCGACAAGGCGCTGGCGGACCTCAAGGCCGCGGCCGAGGGCGACGCCAACACCATGCCCGCGATCATGGACGCGGTGAAGGCTTACGCGTCGGTCGGCGAGATCACCGCCGTGCTGACGGAAGCCTTCGGCCGCTACCAGGAACCGATGCGGTTCTAGGCGGATATGGCATGAGCAGTAGGTCAAATAAGAAAATATCCCTCCTCCCCTGGTGGGAGGGGGTAGGGGGAGGGGGACCGATCATCAAGATCGCGCCTTCGGCGCGGCAGCAACATGGTGTCACCCCCATCCTGACCCTCCCTCATCGAGGGGGAGGGAAGATTTGTGCGGCGGAGACGAATCTATGACCCTACCCCAATGGCAGCGGCCGCCGGCGATCGAGGAATACGCTGCGCCCGGATCGCTCGGTGAAGCGCTCGAAGCGCTGGCCGATGGCGCCGCGACCTGCGTTGCCGGCGGCACCGACCTCTGGGTGCAGAAGGACGAACCGGGCCGCGCGGTCGGCAAGCGCCTCGTCAACATAAAGAACATTCCCGAGCTGCGCGGCATCGAGGTGCAGGCCGGCCGGGTCCGTCTTGGCGCGCTCGTCACGATGACCCAGGTGCTCGAGAACGCGGACTTGGCCAAGACCGTCCCGCTGCTTCGAATCGCGGCCGATAAGTTCGCAAGCGTACAAATTCGCAATGCGGCGACGGTCGGCGGCAATATCGCCAACGCCTCGCCCGCGGCCGATTTCGTGGTCCCGCTGCTCTGCCTCGACGCCGAGGTCTCGCTCACCTCCAAGAAGGCCGGCAAGGTCGAGACGCGCACCGTGCCGATTGCCGAGGTCTTCACCGGCCCCGGCAAGACCGTGATCGCGCCGCAGGAACTCATCACCGGGGTCGAATTCGCGGTTCCGGGCGCTAATTTCTACGGCGGCTTCGCCAAGACCGGCCCGCGGCCGGCGCTTGAAATTGCCCTGGTTTCCTTAGGATTCGCTGCCTATGTCGAGGGTGGAACGTTGCGCGACGTGCGGCTCGCGCTGGGGGCCGTGGCACCCACGCCGCTCCGCGCGCGCAAGACCGAGGCAGCGCTGGAGGGCAAGACCATCGACGATGCGTTGGTGGAGAGCGCGATCGACACTTTAGATAATGAAATCGCGCCGATCGACGACCATCGCGGCTCGGCCTGGTATCGCCGCCGCCTCGCCCGCGCCTATCTCATGCAGGAGCTCGGACATGCCGCTGCAGGTTGACGTCACATTCACGCTCAATGGCCGGGCGACCCGCGTCTCGGTGCCGGTCGGCGCTTCGGTGCTCTCCGTCTTGCGCGAGCGCCTCGATCTCGCCGGCGCCAAGCTCGCCTGCGGCGAGGGCGAATGCGGCGCCTGTACGGTGATCGTCGACGGCCAGTCGCTCAATTCCTGCCTCATGCCCGCGGTCGATCTCGAAGGCCGCGACGTTCTGACCGTCGAGGGCTTGTGGACCGGCGACGGCATCGATCCCGTGCAGGACGCCTTCATCGAGCACGGCGCGGTGCAGTGCGGCTTCTGCACGCCCGGCATGATCATGCAGATCCGCTATCTGCTCGACCGCAATCCGAACATGTCGGAGGACGAGATCCGGCGCGGCCTCGAAGGCAATGTCTGCCGCTGCACCGGCTACAAGAAGATCATCGACGCCGTCATCGCCGCCGGGCGAACGGCCACCGCCTGAAAACTAACGACCTCATGCGCTAGGGAACCCGCTCCATGACCAAGATCATCGAGAAGGACACCATCATCGGCAAGCGCGTGCGCAAGATGGACGCGCCCGACAAGGCGACCGGCCGCACGCGCTACGTGAACGACATGGTCCTGCCGCGCATGCTCTACGGCAAGATCCTGCGCACCGACCGGGTTCACGCGAAGATCCTTCGGATCGATACCGAAAAGGCGAAACAGGTGCCCGGCGTCCATGCCGTGCTGACCGGCGCCGACACGCCCGATTTCGGCATCGGCGTCCTGAAGGACAATCCGCCGCTGAAGAAGGACCGGGTGCGCTGCATCCGCGACGAGATCGCCGCCGTCGCCGCCGAGAGCGAGGAGGCCTGCGACGAGGCGCTGCGGCTCATCACGGTCGAATACGAGGATCTGCCGACCGTCTTCGAATGCGAGGATGCGCTGAAGGACGGCGCCCCCGTCATCCACGAGGAGCGGCCTGACAACATCGCCATGGCGCATCACTTCGACCACGGCGACATCGAGCAAGGCAAGGCGGAGAGCGATTTCATCGTCGAGGGCGACTACAACGTCCACTACGTCACCCACTGCAATATGGGTGTGTCCTGCGCCGTCGCCGATATCGACCCCGACGGCCGCGTCACGCTCTACTCGCAGAGCCAGTACCCGTTCATCATGAAGATGGACATCGCCCCCTCGCTCGGCATGCATCCGGGCGACGTGCGCATCGTCCAGCCGCCGGTCGGCGGGGCTTTCGGTTCCAAGCTCGACGTCTATCCCTATGAGCCGATCTGCGTGCTGCTCGCCAAGGCGACGCGCCGCCCGGTCAAGCTCATCTTCAGCCGCGAGGAGGAGTTCATCGCCTCGCCGACCCGCCAACCGGTCGAGTTCAAGATCAAGGCGGGCATGAAGAAGGACGGCACGCTTACGTTTCGCGAGGTCGACACGCTCTTGAACAACGGGGGCTACACCTCATGGGGCGCGACCACGCCCTATGTGACGATGCGGACCATCACCTCGCACTACAAGGTGCCGCACATCCACTACAGCGCCAAGGCGGTCTACACGAACAACCCCTTCGCCGGCTCGTTCCGAGGCTACGGCAACGTCCAGGCGACCTGGGCGATCGAGACGCATATGGACAAGATGGCGGAGATCGGCGGCTTCGACCCGCTCGAGTTCCGCCTGAAGAACGCCAACGAGCCCGACGAAATCACGCCGCAGGGCTCCAACCTAGGCTGCATCGATCTCGTCGGCTGCCTCAATACCGCGGCGGAGAAGTCGGACTTTCTTGCGAAGTGGGCCAAGTACCGGCAAGGCTGGGACAGCCCCGAGCGCTACAAGCGCGGCATCGGTATCGCCGCCTCGCTGCACAATGCCGGCGGCGCCAAGATCCACAAATCCGACGGCTGCGGCACCATCATCAAGATGGACGACTACGCCCGCATCACCGTCATCACCGGTGCCAGCGAAATCGGCCAGGGCATCGACACGGTGATCGCGCAGATCATGGCCGAGGAGCTCGGCATCCCGATGCGCGACGTCACCATCGTCGCCAACGACACCGCGACCGGGCCCTGGGACGTCGGCGTGCATGCCAGCCGCACCACCTATATCGCCGGCAAGTCGGCCCAGCGCGCGGCGCAGAAGGCCAAGGCCCAGATCCTCGACGCGGCGGCCAAGCAGTCGAACGTCTCCGCCGACGCGCTCGATCTCCGCGGCGGCCATGTCGTGCAGGCTGAGGACGGCGTCGCCGTCATGCCGCTCGACCGGCTCCTTCGCCAGATGCATTTCGCCGGCGAGGACGCGCAGCTCGTCATCCAGTCCGACTATTACGAGCCGCCCACCGAGTCCGAGGACGAGAACCATGTCGGCGACATGTCGGCCGCCTATTCGAACGCCGTCCACGTTGCCGAGGTGATCGTCGATACCTTTACGGGCGAGGTCGAGGTCGAGACCGTCTGGTCGGTCCAGGATGTCGGCCGCGTCATCAACTTGACCGGCCTCGAGGGCCAGATCGAGGGCGGCATCGCCATGGGTCTCGGCTACGCCCTCTCCGAAGATTTGAAGATCGAGAACGGCATCGTGAAGAACCCGTTCTTCCGCGACTATCACCTCTTCACCGCGCCGGAAATGCCGCGCATCGACATGACCTTCATCGAGACCATGGACAAGGAGGGCCCGGCGGGCGCCAAGGGCATTGCCGAGCTGCCGACGATCGTGATCGCGCCGGCCGTTGGCAACGCCGTCTACAACGCCACCGGCGTACGCATCGACCACCCGCCGGTCTCGCCCGAGAAGCTCGCCCGCGGCCTCTACGAGCGCGAGCAGCGCCAGCGCCAGGCGGCGGAGTAGGTGCTCAGTTGAGCACGGATGCCTCCGCAGAGACCCAAGAACGGGAGACGTGATCGTTGAAACCCCGCACCGTGCTCTCCATGGAGCAGGCGCTCTCCATGACCTACGCGACGCTGCGCTTCGTGCATCTGGGCTGGCGGGTGATCCGGCTCGAGTCGACGCCGCTCGATGGCGACGCCCATCCGGGCGACCCGAACCGGTATATCGGCTCGAAGGTGCTCGACGACGACCGCCACTCCTATTTCGTCGCGCCCAACTGCGGCAAGGAGGCGATCGCGCTCAATCTGAAATCGGAAGAGGGCCGGGAAGCGCTGCATAAGATCGTGCGCGAGCTCGAGGTCGACGTCTTCTGCTGCAACACCCTGCCCGGCCGTTACGAGCCCTTCGGCATCGACTACGAGACGCTGTCGGCGATCAACCCCAAGCTCATCTGGGCCGGCATCTCGGCGATGGGGCCCGACTACCCCAAGACGCCGGGCTACGATCCGGCGATCCAGGCGCAGACCGGCTTCATGGAGACGACCGGCTTCCCCGACGGCCCGCCGACACTCTCGGGCATCCCGATCATCGACTTGAAGGCCGGCGACGAGGTCTATGCCAACGTCATGCTCGGCCTGGCCGAACAGGCGGAAACGGGCGAAGGCAAGCGCATCGACGTCTCGATGACGCAGGCCGCCGCCTCGTGGCTCATCACCACCCTGCCGCTGATCGATTTCGACGCCGATCCCGAAGAGTATTCGCGCTGGGGCAACGCGCACCGCAAGTTCATCCCGACCAACGTCTATCCGACCAGCGACGGCTTCATCTACATGGCGATGGGCTCGAACACGCAGTGGCGGCGCCTGACCGCGATCCCGCGCTTCACCGGCCTCGCGCGCGAGAACCGCACGACGAACGAACAGCGCTACGCCGACCGCCACGCGATCTATAAGGAGCTGAGCGAAGCCGCGTCGAGCGGCACCACGGACGAGGTCGAGGCCGACTTCGCCGCCGCCGGCATCCCGAACGCGCGCATCAACACCGTGCCGCAAGCGCGCGAGATGCCGGCGATCGCGTCCAAGCTCACGCGCACGCATCTGCCGGACGGCAAGGAAATCCGCATGCAACCCATGGCGGTGGATATGGCCCATGCAAAACGCGACGTTGCCTTTCCGCCCAAATACGGCGAGCATACGGATAAGGTCCTTATGGAAGCCGGCTTCTCGGAGGCCGAGTGCAAACACCTCCGCGAGGCCGGGATATCAGCATGACGGCCGGGACATCCGCCGCTTGACCGATCGCGTCGCGCGCTTCCGGCCAGGTCCCTATCGCCGAAGTGGGGCGACGGGGCCAAGCACCCTCGGAGGTATTGAATGACGTCGAATGTTGTCACCCTCGACGACAAGTATCTGGCCGAACGCGGCCAGGTTTTCATGTCCGGCCTGCAGGCCCTCGTCCGTCTGCCGATCGAACAGCAGAAACGCGATGCGGCCGCGGGCTTGAACACCGCGGGCTTCATCTCCGGCTATCGCGGCTCGCCGCTCGGCCGCTACGACATGGAGCTGTGGCGCGTCAAAGCGCTCTTGAAACAGCACAACATCACCTTCGTGCCCGGCGTGAACGAGGATCTCGCGGCGACCTCGATCTGGGGCACCCAGGAGGTCAACGTCTTCCCCGGCGCAAAATACGACGGCGTCTTCGGTATCTGGTACGGCAAGGGCCCGGGCCTCGCCCGCTCGATGGACGCCTTCAAGCACGGCAACCAGGCGGGCGCCTTTGAGAAGGGCGGCGTGCTCGCCATCGTCGGCGACGACCACGGCGCCACCTCTTCCGCTTTCGCCCTGCCCAGCGAGTTCAGCTTCATGGACGCGCTGATGCCGGTGATCTATCCGGCGGGCATGAGCGAATTCATCGAGATGGGTCTGCTCGGCTTCGGGCTCTCGCGCACCTGCGGGCTCTGGGTCGGCTACAAGACCGAGGCCGACACGGTCGAGGCCTCGGGCACGCTCACCCTCGATCCCGACGAGCCCAAGATCATCAAGCCGCGCGACCTCGAAATCCCCGAGGGGGGCATGAGCACGCGCGTCGGCGAGCTCGCCATCCCGGCCGAGACGCGCCAGTACAAGTACAAGCTCGAGGCCGCCAAGGCCTATGCCCGCGCCAACGGGCTCAACAAGATCGTGCTCGACGCGCCAAAGGCGCGCCTGGGCATCGTCACCGCCGGCAAGAGCTATCTCGACGTGCGTCGCGCGCTCCGTATCCTCGGTATCGACGACAAGCGCGCCGAAGCCCTCGGCATCCGGCTGCTCAAGCTAGGCATGATCTGGCCGCTGGAACCCAACATCGCGCAGACCCTGGCGAAGGGCCTCGAAGAAGTCTTCGTGATCGAAGAAAAGCGCGCCTTCATCGAGACCCAGATGAAGGAGCTGCTTTACAACACGCGCGAGAAGGCCCCGCGCATCATCGGCAAGACCGACGAGAGCGGCGCCGAGCTCTTGCCGCCCTACGGCACCCACACGCCCGAGCAGCTTGCGCGCCTCATCGGCAAGCGCCTGCTGGCGATGCACAGCGAGGACGGCGCGCTCGCCGAACGCATGGCCTTCCTCGACAGCATCGGCGGGCATACGGGCTCGGAAGCCATCGTCGCACGCACACCCTATTTCTGCTCCGGCTGCCCGCACAACACCTCGACACGCGTGCCCGAGGGCAGCCGCGCCGTCGGCGGCGTCGGCTGCCACTTCATGGCCGTCTGGATGGACCGCGACGTCTATGGCTGGACCCATATGGGCGGCGAGGGTGCGACCTGGATCGGCCAGGCGCCGCACACGACAACCAACCACGTCTTCCAGTCGCTGGGCGACGGCACTTACTATCACTCGGGACTGATGGCGATCCGCGCGGCCAAGGCCTCGGGCGTCAACATCACCTACAAGATCCTCTTCAACGACGCGGTCGCGATGACCGGCGGCCAGCCCGTCGACGGCCCGCTTTCCGTGCCGATGATCTCGCGCCAGGTCGCCGATGAGGGCGTCGATCGGATCGCGGTCGTCTCCGACGAGCCGGACAAGTATCCGATCGGCTCGAACTTCGCGCCGGGGGTCACCTTCCACCACCGCCGCGACCTCGACGAGGTGCAGCGCGAATTGCGCGACTGGCCGGGCGTTTCCGCGCTCATCTACGACCAGACCTGCGCCGCGGAGAAGCGCCGCCGTCGCAAGCGCGGCACCTTCCCCGATCCCGACAAACGCATTTTCATCAACCAGGAGGTCTGCGAGGGCTGCGGCGACTGCGTGGAGCAGTCGAACTGCCTCTCCGTCGTGCCGCTCGACACCGAGTTCGGCCAGAAGCGCACGATCGACCAGCATTCCTGCAACAAGGACTACAGCTGCCTGAACGGCTTCTGCCCGGCGCTCGTCAGCGTCGAGGGCGGCCGGCCCAAGCGCGCCAAGATGCCGACCCTGAGCGAGCTCAAGGATCCGCCCGCGCCCGAACGCGCACGATCGAATGAGCCCTACGGTGTGCTCGTCACCGGCATCGGCGGCACCGGCGTCATCACCGTCGGCGCCATCCTCGGCATGGCCGCGCATATCGAGGGTAAGGGCTGCACCATCCTCGACATGACCGGCATGTCGCAGAAGGGCGGCGCAGTGGTCAGCCACATCCGCATTGCCGATGCGACCACGGACCTCGACACCAACCGCATCTCGGCCGGCGGCGCCGACCTTGTGATCGGCGCCGATGCGCTGGTCGCCAGCACCGGCAGCGCCCTCGACACGATGGCCAAGGGCCGGACCTCCGTACTGCTTAACGAGCACAAGACCATCACCGGCGCCTCGGTCGTCGACCGCACCTTCAGCTTCGAGACCGCGCGTCTGCGCTCGATGGTCGAGGACACGGTCGGCGCCGACCATGTCTTCTCCTTCAATGCCAACAAGCTCGCCGCCGCTCTCGTCGGCGATGCGATCGCCTCCAACACCTTCATGCTCGGCTACGCGATCCAGAAGGGCCTGATCCCGATCGGCCTCGAGGCGATCGAGGAGGCCTTCCGCCTGAACGCCGTCGCGGTCGAGAGCAACCTGCACGCGCTCCGCATGGGCCGCATTGCCGCCCATGACCCGGAAGCGGTCGAGGCGCTGCTCGACGCCATGAAGCCCAAGAGCGGCGACACGATTGCCCAGACGCTCGACGAGGTGATCGCCCGGCGCGTCGAGCAGCTCACCCAATACCAGGACGCTGCCTATGCCGCACGCTACACCGGCCTCGTCGAGACGGTCCGTGCGGCGGAAGCGAAAGCGGCCAAGGGCAAGACCGACCTGACCGAGGCGGTCGCGCGCTACTACTACAAGCTCCTCGCCTACAAGGACGAGTACGAGGTGGCGCGGCTCTACACCGACGGCCGCTTCCAGGACCGGCTCGCCGCGGCCTTCGACGGCAACCTCAAGGTCACCTGGCATCTGGCCCCGCCGACCCTCGGCGGCGGCAGCGACGGCAAGCGCCCGCCCAAGCGGCCCTTCCGCATGCTGGCCCGCATCGCCTTCCCGCTGCTCGCCAGGATGAAGGGGCTGCGCGGCACCAGGCTCGACATCTTCGGCTATCACCCCGAGCGCAAGACCGAGCGCGCGCTGATCACCGAATACGAGGCAACGATCGCCACCGTGCTCGAGCATCTGGAGCCGGCCAAGCACGCCATGGCGGTCGAGCTCGCCTCGATCCCCGACCTCATCCGCGGCTTCGGCCCGGTCAAGGCGGCCAACATCACCAAGGCCAAGGCGCACGAAGCCGAGCTCATCAAGGCCTACACGGCGCCGGAAGGCGAGACGGTGCAGGCAGCGGAGTAGATACATGCCCGACACTGCCGAACCCACCGCATACGACTGGCCCAAGCTGATCGAAGGCCTCAACACCTATCTGCGTCTCCGCACCACGCCGATCGGCATGAAGATGTTCGAGACGGTGGAGGAGATGGAGGCGATTCCGCGCATCCGCCGGCCGAGCGCGATCCACACCACCGACCAGGTCGTGGCGCAATGCTGCCGGCTCGGCTGGACCGTCGGCATCACGATGGACGACCTCGTCGGCGCGCAGTGCGGCGCCGTTTTGGGCCTCCGCCCGCAGGACGAGGAGTGGCGCTCGGGCCGGCACATGGCCGGCGTCTGGTTCGAAGGCGAGGGCGACGCCGCCGAGCATCAGGCGGCAATGGACGTCGTGCCCTACGGCCGCTTCAAGGCGATGGCGGTGTCGCCGCTCGCCTCCGGCCGGCTCGACCCGCCCGACATCGCGCTCATCTATGCGACGCCGGCGCAGATGATCATCCTGATCAACGGCCTGCAATGGACCGGCTACAAGAAGCTCGAATGGGGCTGCGTCGGCGAGAGCGCCTGCGCGGATTCATGGGGCCGGGCGCTTACGACGGGCGAGCCCAGCCTTTCGATCCCCTGCTATGCCGAGCGCCGCTACGGCGGGGTTTTGGAAGACGAGCTCCTGATGGCGCTGCCGCCGCGTTTCCTGTCCGGCATCATCGAGGGCATGGCGCGCTTGTCGAAGAACGGCCTCCGCTACCCGATCCCGCAATACGGCATCCAAAGCGACGCCCGCG
>CAZBRE010000060.1:0-12697 GCA_964494065.1 uncultured Alphaproteobacteria bacterium
ACGGATGAGATGAGCCCCGACGCACGAAGCCCCGCCACTGGGCGGGGCTCCGGAAGAATTCTGGGTCTGGTCCGAGCTTACGCCGCGGCGTCCTGGAGGACCGACTCGACCCACTCGTAAAGCTTCGACTTGGGCAGCGTGCCGACCTTCTGCGCGGCCACCTGGCCGTCCTTGAACAGAAGCAGCGTCGGGATGCCGCGCACATTGTACTTCTGCGGCGTGCCCGGGTTCTCATCGATGTTGAGCTTGGCGACCGTAACCTTGTCGCCGAGATCAGTGGCCAGATCGTCGAGCGCTGGCGCGATCTGCTTGCAGGGCCCACACCACTCGGCCCAGAAATCGACCAGGACTGGTTGCTCCGACTTCAAAACGTCTTCCTCAAACGAACCGTCGGTAACCTTCGTCGTGCTCATATCTTTCCCCTAGATGCCGGGCGACGGGACGACCGCCGCGAAACGTCATGCGAATCTAGGAAGCTAATTTTGACAGGTCAAGGTGAGATGAATTGCCCTGTGGATATGCCTAAAAAGCCAATGAAATTAAGGGCTTTTTTGCCCACAGAGCAACTTAGGGCAGGTGGCGGTCGAGCGCCTCGTCGGGCAAAACCATGAGACTTGGGCCATCGGTCCAGAGAAGCGCCGCCCGCACTTCGCGGCCCGGATAGACCTTTTGCAGCACCGCGCGGTAGGCCGCCATCTGGCGGAGATAGAGGGGGGCGACCTCCTCGATCCGCTCGGGCGGCGGCCGGTTGGTCTTGTAGTCGAGGATGGTGACGGCCTCGGCGGTGACGCAGAGCCGGTCGACCTGGCCGGAAATCACCTGGTCGCCGATCACGCCGGTCACCGGCACTTCGGCGACGGAGCCGGGACCGAACAGGGCGGCGTGCTCGGGCGCCTCGAGCACCGCCATGGTCTCGGCCAGCAGCGCCTCGCGGGCGGCCGCGTCGAGTCCGTGGCCGGGCCGGGCGAGGAAGCGCTTGGCAGCGACGACGCGTTTGCCCGGCGGCAGGTCGGGCAGCGACTGCAACAGGCGGTGGATGATGAGCCCACGGCGGAAGCGCGCGCCATCGTCGGCGCCGAGGGGCGTGCGCACCGGCGGGTCGTCCTCGCTCGGCTGCGAGGGCGCGAAGGGGCGTGGCGGGATCGGCTCGGGCGCCGGCAGGCGCGACGCCCAGTCGGGCAGCGGCTCGATTTTTTCCTGCGCGGTTTCGGCGGCGTGAGGCGGCTTGGGCGTGCCGGTGACGATGCGCCTGCCTTCGCCCGCCCAGCCGCCGCCGAAATCGAACGTGGCGGGCGCGCCTTCCCCCGCAAGCCCCGCCTCGATCAAGTGATACCAGCAGGCCTCCTTCGGCTTCACCTGGGTTTCCCAGCCGCAGACATAGAGCCGGTCCTCGGCGCGGGTCATCGCGACATAGAGCAGGCGGCGGTACTCCTCCAACCGCTTGGCATCGATCGCCGCGCGCGCGCCGTCGTCGAGCGAGCGCTCGAGCCGGCGGGTCGGCGCCCAGATCGGCGCGCGGGGTCCACGCGGTCCGGGCCACAGGATGAGCGGCGTGCGCGTCGGCGGCAGCGCCATCGTATCGGCGAGGAAGACGATCGGCGCCTGCAGGCCCTTCGAGCCGTGAATGGTCATCACCCGCACCTCGTCGCGCTCGCCCTGTTCGAGGTCGCGGGTGACGATGGTCTCACCGGCATCGAGCCAATGGAGAAAGCCCTGCAGCGACGGCGTGTGCGCGCGCTCGTAGTCGAGGGCGAGCGAAAGGAACTCATCGACCGCATCTTCCGCCTCGTGACCGAGCCGCGCGGCGAAGGCGGCGCGGCCGCCGGTCGCCTCGACGACGCGCGCCAGGAGCTCGAACGGTGGCGCGAAATCGGCGCGGGCGAGAAGATCGGCGAGCGCGCCATGCGCCTGGGCGAACGCGTCATCGTCCCCGGCGCGGCGCGTCAGCGTGGCCCAGAGGTTTTCGTCCCCGCGGTCATAGGCGAGCGCGAAGAGCTGGTCTTCATTGAGCCCGATCAGCGGGCTCTTCAGAAGGGCGGCCAGTGTGAGATCGTCCTGGGGCAGGGCCAGAAAACGGGCAAGCGCGGCCAGATCCATCACCGCGATTTGGTCGGAGAGGACGAGCCGGTCGACGCCGGCAACGGGCACCTCCAGCCGGCGCAGCGCGCGCACGAGCTCCTCCACGAAGCCGCGGCGGCGGCGCACCAGCACCATGACGTCGCTCGGGCGGATTGGCGCACCGGTCGACTCGCGGCGCTCGCCGCTCGCGATCCATCGATGCACCGTCGCGGCGATCTCGCTTGCAAGGCGCGCGCGCGGCGCATCGGCTGCGGTGCGCTCGACGGGGGGCGTCCACGGATCCTCGTCCTCCGTATCGCGCGGCTTGACCGAGGGCCAGAGTTCGACGAGGCCTGCCGCATCCGCGCGTTCGGGGATGTGCTTGACCGGCGCTTCCGACACGCCGTCGCGCGCGGCGGTCCCGGCGAAGACCGCATCGACCGCCTGCAGCACGGCGGAGGTCGAACGGAACGAGACGTCGAGCCCGACCTCGCGGAACGCCTCACCGGCGCTCGTGATCTTGTCGTCGAAATAGGCGCGCATGTCTGCGAAGCCATCGGGGTCGGCGCCCTGGAAGCTGAAGATCGACTGCTTGACGTCGCCCACCGCGAAGACCGTGCGGGGCCGGTCGGGCGCGCGCTCGGCGTAGCGCCCCTCGCCGGCGAAGAATTCCTCCGACAGCGCTTTCACGACCTCCCATTGGTCCTGGTTGGTGTCCTGCGCTTCGTCGATCAGGATGTGGTCGATGCCGCCGTCGAGCTTGTAGAGCACCCAGGCGGCGGCCGCGCGCTCGGCGAGCAGGCCGCGCGCCTTGATGATGAGATCGTCGAAGTCGAGCAGCGCGCCGATCGCCTTCCGCGCGGCGTAGTCGTCGAGCATCTTGGCGCCGAGCCGCATGAGGCCGGCGCTCGCCCGCGCTACGGTGACCGCATCGAGCCGCGCGCGGACGGCGGCGATGCGGTCGGCTTCGGCGGCGAGCACCGCGTCGGCGCCGGGCGCTTCGGCGAGGGCAGGCTTGGTGATGAGCCGCGTGCGGCGCGGTCCATCATTGGTGAAAAAGGCGCGCTCGTAATCCTCGAAACGCGCGTTGCGTCCGGCCGGGTCGTCGAGCCAGGCGGCGATCAGGCTCCCGTGCGTCTGATCGGTCTTGCCGCCCTTCTCCAGCATCGCCTCGACCGCACGGCGGAGGCCGGGGCCGTCGAAGGCGCCGTCGAGCGATGCGGGGGTCAGCACCGTGTCGCGGTCGTCTTCGGGGTCGACGTCGAGGCCGGCGAAGATCGCGTCTTCCAGCGTGGCGATGCCGCCGACGGCATCGACCAGCCGGCGGAGCTGGCCGCGCGCCTGGGTGAGCTCGGCGACCAGCTCGGCGAAGCCGGCTTCGCTGGCGTGTCCGGTGACGGCGCTGAGCGCGGACGCGATCGCGGGGTCGTGGCCGGGGCCGGGCATGGCGGTGGCAAGCAGCGCGCGCTGGACCTCGCCCAGGAGATCGAGCGCGTCGCGCTCTTCGAGCACGGTGAAATGCGGCGCCACCTCGGCCTCGACCGGAAAGCGCTTCAGAAGCGCCTGACAGAAGGCGTGGATGGTCTGGATCTTGATGCCGCCCGGCGCGTCGAGCACACGCGCGAAGAGCCGCCGCGCCGCGCGCAGACGATCGTCGTCGGGCATCTCGCCGGTCAGGTCCTCGATCGCGGTGGAGAGCTGGGCATCGGAGATGACGGCCCAGGCGCTCAGATTGCGCGACAGGCGCGTCGCCATCTCGGCCGCGGCGGCCTTGGTGAAGGTAAGGCAGAGAATGTGCTCGGGCTTGGTGCCGTCGAGCAACAGGCGCAGCACGCGCTCGGTCAGCACGCGAGTCTTGCCGGTGCCCGCCGAGGCGGCAACCCAGGCCGAGGCGCGCGGATCGGAGGCCGCGCGCTGACTTGCCACCGCGCGGGCGCGGGCCGACTCACCACTGGGGGCGGCGGTCACCACCGTCATGCCTCTTCCTCGCCCGCCGACCATTCGGCGACGCGCTCGAGATGGGCATAGTCGGTGTAGCGCGGGGCGTAGGCCGGGCGCGGGATCGCGTGATAGGGCGTCGCCGGATCGTCGAACCTGGCGACGAGTGCGGCGAGCCCCGCCAGCGCCTCCTGCGCATGGCGCTCGGGATCGGCGACGGGCTTGATCTCGCCCGGCGGATCGCCGCCGGCCATGCGCCAGAAGGCAAGCTCGCTGACCGCGCTGGCCGGCACGCCGGGAAAGCCGCCCGCCTGCGCCATCGCGGCTTCGAGCGGCAGTTGCGGGGCGAAGCCGGCCGCGAGCTCCTTCTTGCTCGGCACCGCGCCGGTCTTGTAGTCGAGGATGGCGAGCGTGCCGTCGACGAGCTTGTCGATGCGGTCGGCGGTGGCGTTGAGCACGAAGGGGCCGGCCAGGCCGTCGACGGTGTGCTCGCCCTTCACCTCGACGACGCTGGCGGCGAGGGACGCCCGGCGTTCGCGCTCGCGCTCCAGGAACCAGGCGGCGATACGCTCGTAACGCGGCCACCAGAAGGCCCAGACGCCGGGATGCTCCAGCGCCGGGCCGAAGGCGTCGCGGCCGCGCGCCAAGAGCTGCTCATAAGCGTTGTCAGGTATGGCATCGTCGGGGATCGCATCCGGCCAATCACGGACGAACGCTTCCAAGGCCAGATGGATGAACTGGCCGCGGTCGGCCGCGCTCGGATCGGCATCGATTGGTTCTAGTGCCTTGAGCCGCAACACTTTCTGGGCGTAGAGCGCGTAGGGATCGCGCATCAGGGTTTCGACCTGCGTGACAGACAGCCCGCGCGGGCGCGCGAAAACGGGGGGCCTGGGCGCGGGCGGTTTGACCTCGACGCGTTCGGCCGGCTTATCAAGCGCGCGGGCCCAATCGATGATCGTGCTGCCGGGCCAGGGTGAGCCCTCGTCGCCCAGCGGATCGGTGCCCTGGACTGCGTGCAGCACCGCCTCGATCCGCGCGAGCCAGCGCGAGGGCACAGTGGGCGCGCCCTCGACCCGGGCAGCGCGGGTGAGAATGACGGTCTCGGCCCCCATCGCCTGGGCGAAGTCGTGCGCGGTCAGGCCGGTGCGGCGCTCGGGCAGGGGCAGACCGAAACGCGCCTGCATCGGCCGGCTCATCCACGGATCGGCAACCGCCTCGGGAGGCCAGACGCCTTCGTTCAAGCCGCCGAGGATCATCACGTCGGCGCGCTGGAGCCGCGCTTCGAGGAGGCCCCAGATCGAGAGACGCGGATGCGCGCCGTAGCGCGGCCGGACAACGCGGCCCGTCATGAGCGCCGCCAGGAGGGCCGGATACTCGACCGGCCGCACCGCGTCGAAATCGCCGGCGGCCTGGAAAAGCTCGGAGACGAAGCCGGCCGCCGCTTCGCCCGCATCGCCGGCCCACAGGCGCGCGCCGCCGTCGTCCGTGTCGCTCACCGCGAGGGCTTCGGCCGCCGCGACATGGGCGGTCATGAGCTGCGGCAAGGTCGCTTCGCGCTCGGCCATCGCGGCGGTCAACGGCGACAGCGCCTCGGCGAGATCGTCGATCCAACCCGTCAGCGCATCGAGCGTGGAGGTCTTGAGCGTGCGATAGCGATCGGTCTTGGCGTGTTCGAGCGCGGTCTTGAGCCCATCGAAGCCCGGAGCCGGCCGCGGCCCGCGCAGCACCGCGCGTTCCAAAGCGCGCACATTGGCAAGGAAGGCCGGCCGCGCCAGCCTGCCGGCGGCAAGCGGATGCTTGAGCGCGGCCAGGAGCGGGACAGGGGCGGCATCGGCCGCGGCGAGGTCAGCGGTGAGCCGCAGGAAAGCGCCGGGCGGCGAGGCGCCGAGCGGCGTGCCGGCGCTGTCGTCGACCTCGATGCCCCAACGGCCGAGCGCCGCCGCGACCCGGCGCGCGAGGTTGCGGTCGGGCGTCACCAGCGCGGCGGTGCGGCCGGGCGTCTCCAGCGTCTGCCGCATCACCAGGGCGATGGCGGCGGCTTCCTCGCGGGGATTGAGGGCATCGAGCCGGACGAGATTCCGCAAGCCCGCCTCCAGGCCCTGTCCTGCGAGCGCGCGCCAGCCGTCGGTCGCCGCCGCCGGGGCCAGCGCGGCCGAAACGAGGCGACTGCGCGCGGCGCGTTCCGACGAGGCGGCCGCACCGTCACCGTCCTGATTACCCATATCACCCAATGGCCAGTCTTCGACCGCCTGGCGTTCGGCGCCGAGACGCGCGAGCAGACGGGCGAGGCCGTGCTGGGGATGCGCGGGATCGTCGGGGAGCAGCGACCAGGCCTCGTCATCCAGATGCCGGTCGAGGCCGGGCAGCACGACCGCGCCGTCGGGCAAGCCGGCAATGACCGCAAGCAAGTCCGCTGTGGCGGGGATGCTGCCGGTGCTGCCGGCGGCGATGACGGGATGGCCGGGCGGCTCGGCGCGCCAGGCCTCGGTCATGGCTTCAAGCGCGGCGTTGCGGCGGGCGGCGGGATCGAGCGCGCCTTCGGCCTCCAGCATCGCCGGCCAGTCCTCGGCCAGCACCGAGAGGAAGGCGAGCACGGTCTGCCAGTGCTCGGCGTAGTCCTCGGGCACGAGATCGTGGAGGCCCGCGAAGGGCAGCCGCTCGGTCTGGACGCGGTCGAGGAAGCGCGCGAGCTCGACCGCAAGCCAGGCGGCGTGCTCGGCATTGAGCGCGCCCGCCGACTGTTCGATCAGCTTGCCCGCAAGCAGCAGGCGACGGCGGAGCTCGGGAACCGCGGGCGGCAGCTCGAGCGCGCTCTCGCCGCCGACCTCGCTGAGCTCGCCCGTAAGCCCCTCGCCGAGGGCCAACTCGTCTTCGTCGACATCGCCGATCGGGCGCATGCGCGGCAGGATCAGAGCGTCGCCGCCCGACTGCCGCAGGAAGGCCTCGCGCAACGCCCGGCAGGCGCGGCGCGTCGGCAACAGGATCAAAGGTTCGGCAAGCTTGAGCGGATCGTCGCCGGCACGCGCCAGAAGCCCGCGCGCAAGCGCATCGACGAAGGACTGCTCCGGCGGGATTGTGTACAGCATCGTCCGCGCAGGTTAGTGCGCCACCCGTTCACCGGAAAGTCCCATGCCGACGGCGCGAATCGGAATCGCGCAATACCCCGATTCATAATCGACACCGGTGACCCCCGTCACTGCGCATTCGCGTCAGCGATGTCATGGTGGGTCAACACTTGATCATACCGACAAACCCATGGAGATCTGACATGCGTATCAAAACTCTCGCCGCCGCCGTCATTGTTCTTTCCGCTTCCACCCTGTCGA
This sequence comes from uncultured Alphaproteobacteria bacterium, assembly GCA_964494065.1. Taxonomy (GTDB): domain Bacteria; phylum Pseudomonadota; class Alphaproteobacteria; order JAPULJ01; family JAPULJ01; genus DATKZM01. Next base: position 7,323 of record CAZBRE010000060.1, read on the forward strand.
TGGCGAATGCCGCCGACACTTCCACGCCGCTCGCCGGCGCGACCAACGTCGCTCCGCTGGGGCAGCTGAACATGGATGGCAACAAGGACATCAACAACTTCGTTCCCGTCGGGAACTACTGGCGCTGCCCGCAGCGTCGCGGACAGCGGGTCACGCACATGACGTTCCGTCGTGGCCGCGCCCCGCTCTGCCACTACAAGCGCGTTTACTTCGGTTGGCGCCCGACCGCCGCTGCCTGGCGCCACTGCCGCCGCAAGTACGGCCCCCGCGTGATCCGCGCGCTGGAGAGCCGTACCCAGTATCGCTGCATCTATCGTGAGTACCGCGCCTAAACCTTCGTGACACGTCACGACGGATACCTGAGGCCCGCAATCAACGTCGCGTCTTCAAGACAGCTTTCGACGTTGGTTGCGGGTCACGCGCGGCCGGTCTAGCGCCAGCGCGTTAGCTTCACCGCGGCTGCCGTGATGACACCATAGACGAACACGCCCGCGGCGATCGCCGCAAACACGCCCGCCAGTCCCCATCCCAACCAGCTCGCCAGCGCGAAGCCGCCGCCGACGGCCACCGCCATGCGGGCCAGCCCGCCAAGCACCGGCCACAACACCTTGCCGGCGCCTTGGCTCGCGAAGTAGAGCGCCAGTCCGAGGGCGAAGAAGGCGTAGAACGGCGCCACGGTCCGGAAGTAGGTGCGCCCGGCCTGCAAGGCAGCGGATTGCTCCGCGCCCAGGAAGATGCCGAGCCAGAGATCCGGGAATATGGCGAAGACGATGCCGATCCCGCCGACGATAGCCGCCGCGCTGAACGACCCCGTCCAGGCGACCGCCAGCGCACGGTCGCGCTGTTTGGCACCGATATTGGCGCCGACCATCGCCGTCATCGCGGCACCGATACCGAAGGCGATCGGTATCATGAGAAACTCCAGGCGCGCGCCGAGCCCGTAGCCGGCCAGCGCGCTCTCACCAAACCGGCCGACCAGGCCGACCATGACGACGGTGGTCAGGACGGTCTGCACTGCCGAGAGCGAAGCGACCAGGCCGACCCGAAGAATGTCCCAGAACAGAGCCCGCTCGAGGCGCGCCCAGGTGTTGCGCAGGCTCAAGCCGGTTCTGCCGAGGCCGACATAGGCGATCGCGACGACCGCTCCCATCGCGTAGGCGCCGACGATACCGCCCGCGAGCCCGGCCATGCCGAGCGCCGGCACCGGTCCCCAGCCAAGCGCGAGCGCGCCCGACAAGGGGATCGAGACCAGCGAAACCAACAGCAGCAGGAGCGACGGAACGCCCATGTTTCCGGTCCCGCGCACGACGCTGAGCGTCGAATGGCACAGCCAGAGCGCGATGCAGCCGGGGAAGAACACGCCGGCATAGGCGGCGGCCGCGGCCAGCGCGTCGCCCTCGCCGCCGAGAAGCGCGAAGAGCGGCCTGCCGAAGAGCGCAATCAAAACCGCCGAGCCCAGCGCAGCGCCAGCGGCGATGATCACGGCGTGAAGCATCAGGCGCTCGGCGCGCGACACATCTCCGCCGCCGAGTGCGCGTGCGATCGCAGCGGAGATTGCGCCGCCCATGGAACCGGCTGACAGCATCTGGGTCAGCATGACGAAGGGAAAGACGAGCGCCAGGCCCGCCAGGGCGCTCACGCCCATCTGGCCGGCGAAGTAGCCCTCCGCGATGCTGGTGGCCGCCATGACGATCATGGCGATCACATTGGGCGCCGACAATCGGGCCAAAGTCGGCCCGATCGGGCCTTCCAGCAGCGCCTTGGTCTTGGCGGCGCGGGCGGCCGCTCTGTCATCCGCACGACTACGCGGCGGTGCGGCGGCCCGCTCGGTTTCCACAAGGACGCCCATGGCCTCAGGCCTTCCGGCGTTGCAGTGGAAACACGAAGCAGGTCGTCGAGCCATGTGCGTAGAGCTTGCCGTCGGCCACGCCGACCAGCCGCGCTTCCGCCGTTGCCATCTGCCGGCCGGCATGGATCACGCTGCCGTCGGCGCGCAGGCGCCCGGTCGTGGGCATGATGGCGCGCGTGTAATTGATCTTCAGCTCCGCGGTCGTATAGCCGGTGCCGACCGGCAACGTCGTATGGACGGCGATGCCCATCGCGGAGTCGAGCAAGGTCGCCGCGAAGCCGCCATGGGTGACGCCCATCGGGTTCATCAGATAGTCGCCCGGCTCGGCTTCGACCGCGCATTTGCCGTATTCGAGGTCGAACGGCGGCGACATTCCGATCGTGTCGGCCATCGACGGCTTTGCACTGATCCGTCCCGAGGCGAGCGCCTGCATGTAGTCCAGACCCGTCATCGTCAGCGCGGCCTCGGTGTCGAGCAACGCGGTGGCGTATTCGTAGGTGCGGGTCTTCAGCGCATGGTTCGCGTCGGGGAGAGTGGTGTCGTGCATGGGTCGCCTCATCTGTGGGCCGTTCGCTCGGAACACCGCCCCCGACAGCCACGACATCGACAGTCACGCCAGCCAGAGGGGTTGTCCGCTCGATATAAAGTTCCTTTTTAGAACTTACTGTAGTAAGTTCTCTTTTGGAACCTGTCAATAGCCGTTATAATGAGCCATGCGCTGGAATGAGCTGAGCAAGGAAGCCTGTCCCGTCGCCCGCGGCCTTTCGGTGGTCGGCGACCGCTGGACAATGCTGATCCTCCGGGATTGTTTCCTGGGAATCCGCCGTTTCGAGCAGTTTCAAGAGCGTCTGGGCGTAACCCGCCATGTCCTGGCCGACCGGCTGCGCAAGCTGGAAGCGGCCGGGGTCCTGCGGCGGGAGCGCTACAGCGAGAGACCTGCCAGATACGAGTACCGCCTGACCGAAACGGGCAAGGACTTCTACCCCGTGCTGCTGTCGCTGATCGGCTGGGCGAACCGTCATGTTCCGTCCGGCGGGCCGCCACCCTTCGAGCTTGTTTCCCGCGACACGGGCGAGCGCATCGAGCCGATGCTGATTGACGGGAACACCGGCGATCCGGTGAGCCACCGTACGGTTCGGGCTCTGTGGCGTGACGAAAAGACGGCCTAGCGAGCGGCGCAAACGGCGCCTAAGCCACGCTTACAACCACTCCCGCGCGGCGGGACCGCTGGTCATGACACGCTCGACCTTGGCGAGGAGCTGGGGCGTGCCGACATGGTACCACTCGCCGTCGTGGCGCATGCCGAAGAGCCGGCCGCTCTCCTGGATCTGGTCGTAGAGGCGGACGAGCGAGAAGCGGCCCTCGGCCACATCCTTGAAGATCTTGGGATGGAGGATCTGGACGCCGGTGAAGACGAAGGGCGCCACCTCGCCCTCGCCGCGCCGCGTCAGCCGCCCGTCGGGGTCCATGAAATAGTCGCCGGTGCCCTCGTAGCCGGGCACCGCGATCGTCGGATAGAGCATCAGCAGCGCATCCATGCGCCGACCGTCCCAGGCGTGGCGCAACCGCTCCAGTGCCGGGGTCGGCCCGTCGAGCCAGACCGTGTCGGAATTGGCGACGATGAAGGGCTTGTCGCCCAGCTTGTCGATCGCGTGCCGCACGCCGCCGCCGGTCTCCAGCAGGTCCGTCTCCGGCGAGAAGACGATCTCGGGTGAGGTGCGGTCCCTCAGATGCGCTTCGAGCTTCTCGCCCAGATGGTGGAGATTGACGACCGCGGTCGTGACCTTGGCGCGCTCCAGATGATCGAGCACGCGGTCGATCATCGGCGTGCCGAGTACCGGGATCATCGGCTTGGGCAGATTGTCGGTCAGCGGGCGCATGCGCTTGCCGTAGCCTGCGGCGAGCACCATCGCGATCCGGATCGGCGGAGACGTCGTCATAGGATCAGCTAGTTATCAGACGATCAGGCTTGCGGCAAAGGCGGCACGTCGGGAATGCGGCGCTCGCCGGGCGGGATCATGCGGTCGATCCAGGATCTCACCGGCGCCAGCGCCGGATGGGCGAGGTCGCGTTCGAGCCAGCGCCAGACGCGCGGGATGTGTTTGAGATAGATCGGCTTGCCATCGCGCACGCAGAGCCGGGTGAAGATGCCGATGATCTTGCAGTTCCGCTGGGCCGACAGCATGGCGGCGGCGGCGGCGAAATCGGCGCGGTCCAGCGCGGGAAAGGCATCGAGATAGCGCTCGGTCATGGCGTCGATCAGCGGCTCGGGCACGTCGCGGCGGGCATCTTCCAACAGCGAGACCAGATCGTAGGCGACCGGGCCGATCACCGCATCCTGGAAATCGAGCAGGCCGCAGCGTGCCAAATCCCGCTGGCCGGCCCGCCACATCAGATTGTCGACATGGAAATCCCGCAAGGTGAGCGTCGCCGGCACGGCCTCGGCGAGCGGGATCAGCTCGGCCCAGAGCGCGCGATACTCCGCGCGCATTTCCGGGTGGGGCGCTTGCGCGGCGATCGCCGGCAGATACCAGTCGACGAGCAGCGCCGCCTCCTGGAAAAGCCGCGCCTCGTCATAGGTCGGCAGATCGATCGCCGCGGCGTTGTCCGCGCGGTGCAGCGCGATCAGGACGTCGGTGGCGAGCGCGTACATCTCCGCCTCGTCGCCGCCCGCCGCCAATCGCCGCGTATAGGTCTCGTCGCCGAAATCCTCGATCACCAGCAAACCCGCCTCGATATCCTCGGCGAAGATCTCCGGCGGGCTGAAGCCGAGCGCGCGCAGGTGCCGATCGATCTTCACATAGGGCCGCACGTCCTCCTGCGGCGGCGGCGCATCCATGAGCAGCGCCGGTCGCGGGCCGCCATGGAGGCGGATGTAGCGGCGGAAGGAGGCGTCGCCCGGCAGCGGGTCGCGTTCGGCCTCGCCCCAGCCTGCCTCGCTCAGGAGCGCCGTGATACGGGCTTGCCGGTCAGTCATCACGGGCATCGTCTGCGGCAAGACCAAGCGCATCGAGGCGCGCTTGCCAGGCGGCGCCGGGGCGGAGCGCGATCGCCCGCTTGTCGGGATTTGCGGCATCCAAGGCGAAGACCACGTTCAACCAGCGTTCGCTCTCAAAAGCGCGGGCGCGCTCCGGCCATTCGATCAGGGTGATGCCGTCGGCAAACGCTTCCTCGATGCCGAGCTCGTAGAGCTCGTCGGATGCTTCGATGCGGTAGAGATCGAAATGGTGGATCGGACAGGCCGCGCCCTCATAGACCTGGACGAGGGTGAAGGTCGGGCTCGGGACCTCCTCGTCGGGACTGGTGAGCGCCCGGATGAAGCCGCGCGCGAAGACGGTCTTGCCGGCGCCGAGCGGGCCGTCCAGAGCCAGCACGTCGCCCGTCTCGGCCACGCCCGCGAGCCGGGCCGCGAGCGCGATCGTCGACGCTTCGGCTTCGCTCTCGTATCCGGCGGTGGACATGCCAGTGGAAATCGGTGTGGAAATCGCTGCGGCTCCGGCGCTTAGCGGCTGTTCGATCATCGCGC